>CAZNNH010000025.1:0-52845 GCA_964574335.1 uncultured Acidobacteriota bacterium | reverse complement strand
CGCCCTCCTGCCGGGGGGGGCGCTGCCCCCGTCCGCGCCGCTGCGCGCCGCCGCGCGCCTGGCCCGCGGCGCCGCGTTGGCGGTGGCGGGGCGCCGCGCCGCGGAGCTGGACCGAGTGCCGGTGGCCACCGGCACGCTGACCAGAGTGGAAGCCGAGCGGAAGCAGCAGGCGCTGCTGGCGCTCACCAAGGGGTGCCGGTACTGCCACGAGATCTCGCCGGTGGGTGCCATGGCCCCGGTGCAGGCCGCTCAGTCGGTCCTGTGGCGGGCCCGCTTCACTCATCGGGACCACCTCACCCAGGGTGGGAGCTGCCGAAGCTGCCACGTCAGCCAGGGCCCCCAGCCGGCGTGGTCGATCGAGACCAGCGACGACTCGTCCGAGCTCGACTTCAGGGGGGTCGACAGCTGTCGCGAGTGTCACCGCGCCGGGCGGGCCTCGGTAGGCTGTCAGAGCTGCCACGACTACCACCCACCGGCCCGACCATGACCGCCCAGCTCTACTGCCGCGTGCGCTCCGGACTGACCCTGACCTTCGAGGTCGAGGGTGACGAGGCCCTGATCGGCCGCGACGCCGGGCTGTCGGTCTCGGTGCCGGTCGAGGGGGTCTCGCGCCGGCACGCCCGCATCACCTGGGACGGCAAGGCTCACTGGCTCCAGGACCTTCAGAGCACCAACGGGACCTTCCTCAACGGCGAGGCGGTCAGGCACGAAAGGCTGCGCCACCTCGACGTGATCACGCTCGGACGGGAGCTCAGCCTGATCTACCTGCTGCGGGGCGAAGGATACGAGCCGGTCCGCAGGAAGGGCATCACGGGGGCCCGTCTGGTCCCGTTGGCCGGAGAGGCCACCGCCTGTGAGCTCCCGGTCGGTGAGACGATCCTGGGGCGCTCGGAGGCCTGCAACGTGCTGGTCGAGGGCGGGGCGGTCTCCAAGATGCACGCCCGGATCGAGCGAAGCGCCGATCGGCTGGTGGTCCACGATCTCGGCTCCTCCAACGGGACCTTCGTCAATGGGGTGCGCGCGCGAACCGGGGCGCTCCGGCACGGCGACGAGATCTCGCTCGCTGGTGCCGCCTTCTGGCGTGTCGAGGTGGACCTCGGGGAGGTCACCTCGGCGTCAGGGGCGTTCACGCCGGTCTCGATCCCGGCTAAGACGCCGGGAGAAGAGACGCCAGGCGAGGAAGAGGACGAGGCGGACTTCTCCCCGGAGTGGAAGACCCGCTTCGACTGGGACGCCGACGAGCAGGCCCAGATCAAGGCGATGCGGGAGCAGTTGGCGGTGGAGTCGGGGATCCGAAGGCAAGCCACGCCAGCCGGTACCGACAAGCCCGCGGCCTCGGGTGCGACCGCGCCGGCGCCGAAGGTGCCGAACGCCCCGAAGCCCCGGCCAGCGGAGCCTCGGGTGGCGTCCGGCCGGCCGCCGGATGTGCGTCCCGGTCCGGCCGGGCCGGTGAGTTCCCCGCGTGACGTCGCGGCAACCTCGAAGGCGGCTCCGGAGAAGCCGCCCAAGCCCGCCGTTCCAGCGCCACCGCCTCCCAAGGTGACGCCGCCTGCCCCCGAGGCCGCCGCTCCCGAGGCCGCCGCTCCCGAGGCCGCGCTCCCACCGGCCGCCGAGCCGACCCGCCCGGCGCCGGCAGTGCCTGAGCCCGCCGCGCCCCGGAAAGAGCCGTCTCGGGTTCGCTCAGCGACTCCGGAGGCGCCGCCGTCGCCTGAGCCTGTCGAAGCCACCGTGCTCATGGGACCGGCCGACAGCCAGATCATCGAGCTACGCCTCTCCGGTGAAGGTGTCGATCTCGTGGTGACCAACCCGGGCGAGTATCGGCTCGGTCGCGCCACCGACGCCGAGCTCCGGATCGATCACCCGACCGTCTCCCGTCGCCAGGCGCGCGTTCGGCTGGGCGACGACCGACAGCAGGCGTACCTCCAGCACGACGCCGGCGCCAACCCCACTCGACTCAACGACCGGGAGGCCAAGGACGCCGAGCCCCTCGCGGACGGCGACACGATCGTGATCGGCGACGTCAGCCTCCGGGTCACGCTGAAGCGGCGCTAGGCACTAGCGGTCGGGCCCCGGCCGCATCGGGTTGGGGTATGCTCGGCGACGCTGCCCCCTCCCTTGCCGTCGGGACACGCCGATGTCACTGGTTTCGGTGCTGCCGATCGCGATGGCCGCCGTGGTCCTCTTCGTGGGCCTCTGGCATTGGCTCATCTACTCCCGCAGCACCCGCGAGCGCGAGCACCTCTATTTCGCCCTGCTCTGCCTCGGCATTGGCCTGTACGACCTGGGGGCGGCCGCCTCGTACTCCGAGGGGGCGCTCTTCCCGGCGGAGCTGGGCCAGCGCCTGCAGAACCTGGCGCTGGCGCTGGCGTCTCCGGCGCTGTTCTGGTTCGCCCGGAGCTACACGCACCTGGGGTCGCGCCGCGTGGGGTGGGCGCTGGTCGTCTACTACCTCCTCCACGCCCTGGCGCTCGTCCTTCTCTGGAACGACTGGGTGCTGGCCGAGCCCCGGCGGATCACCACGGTGCACCTCCCCTGGGGCGCGACGATCGTCTACCAGGAGCTCCGTCACGGCGTCCTGCTCCGCATCTCCGACGCGGTCCACGGCCTGGTCATCTTCTACGTCTTGGCCCTGGCCGGACGCTTCCTCTGGAACGTGACCCCCGCGGAGCGTCCCCGAGCACGGCGGCTCGCGCTCGCGGTCGGCATCTTCCTGCTCGGCGCCCTCAACGACCTGGCGGTGACCAGCGAGCTCTACAGCTTCGTCTATCTCCTGGAGTACTCCTACCTGGCTCTGGTGCTGTTGATGACCCACGGGACGTCGTCGGCGGTCCTCGAGGTGACCCGTGCCCGAAGCGACCTGCGGCGCAGTTTGACGCGCCTCCAGCGGATCTTCGAGAACCTCGACGAGGTCTACGTGGAGACGACCCTGGACGGGCGCATCCTCGAGATCAGCCCGTCCGCCAGGCGCTGGCTGGGTCCCGACTTCGCCCCACACCTCGTCTCGAGCTTGGACTTCTACGCCCGGCCGGGCGAAAGGGCCCGCCTGATCGCGGCGCTGCGGCAGCACGGCCGGGTCCGCGACTTCGAGTCCGAGGTGCACCTGCCCGACGGCCGGGTCGTCACCTCGGCCGCCAACCTGAGCCTGGCGGTGGACGAGGAGACCGGGGAGACCCGTATCGTCGGCTCGCTACGGGACATCACCGAGCGCAAACGGGCCGAGACGGAGCGGCAGCGGATCGAGGAGCGCATGCGCCAGGCTCAGAAGCTGGAGAGCCTCGGGGTCCTGGCCGGAGGCATCGCCCACGACTTCAATAACCTCCTCACGGGCATCGTCGGGACCACCGACCTGGCCCTCGTCGAAACCAGCCCCGACCACGGTGTGCATCGGCGCCTTGCGGCGGTGCGTGAGATCGCCGCCCGCGCCACCGAGTTGTGCCGGCAGATGCTGGCGTACTCGGGCCGGGCGCAGTTCGACCTGGCACCCCTCGACCTCTCCGCCCTGGTCCATGAGATGGAGGACCTGCTCGGCCTGTCGGTCTCCAAGAACGTGAGCCTTCGCTTCCAGCTCGACCCCGGCCTGCCCGCCGTGGTGGCCGACCCGACCCAGCTCCGCCAGATCGTCCTCAACCTGACCATCAACGCCTCGGAGGCCATCGGCGAGGCGGCGGGCACGGTGTCGATCGCCACCCGCCTCAGGCACTGCCCGCCCGATCAGTTGACCTCACCCTACCTGGCCGAGCCGCTGCCGGAGGGCGACTACGTCGAGCTCGAGGTCCGCGACACCGGCTGCGGCATGGACGAGCTGACCCGGGGCCGACTCTTCGACCCCTTCTTCACCACCAAGTTCTCGGGACGGGGACTGGGCCTGGCCGCGGTCCTGGGCATCGTACGCGGCCATCGCGGCACGATCCGGGTGGAGAGCCGGCCCGCGGCGGGTAGCCTGGTTCGGGTCCTGATCCCGGCGGCCTCGGTCCGCCCGGAGCCGGCCTCGGCCGTGGCCACCGACGACGCCTGGCGCGGCTCCGGTGTGGTCCTGTTCGTCGACGACGAGGCCTCCGTGCGCGAGGTGGGACAGGAGATCCTCGAGTACCTGGGCTTCCAGGTGGCGGCCGCCGGCGGCGGCCGCGAGGCCCTTCAGCAATTCCGGGTCTCGCCGGCGGACTTCGTGCTCGCCATCGTGGACCTGACGATGCCCGACGCCAGCGGGACCGACGTCGTGCACGAGCTGCTGGCGATCCGCCCCCGGCTCCCGGTGCTGCTGGCCAGTGGCTTCAGCGAGGACGAGGGCCTGCGCACCCTCGAGGACAGCCCCACCGTCGGCTTCCTGGCCAAGCCCTTCACCATCGAGACGCTGCGGGCCAAGCTCCGCGCTGCGCTGGGAGAGGCTGGGCTCACTCCCCGCGCGGGATCGTGAGGTACAGCTCCCCCACCAGGGTACCGTCCGGCTTGAAGAAGCCCCGTAGCCGCTCGAACCCATAGTCGGAGGTCACCGGGAGCGGCGGCAGCTTCTCGGGACGAGCCCCGGATCGGAGCACCAGTGCGCGGCGCTGGCGCGCCCACAGTCCCACCAAGGCCTGGGTGCGCGGGTCACGCATGTTCACCGGGACGATCTCGATCCTCGGGTCGTTCATCAGGTAGCCCCGGAGCACCCGGATCGCGGTGCGATGGTCGGCGCGGTCGGCCAGCAGCCACACGCCCTGAGGCGAGCGCGCAGCGGCGTCGCGGACGCACTCGGCGGCTTCCGCCCACCCGTAGCCGGAGGGCCAGCCTTCGACGTACTGGAACCGGTCGGCCCTCGGAAGCCGGGCGCGGCTCGGATCGACCAGCAGCAGCCGGGAGCGCACCAGTGCCGGACCGGCCACCAGGACCACCAGCAGCAGCGAGGAGGCCAGGCGCTGCCCCGACGACAGCCCGAGGCGGCCCCCCAGGAACGCCTCGAGGGCACACACGCCACGCGCCGCCAGGGCCAGGAAGGGGATGGTGGCGAGCAAGACGTAGCGCGGGAACAGGTGGAAGCCCACCAGGATGAAGGCCAGCAGCGGGGCCACCGACGCGCCAGCCAGCACCAGCTCTCGGCGACTCCGGGTCGCCACCGCCCAGAGCGCCGTCGCCACGCCGGCCACCAGGATCGGGGCGGTCCAGTAGTTGAGCAGCCACTCCAGCACCAGGCTGCCGTTGTACTGAATCGCCGCCAGCCGGTCGGCTTCGGCCAGCTCCGCCTTCATGCCGAGCTGGCCGGTGCGGGTGAAGAAATGGAAGACCGGGTAGGCGATCAGCGCCAGGGTGATGCCGTAGGCGGCGCCTATCCGGCGGCGCCAGCTTCCGGCCGGGGGGCCGAGGACCAGCAGGCACAGCGGCGGGAAGACGAGCGCAACCAGGCCGGGCACCTTGGACAGGACCGCCGCCGCCATGGCCAGGCCGAGGCGTACCGATCCCGATCGAGACGGCGCCGCCTGGAAGGCGAGGCTCTGGTACAGCGCCAACCCCGCGAAGACGGAGAGAAAGCCGTCGGCCAGCGCCATACGATCGTAGAACAGCGTGAAGGGACACACCACGTACAGGAAGGCCGCCGTCAGGCCGACCCGGGCCTCGATCAGCCATCCGAGACGGAAGCAGGCCCACAGGCCCAGCCCACCCACCACCACCGTGGTCAGCCGTCCCCACCAGGCGGGGTCGGCCACCCACGGCACGGTGGGTGCCATCGCCAGTACCTGCAGCAGCTTCCCGTCGTCGAGGATCCGCAGCACCCGTCCCTCGTGGACCAGGCGACGTGCCCAGTCGAGGTGGATCGCTTCGTCGACGAACAGCGGTAGCCGGGTCAGATCGTAAGCACGGCTGGCGAGATAGGCGACGCCCAGCAGGCCGAGCAGCAGCCAGGATCTGCGCAAGGTGTCCTCAGTCTACACTCGCCGCGGCAACGGGGGGCAGCCGCCGGAGCGCTCAGCTCCGGCGCTTGGCGCGCTGGGTGGCCCGCTGGCTGGCCGAGAGCAGACGCTTGCGCAGCCGGATCGAGGCGGGGGTGACCTCGACCAGCTCGTCCGAGCTGATGAACTCGAGGGCCTGCTCCAGGTTGAGGATCCGGTGCGGCGTCAGCCGGACTGCCTCGTCGGCGGTAGAGGCGCGCATGTTGGTGAGCTTCTTGGTCCTCGAGACGTTGATGTCCATGTCGTCGGCGCGGGCGTTCTCGCCCACGATCATCCCCTCGTAGACGGCGGTGCCGGGCCCCACGAAGAGCTCGCCCCGGTCCTCGAGGTGGCTCAGGGCGTAGGCGGTCGTCTCGCCGGCTCGATCCGCGACCAGCGCCCCGGTGGTGCGCAGAGGGATCTCCCCCTGCCAGTCGATGTACCCCTCGAGCAGGCCGTTCATCACCGCCGTGCCACGGGTGTCGGTCAGGATCTCGGTGCGGATGCCGATCAGGCCCCGAGTCGGCACCTGGAACTCGAGCCGCACCCGCCCGGAGCCGTGGTTCACCATCTTGGCCATCTTGCCCTTGCGCATTGCCAGCTTCTCGAGGACGACGCCCATGTAGGCCTCGGGCAGGTCGAGGATGAACAGCTCCAGCGGCTCTCGCCGTTTCCCTCCCTCGTCCTTGGTGATGACCTCCGGGTTGGACACCGACAGCTCGTACCCCTCCCGACGCATGGTTTCGATCAGCACCGCGAGCTGCAGCTCGCCGCGGCCCATGACCTTGAAGGCTTCGGTCTGCTCGGTCGGCACCAGGCGCAGCGAGACGTTGGTGAGCAGCTCCTTGTCCAGCCGCTCCCTGAGCTTGCGCGAGGTGACCCATCGGCCCTCGCGCCCGGCGACGGGCGAGGTGTTGACCGAGAAGACCATCGAGATGGTGGGCTCGTCGATGCCGAGCTTGGGCAACGGGCGGGGGGTCTCGGCCGAGGTCACCGTCTCGCCGATGGCAATCCCCTCCACGCCGGCCAGGGCCACGATCTCGCCGCACTCGGCGGCGTCCACCGCCACCCGCTCCAGCCCCTCGAAGACGAGGAGCTTGGTGACCCGGGTCCGCGCCAGGGCTCCGTCGAGCTTGGCGATCGCCACATCGTCCCCGACCGACAGGCGCCCGGAGAAGATGCGGCCGATGCCCAGCCGCCCCAAGTAGTCGCTGTAGTCGAGGTTCGCGATCAGGAGCTGCAGGGGGTCGCCGGCACGCCCGGCCGGAGCGGGGATGTGCTCCAGGATCGCCTCGAAGAGGGGGCGGAGGTCCTGATCCTCCCCCTCCGGGTCGGTGCGCGCGGTCCCGGCACGGGCGTTGGTGTAGAGCACCGGGAAGTCGAGCTGGTCCTCGGTGGCATCGAGGTCAATGAAGAGGTCGTGGACCTCGTTGAGGACCGCCACCGGACGGGCATCGGCCCGGTCGATCTTGTTGATGACGCCGACTACCGGAAGCTGCCGCTCCAGCGCCTTGCGCAGCACATACCGCGTCTGCGGCAACGGGCCCTCCGCGGCGTCGACCAGCAGCAGCACCCCGTCGACCATCTTCAGGGCCCGCTCGACCTCGCCGCCGAAGTCGGCGTGGCCCGGGGTGTCGACGATGTTGATCTTGGCCTCGCCGAAATGGATGGCGGTGTTCTTGGCCAGGATGGTGATCCCGCGCTCGCGCTCCTGATCGCCCGAGTCGAGCACCCGCTCGGCCACCGCCTGGTTGGCGCGGAACACGCCGCTCTGGCGGAGCAACGCGTCGACCAGGGTGGTTTTGCCGTGGTCGACGTGCGCGATCAGCGCCACGTTTCGGAACTTCATCGGTCGAAGACCTCCTCAGAGGAAACGAATATGGTAGCATGGGGCACGCGTTCACCCCTCACCCCGCGACCTTTCGGCTCTGCGCCGGAGGGCGCTCACCTTCGCATGCCCGTCCGGCCACCGCGTCGGGGCAGCACGGCCGGTCCCCCTGAATACAGCAGGGCCTGCGAGACTGACTTCAACCTCTAGCCGGCGCGCCCGGTCCAATGGTTCGAAATGGCGTAGGCTGAGCCAAGATGCGAGGTTGGTGAATGACCAGGATGGCCGTCCACAAGACATGGGTGAGCCCGATCACGGCGCTATCGTTCGTCCTGGTGGCCGCTACCGGCCTGCTGATGCTGTTCCATGTTCGCCTCCCCGGGCTCAAGGGCGTCCACGAGTGGATGGGCGTGGTCCTTTGCCTGGCGGGGCTGCTCCACCTGGTCCTCAACTGGCGCGCCTTCGTCTGCTACTTCCGGCGTCGGTCGGCGATCGTGGCCCTGGCCGCGGGCCTTCTGGTGTGCGCCGGTGCCCTGCTCTTCCCCGGACACGAGGAAGGCCATCGCGGGGAGGCAGGACGCCGGGGGCACCCGGCTGGGCAGGGCCGCCTCCAGCCCTGAGCCCAAGGCAGCTCCCCAGCTCAGGCCACCTCACACCCCTCCCGGTCGCATCAGGAGGGAAGCCCGGTGTACCCTGGCGAGACGCCCACCCTGCATTGGCCCCACGGTGTCCGAGGTTAGCGTCGGGACGGGGCCCGTCGGTCACGGAGGGAATGGCTTTGGTGACCAAGCGCCCGAGACGAAAGAAGCTGGACCTCGCCACCTTCGAGCGTCGGATCCGGATCCGACCGCTCAGGATCGAGGACTTCGACGATCTGGTGCAGCTCCAAAAGGCGTGCTTTCCAGGCATGACTCCCTGGAAGCGAGAGCAGATCGAGAGTCAGCTCTCGCTCTTTCCCGAAGGCCAGATGGTCGTGGAGCTGGACGGGACGATCGTCGCCTCCTCGAGCAGCCTGATCGTCGACTTCTCCGAGTACTCGGCCTGGCACTCGTGGAAGGAGATCTCCGACAGCGGCTACATACGGAATCACGACCCGGAGGGCGACACTCTCTACGGCATCGAGATCATGGTCGACCCGCGCTTCCGCGGGCTCAAGCTGTCCCGCCGCCTGTATGCCGAGCGCAAGCGTGTGGCCCGCGAGCGGAACCTGATGCGGATCATGATCGGCGGCCGCATCCCCGGATACGGTGCCCACGCCGACGAGCTGTCGGCCGTGGAGTACGTCGAGCGGGTGATGGACAAGACCCTGTTCGACCCGGTGCTGACGGCGCAGGTCGCCAACGGGTTCGTGCTCAAGCAGCTCGTCCCCGGCTACTTCCCTGGCGACACCGACTCCCGCGGCTACGCCACCTTCCTGGAGTGGACCAATCTCGACCACAGGCCGCGCGCGGCACGGCACTTCCGGGCCGTGGCGCCGGTGCGCATCGCGGTGGTTCAGTACGAGATGCGGCGGATCAAGAGCTTCGAGGAGTTCGGCCGCAACTGCGAGTACTTCATCGACGTCGCCTCCGACTACCAGTCGGACTTCGTGCTGTTCCCGGAGCTGGTCACCAACCAGCTCCTGTCGCTGGTCGATGCCCACCGTCCCGGCCTGGCGGCGCGGGAGCTGGCGCAGTTCACCGAGCCGTACCTGGAGCTGTTCGCGCGGCTGGCCATCAAGTTCAACATCAACGTGATCGGGGGCTCTCACTTCACGGTGGAGGACGACTCCCTGTTCAACGTCTCCTACCTGTTCCGCCGGGACGGCACGCTGGGCAAGCAGTACAAGCTGCACATCACGCCCAACGAGAGACGCTGGTGGGGGGTGGTCCCCGGCGACCGCCTGGAGGTCTTCGACACCGACCGGGGACGGATCGCCATCAACGTCTGCTACGACGTGGAGTTCCCCGAGCTGGCGCGCATCGCGGCCGACCAGGGGGCCCAGCTCCTGTTCGTTCCCTTCAACACCGACATGCGATCCGGCTACCTCCGAGTGCGGCTGTGCTCCCAGGCCCGCTGCATCGAGAACCACCTCTACGCGGCGATCTCCGGCTGCATCGGGAACCTGCCGTTCGTGGAGAACGCCGACATCCACTATGCCCAGTCGGGGATCTTCACCCCCGCCGACATCCCGTTCGCGCGCGACGCGGTGGCCGCCGAGTGTCAGCCCAACGTCGAGACGCTGCTGATCCACGACCTCGACCTGGAGCTGCTCAAGCGGCACCGGCAGAGCGGCACGGTCCAGAACTGGAAGGACCGCCGCCGGGACATCT
Organism: uncultured Acidobacteriota bacterium; assembly: GCA_964574335.1. Classification (GTDB taxonomy): domain Bacteria; phylum Acidobacteriota; class Vicinamibacteria; order Fen-336; family Fen-336; genus CAZNNH01. The sequence goes on along the minus strand of CAZNNH010000025.1, from coordinate 42,802 downwards.
ACGGCGTCACCTACCGCGATGCCAACGGCGAGCGCGTGGTCGGCGCCCAGCCCGCCAAGGTCGTGGTGCTCGCCCCGTCTCGCTAGCACCCCATGGGACTTCGATCGCGCACCACGGCGGCCATCGCGGCGGCGGTTCTGGCCGCGCTCTTCGGGACGTGGGTCGGCGCCGGGCTGTGGGCCCGTCTGGAGCTCCGGCGGCACGAGGCGCGCTGGCGCTACGAGGTGGCCGCGGAGCGCCAGCGCGTGGCGGCGCTGCGGTTGCCCGTGCTCTTCGGCGAGCCGCTCGACGAGAACGCGGCCGACCGCTACCTGACGCTGCTGGCGGCCGTGGAACGGACGTTGGACACGGACGCCGATCGACGCATCACCGCCGAGATCGCAGAGGCCGCCGCAGCAGGCCCGGATCGGCCGATCGACGCCGCGGTGCGGGCGGCGTTGGCGGAGCACCAGGCGGAGGTCGACGGCCTCCGCGAGGCCGTGCGCTGCACCCGGGTCGACTGGCACACCCGCTGGGAGGACGCCGCGGAAACGACGGTCCCGCCCATTCCCATCCTGGCAGCCCGGGAGCTCGGCACCCTGGCCACGCTGGCTGGGCATCTGCGGGCGAAGTCAGGGGAGCCGGCGGAGGCCTTCCAGCGCTATCTGGAGGTGGTGCGCTTCGGTGCTGACATGGGGAGCCAGGGGGCGGTGGTCCAGAGCCTGCTCGGCGTGGCCCTACGCGGCTTCGGCCTCACCGCGACCGGCCAGTTGGCGGTCTCGACCGACCGGGCCCCCTGGGGCCAGCTCGTGGACGCAATGAATCGCCTCGAGCCATCCCTCGCGCCCGAGGGGGGGTGGGGCCTGCATGGCGAGCGGCTTGCCCTGGTGCCGCTCGTCGAGAGTCTCGTGAGGGGTGACGCGCGCCGCCCCGCATGGCTCCCGGACCGGAGTGGATGGGCCTACCTGGCGCGCTGCTGGGTCGGTTCCAGGGCCTTGGCGCAGGCCGATGAGCTGCTCCGGACCCTGGAGCGGCTGCCCCAGAACCCCGATCAGGCGGAGCGGGTCGAGGCGGAGCTGACGCGGCGTGCGGAGCGGAGCCTCCACCCGCAGGTTCGGCTGAGCCTTCCGAGCTTCCCGCGGGTCAGGTGGAGCCACGTCCACGGGCTGGCCCTGTTCCGCCTGGTGCGCCTGAGCCTGTGGCTCGAGCAGCAACGACAGGAGCAGGGCCGCTACCCCGAGGACCTGGACGGGGTCCCGTTCAACGTCGACGACCCGTTCGCGAAGCCGTGGCCGGGCCGCCTCCACTATCTGCGCTCCGAGGGAGCGGAAGGCTACCGGATCTGGAGCCTGGGGATCGATCGGACCGACGACCGGGGCGATGGGGCGTCGCTGATGCCGTCGGCGAAGGACATCGCCCTGGAGCGACATGGTGGCCATTCAGGATGACGCCCGGAGCCGCTCGGGGACGCGATCTCGCGCGTAGACGTCCCCGGTCGTCTCCCCCACCTTCACCACCTCGGCGTCCGCGCCGTTCACCAGCACCGTCGCCGGGCGCGGCAAGGCGTTGAAGTTCGAAGCGGAAGACTCCTGGTGGGCGCCGGTCTCGAGCAGCGCGACGACGTCTCCCGGGGCCACCTCGGGAAGCCGGGCACCGAGCGCGATCTGGTCGGCGTAGCACGAATGGCCCACCACGTCGGCCTTGAGCGTGCAGGGCGCCTCCGGGCGATCGACCACCACGATCGGGTGACGGTTGTGCTCCAGCGCGCCGCCAGCGAGGAAGAACTGGGTGGTGTCGAGGAGGACCCAGGTGTACGGAATGGGCCGAGTCTGGCGTTTGACCACCTTGACCCGGGCCAGGTGGAGGCCGGCGTCGCCGTACAGTGCCCGGCCCGGCTCCGTCTGGAGGCGCACGCCGCGGGTGTCCACGCCCTGGCGGCGCAGCTCGGCGCGTGAGGTCTCGCCACTGATACGATAGCCCGCGTGTTCTTGAGCTGGCTCTCGCGGCGCCGTGCCGAGCTGCTGCTTCTCACGGCGGCCCTGCTGGCCGGGCTCGGCCTGGTCGAGCTGGGAGGACGCCTCTACGTCTCGCGCCAGCTCCGCCTGCCGCTCTTCCACGACGGCGAGCAACGTTTCTACCCGGTCCTCTACCGCGGCCTGCGCGGCTACGATCCACAAGCCGGCAGCGTGCTGCTGCTCGGCGGCTCCGTGCTCCAGTACATCCCCCAGCGGACCTGGGCTTCGTATCTTCCCGGACGCAGGGTCTACTCGGTGGCGTTCAAGGGCCACACCTCGCTCGACTCACTCTACAAGTACCAGTACCTGCTCCGTCAGGGCTACCGCTTCGACCAGGTGGTCTTCTACCACGGCATCAACGAGGTCCGGACCAACAACATCCCTCCCGATCGCTTCGCCGCCGACTACACCCACTACGCCTTCTACCGGATGGCGCGCCGCCTCTTCCTCGACCGCTCGAGCCTCCGCTCGTGGCTGGCCCGGCACACCTACGTCGGCTTCAGCCTCGAGCTGCTGGCGCTACGGGTGGGCACCGAGCCGGGCGAGCTGCTTCCGCCCGACCTTCCACCGCGGAAGTGGCGCCGCTTCGGCGCCGAGATCAAGTCGGCCCGCTCCTTTCGCGCCAACCTGGTGCGGATCAGCGAGCTGGCCCGGGAGTCGGGAAGCGTGCTGCTGGTGCCGCGCTTCGCCTACCACCACCCCGAGGACTACTCGTTCGACCGCTGGCAGGCGAGGCGCCTCGGCTACCAGTGCGACCAGCGGGGCAGCGCCACCCACATCTGGGGGGACCCGGCGAACGTGGTGGCGGGGATAGAGGCCCACAACCGGGTCATCGACAAAGAGGCGGACCGCTACGTGCTGGTGGACACCAGCGGCATCACCGGACGGGTCGAGTACTTCTGCGACATCTGCCACTTCTCGGGCCGCGGCGTGGAGGCCTTCGTGCGCACCGTGGCCGCCGCCCTGCAGGCGCACGGCCACAGCTCCCCCGGATCTCGATGAAGAGGGGACCTCAGTCCCCCTCCGAGTAATAGCCGCCCAGCAGCTTCCGGCTGTGCTCGTCGTCGTGGCAATAGACGCAGAGGTTCTCCCAGTTGGACCCATCCGGCGGGTTGTTGTCGTGGTTGCCGTCCTTGTGGTGGACGGTGAGCAGGTGGCGGTCCTTGTGCGAGAACTGCCGCGCGCACTTGGCGCAGACCAGGCCGTGGAGCTCGAGGGATCTCTCGCGGTAGCCGGCCTTGGTGACCCGCGTCCTCCGGATCTCCTCGAGCAGATCGTCCGCGCCCGCCAGGCTTTCGGGGCGACGAGCCCCCAGCCGGTGGTGCCTTCTCGCCATGGTGGGTCTCCTGCCGTGGCCCCCCACGATACACGACTGCCCGGGCGCCGGAAACCGCCCTGCCCGGACCGGGCGGACCGCAGCTATCATGGGGCCGTGCTCACCGGACGCCGGCGTGCCGGCAGGACGCTCCTGGCGGGGCTGCTGGCCCTCGCTTCATGGAGCTGCCAGCCTGGCGCTCCACCGCCCGAGCGTCCGCTCCGGATCGCCCTCAGCGCAAGGCCGCTCGGCCTGGACCCCCACCTGGGCGGCGACTTCCACACCTTCTCGGTGCTCGCCAACGTCTACGACGGCCTGACCCGCCTCGACGCCCATCTCCGCGTCGAGCCCGCTCTGGCCGAGCGCTGGGAGAGCCCGGACGAGCTGACCTGGGTCTTTCGCCTGCGCCGCGGGGTGCACTTCCACGACGGTCGCTTGCTCTCCAGCGAAGACGTGGTCTTCAGCCTGATTCGGGCCCGCGACCATCCGGGCAGCACCTGCGCCAGCTACCTGGTCTCGGTCGAGAGCGTCCGGGCGGTGGACGATCGGACCGTCGAGGTGGCGACCGCCCATCCCGACCCGATGCTGCTGAACCGGCTGGCGTTCGCGTTGATCGTCCCGCGAGGCGCGCCCGAGCGGATCGAGGACCCGATCGGGACCGGACCTTACCGGCTGCTCCCCCAGGCCGACGACGGCCCGATCGTGCTCCAAGCCAGCCCGATGAGCTGGCGGGGACCGGCTCGGGTCCGGACGGTGGAGCTGGTTCCGCCGCTGCCGCCCGACGGAAGCGCGGTCAGCCCGCTCCCTCCCGACATCGACATCTTGAACGTGGTCGACCCCGAGCAGCTGCCGGCCGTGCGAGCCAGCGGCTGCCGAATCGTGTCCCGACCCGGCCTCACGACCTACTTCCTGATGCCGGGCCTCGACCAAGCGCCGTTCTCGGACCTCCGGCTGCGCCAGGCGGCGAGCCTGGCGCTGGACCGACCGGCCCTGGTCCGTCGGACTCTCGCGGGCTTCGGCTCGCCGGCAAACCAGCTCGTCAGCCGCCCCGTCATCGGGTTCGACCCCTCCCTGCCTCCGTTGACGCGTGACCTGGAGCGGGCCCGGACGCTGGTGGCCGAGGCGGGCTACCCCGGCGGCCTCGATGTCGACCTGGAGCACCGCGTCGGGCTGCGGGTCGCCCAGATCGCCGAGCAGCTTGCCGAAGCCGGCATCCGGGCTTCTCCCAGGCCACAGCCGTGGGACCGGATGGTGAGCCGCCTGGGGGCGCGGAAGGTACCCCTCTACTTCGGCGCCTGCACCTGCAACTCGGGAGCCGACGCCAGCGAGGTCTTCGACAGCATGCTCCACAGCCGGCATCCCGGCGGTGGGTTCGGCGACTCCAACGACAACGGCTACTCGAGCCCGCAGCTCGACCAGGTGATCGAAGAGGCCGGCCGGAGCTTCAGCCTGGTCGAGCGTCGGCAGCTCCTGCAACGCTGCGCCCGCCTGGCCTTCGAGGACCTGCCGATCATCCCCGTCTACTTCGCCGACGACCTCTTTGGCGTGCGCCCGGGCATCGAGTGGGAACCACGCCTCGACGGGCGCGTGCTGGCCTTCGAGGTGAGGCGGCAGCACTGAACGCCGGCACCGGAGCGAGCCACCCGGAGCTCAGATCTCGACCCGCAGCCGCTTCTCCAGCACCTCGACCGCCAGAGGATGGATCGGGTCCTTGGCCGCGCCGGAGACCACCTTCCCGTCGTAGTCGAACCTCGACCGTCCCATGCTGCAGCAGCACAGGGTCTCGGTGCCGGGGACCGGATCCAGCCGGCGGCCGCCGTGAGTGCACCGGTTCTGGAAGGCGCGGTAGGCGCCCTTCCCGTCGCGCATCACCAGCACCGGCCGCGGGAGGTCGGGCCCCTCGAGGCGGATCGCCCCGTACTCCTCGGACAGCTCCGGCGCGCGCTCCAGCTCGATCGAGACCTTGCCGTCCTCGACACGCCAGCAGTCCGCGTCCTGGGGCGGGGCGGTCTGCGGCTTCCCCAGAAGGCGCTGGAACAGGTTCCTCTTGTAGGGCTTGACGGCCATGACCGACTCCTTTCGCGGCTTCCTGGCTCGACGGCGGGCCCCGCACCCGCTCGTCGTTGCACCGGCGCCGGTGGACGATGATCCCGCGCCGAGGCCTCGCGTTCAAGCCGAGGGGTGCCTCCCGGTCATCCCGCAAGCTAGAATGCCTCCGCCCAGAGTCGGAGCACGGAGGCCCGGAAGACCCATGAGCGAACCGATCATCGCCGTGACCCTCGGAGACCCGGCCGGCGTCGGCCCCGAGGTCGTGGCCCGTGCCCTCGCCAGCGAGCGGCCGGTCCCGTGCCGGCCGCTGGCGATCGGCAGCCGGCGTGTCGCCGAGCGGGCCCTCGAGACCTGCCGGCTCACCACGCCGATCCGGGTGGTCGAGGCACCGGCCCAGGTCTCGGGGGAGACCGGAGTCATCGAGCTGATCGACCTCGACAACGTCGACGTCGCCTCCCTCGAGATGGGCAAGGTCCAGGGCCAGTGTGGCCGGGCCGCCTTCGAGTCGATCGAGCGCGCCGGCCGCCTGGCTCTGGCCGGCGAGGTGGCCGCCGTCGCCACCGCGCCGATCAACAAGGAGTCGCTGAAGGCCGGCGGTGTCCCCTACCTCGACCACACCGCGATCTTCGGCGCCCTGGCCGGGGTGGATGACCCGCTCACCATGTTCGAGACGCGGGGCCTGCGCGTGTTCTTCCTGACCCGCCACGTGCCGCTGCGCCAGGTCTGCGACCTCGTCACCAAGCAGCGGCTGCTCGACTACTTCGTCCGCTGCCTGGGGGCCCTGGAGCGGATCGGCCTGGGCGGCGGCACGCTGGCCGTGGCCGCCCTCAACCCGCACGGCGGCGAGGGCGGCATGTTCGGCGACGAGGAGCGTGAGCGGCTCGCCCCCGCGGTAGCCGAGGCCCGGTCCCAGGGGCTGCCCGTCGAGGGCCCGGTGCCGGCCGACTCGGTCTTCCATCTCGCCCACGTCGGCCGGTTCGCGGCGGTGCTCTCGCTCTACCACGACCAGGGGCACATCGCCACCAAGACCCTGGACTTCGAGCGGACGGTGGCGATCACCCACGGCCTCCCCTTCCTGCGCACCTCGGTGGACCACGGCACCGCCTTCGACATCGCCGGGACCGGCCAGGCCAGCGCGGTCAGCATGGTGGAGGCAATCGCGGCCGCCGCGCGATACGCGTGGCCGGCGTCCGCCGGGAAGGCTGGGGGCACGCGATGAAGGGGCGGGGCACCACCCGAGAGGGGAGGATCGAGGAGTCCGAGCTGATCCTCGGATCCGACGAGAGCGTCTATCACCTGCGGCTGCGGCCCGAGCAGGTCGCCGACACCGTCATCCTGGTCGGCGACCCGGGTCGGGTGGCGCTGATCTCCGAACGCTTCGATCGGGTCGAGGAGCGGGTGACCCACCGCGAGTTCGTCACCCACACCGGCCGGGTCGGTGACCGCCGACTGAGCGTGATCGCCACCGGCATCGGCACGGACAACATCGACATCGTGCTCACCGAGCTCGATGCCCTGTTCAACGTCGACCTGAAGCAACGTACGGTCAAGACCGAGCTCACGGGCTTGCGGCTGGTTCGTCTGGGGACCACGGGCGCCCTGCACGCCGATCTCCCTGTCGACCAGGGGGTGGTCTCCCGCTACGCCCTCGGCCTGGACGGCCTGCTCGCCTTCTATGCCCACGATCCCGAGCCGGACGAGGTCGAGCTCCAGCAGGCCTTCGTGCGCCAGGTGGCCTGGGACCCGGCGCTGAACCCTCCCTACGTGGTCCGGGGCGCCATGCCGCTGGTGGAGCGCCTCGGCTCCGGCCTGGCCTCGGGCATCACGGTGACGGCCAACGGCTTCTTCGGCCCCCAGGGCCGCCAGGTGCGGCTGCCGCTGCGAGATCCCGACCAGAACCAGCGCTTCATGCGCTTCTCCCACCAGGGGCTGCGGCTCACCAACTACGAGATGGAGTGCTCGGCCCTCTACGGCCTGTCCGCGCTGATGGGGCACCAGGCGTGCACCATCTGCCTGATCATCGCCAACCGGCCGGCCCGCCGGGTGAGCGCCGACCCGCAGCGGGCCATGGCCGCCCTCGCCGACCGCGTTCTGGACGCCCTGGGGACATGACCCGATTCCTGGGTTGGCCGGGGAATTGGGATCGTGTCCCCCGAAGCCGGACATGACCCGATTCCTCACCGTCGTCCGGGGACACGATCCGGGTTTCCACTGCGACCGGGGAAACCCGGTCATGTCCCCGGACGCAGTCCCGGGGAATCGGGATCGTGTCCCCCGAAGCCGGACATGACCCGATTCCTTGCGTTGGTCTATCGCTGCGTCTTCTGGCGATAGAGACTCGCAGATGCAGCCGGAGGGTTCAGGGTGAGCCGACGTGATGGGGACGGCCTCGGTGGAAGGAGCACGGCTGCGCCGTGGCTCCTCCTCGTCTTTGGGTTGGTGGCGCTCTATCCCGCCACGCTCCAGCCCCTCTTGCTGATGAGGGAGGTCGGCGCCTGGGAAGAGGTGCCGTGCACCGTTGTCGAGAGCCGCCTCGGAAGTACCGGGGAAGCCGGCCTGGCTCGGCTGGTGTTCCGCTACCAGTACAGCATCGACGGGAGGGTGTACCAGGGGACCCGCCACGACCTGGGATATCCGGGGATCACGCGGTCACAGGAAGGCGCTGAGCAGATCGTTCGCGCGAATCCCGTTGGGACGCTGCGCCACTGCCGCGTGAACCCGCGCCAGCCAACCGAGGCGATCGCGGACCCGGACTCGGCCGACATCACCGCCGGTATCTGGTTTCTGGCCTCGCCCGGCTTCCTTCTGGCGGGTGCCTGGATGTTCTACCGGCGGTCGCGGGGGGGGCCGCGTTCGTCGGACGATGGCGCGGTACCGGGCGCGAAGGGTCGCTCCCCTGCCTCGGGCCGGCGGATCGTCGACCTCGGCGGCACCCACCTGGCCACGGAGACTCCCCCCGCCGGATTCGAGATCCGCCGCGGCCACCAGACGCTGGACGTCACCTGGAAAAGCGGCCCGGGCCTCACTACCAGTATCTCGTTGGGGACGATCGCTCTGGTGGCGGCGATCCTGGGCCGGTCGAGCCTGCCGATGATGGTGGGCTCCCTCGTCAGTGTGTCTCTCGCGGGGTATCTGGGCCTGGCCGCATGGCTCGGGCGAACGCATCTCGCACTGGCGAGCCTGCGCCTCCGAGTGACCCATGGTCCGCTGCCTTTTCCCAACACGGGGACCGTGGAGATCCTGCAAAGCGGGATCCTGGACATCGTTGCCGACCGTCCTCGCGGGGGCCCCGGCGGTCCATTCGCCCTCCACGCGGAGCTGGACGGCGGCGAGACGAGGGTCCTCGTGGGCGGCCTCACCCGGGAGCAGGCCACGTTCCTCCACCACGAGCTGCGCCACGCCCTCGGCCTCGGGTAGTGGGGGGCCCTACTGGAGCGGCGTCAGCTCCACCTTGCGGAACTGGATCTCGCCGCCTTCCGACTGCAGCCCGATCGACCCGGCCACCACGTCCATGTCCCAGGCCTCGTTGACCTTCTTGCCGTTGACGTGGACGGTGCAGCGAGGGCCCTCCAGCCGGATCTCGTAGCGGTTCCACTCACCCGGCGACTTCTCGGCGGGCCCCATCTTGGTCACCCCCACCATGTCGCCGACCATCTCGCTTCCCGTGGTGCTCCGCTTGCGGCCTTCGTCTCCGTCCAGCTTCATCCCCCAGAAGCCGTACAGGTCGCCGGCGTCACCGCTCTTGAGCTGGGCCTCGAAGGTGCGCGGGATCGCCTTCGGCTCCCCGTTCACCCGCATCAGCACGCCGCTGTTGCCCGGGTCGGTCCCGGGCGCCCAGCGCCATTCGACGACCAGCGTGTAGCTCGTGTACTGCCGCTGGGTGAAGAGGTAGCCCTGGGGCTTGCCTTTGCACACCAGGGCTCCGTCCTGGACACTCCAGACGTCGGCCGTCTTCGCGCCGGGCTCCACCAGGAAGGAATCCCAGCCGCTGAGGTCCTTCCCATTGAAGAGGGCCACCGTACCCACGTCGGCCGCCGGCAGCGTCGCGGCCAGGACCACCACCAAGGGCCCCGCCAGGGCGGCTCGTCTCCGGTTCAGCATGGTCGTTCCTCCCACTCGGGTGACATCGACGATTCTGTGAGGACCTCCTCGGCAGCGTCAACCCGTTTCGCCCACGGCACCGGGGAGCGTGAAGCAGACCCGGGTGCCGGCGCCCGTCCCCTCCGACTCGATCCAGATGCGACCTCCGTGGTGCTCCACGATGCGCTTGACCAGGGCCAGGCCGATGCCGGTCCCTTCGATGGTGGTGTCGAGGCGCTCGAAGATCCGGAACACCCGGTCATGGAAGCGGGCCTCGATGCCGATACCGTTGTCGCGGACGTAGAGGACCGTCTCGGAAGAGCGCTCCTCGGCCCCGATCTCGACCAAGGGGGCGGGCTGCTCCCCCATGAACTTGACGGCGTTGTCGATCAGGTTCTGCAGCGCCTCCACCACCCGCGGGCGATCCACGTGGACGACGGGGAGGTTCGAGCCGATCTCCACCGGGACGCCCGCCTCGGAGAGCTGCCCAGAGACGAGCCGGACCGCGTCGCGGGCCAGGTCCGCGAAGGCCACGTCCTCGCTCGGGTTGACCAGGCGACCCACCCGGGAGATCTCCAGCAGCTCGTCGAGCAGCAGCTGCATTCGGTCGGCGGCGCCGGCGATCCGGCCCAGGTCGCGGCCCACCCTTTCCGGAGCCACCCCCTGAAGCTCCGCCTGGAGCAGGCCGATGAAGCCACGGATGGTGATCAGCGGGCTCTTGAGATCGTGGGAGACGGTGTAGGTGAAGCGCTCCAGCTCGGCGTTCTTGGTCTCCAGCTCGCCGATCAACCGCTCCCGCTGGGCCTCGGCCCCCCGCCGCTCGTTGATCTCGTCCTGGAGCTGCCGGTTCAGCCCTTCGAGCTCGGCGGTCCGGGCCGCCACCTGCCCCTCGAGGTGGTCCCGGTAGCCGCGCAGCTCCACCTCGGCCCGCTGGCGCTCCTGGACCTCCTCCCGCAGCCGGCCGGCGGTGCGCTCGTGCTCGGCCACCTCCTTCTCGAGCTCGGCGGTGCGCTCCCGCACCCGCTCGGCCAGCTCGCCCTCGCGGCGCTCGAGGCTCCGGACCCGGATCCGATAGGCCAGCGACAGGAGCAGAGTGACCGCGACCAGGCCGAAGAGGCGCACCGAGCTCCGCTGGTACCACAGCGGCGCCAGCTCGAACGACAGGACGGCGTCCTTCTCGCTCCACACCCCGTCCTCGTTCTTGGCTCGCACGCGAAACGTGTAGGCACCGGGCGGGACCCGGGTGTAGAAGGCGGCTCGACGCGTCCCCGCATCCACCCAGCCGGCGTCGAACCCCTGTAGCCGGTAGTCGAAGCGAACCCGGTCCGGGGTGCGGAGGCTCAGCCCCGTGTACCGGATCTCGAGCTGCTCGCAGCCCGGCGGCACGCGTCGCTCCCCACGGAGGGGGATCTCCCGGCCGTCGGCGCGAAGCGCCTCGATCACCACCGGAGGGGGAACGGTGTTGCGCCGGAGGTCGGTCGGATCCACGACCACCACCCCGGCGCGGGTGGTGAACCAGAGTCGACCGTCGCGGGTCATACAGCCCGAGGGCTGCGCATGGCTGGTTCCCTCCGCCGACCGCAGGCCGTCCGGGAGCCCGAACAGCTCACCGTCGAGCGGCCCTTCTTGGCCCGCGGCGAGGGCCTCGAGCTCGGTCCGAGGCACCCGGAAGATGCCGCGGGGACAGCTCATCCAGACGTATCCCATCCGGTCGACGAGGATGTGGTTGATGTGGTCGTGGGGTAGCCCGTCCGCCACGGTGAAGCGGGAGACCTTCTCGCCGGCCACCCTCAGGGCGCCGTGCTGGCTCCCGACCCAGAGGGTCCCCTCCTCGTCCTCGAAGACGGAGAGCGTGACCGCCGCCTCGGGCAGCTCCCACACCACCCGCATCCGGCCGTTTCTCGGGATCGCCTTGAGGCCCCGCACCGTCGCCAGCCAAAGGGTGCCGTCGCGGGCCAGGAGCGCCATCGACACCATCCGGCGGTCCTGGCTCCAGCCCGAAGCATCCACGAAGGGACGCAGCTCGCCGTCGGCGAACCGGAAGAATCCCGCGTCGAGGACCGAGACCAGCAGGCCCTGGTCGTCCTCGGCAATGGCCGAGACGTAACGTTGCGACAGCAGGCCCTGTCGGTACACCGTGGCCTTCCCCTGGTGGAAGCGGGTCAGCCCGCGGTCGTGACCGATGAAGAGGCTGTGGTCGCGGCTCTCGAAGAGGGGGCCGCCGAAGTCGCTGGCCAGCCCCTGCTCATGGGTGTAGGTGTCGATCCGGTCGTCGACGAGGTGGCTCAGCCCGCCACCGTCGGACCAGACCCACACCGTGCCGTCGAACGACTCGACGATGGCGGTGGCCTTGTCGCCGGCCAGACCTTCCGGCTCGCCGATGGTCTCGAAGGCGCTGGGCCGCAGCCGGTCCAGTCCCCGGGAGGTTCCCACCCAGAGACTCCCCTCGCGGTCCTCGAAGAGCGCCAGCACCTGGTCGCTGGTGAGGCCATCGCGGGCAGAGAAGGTGGCGAAGCGCGGGCCCCTCGCCGACCGTTGCTTCAGGCCGCTCGAAGCCGTCCCCACCCACAGCCGATCCGCCCGGTCTTTCAGCACCACGGTGCACGGCTCGCCGCCGAGACCGGGACCGGTCTCGAGCCTCGCCCGGTGCTGGCCTGCCTCCACCCGCATCAGGCCACCGCGGGTCGCCACCCAGAGCCCGCCGGCGGCGGCGGCGGAGATGCCGTTCCTGCCGACGAAGGTGGCCTCGAGCCCGCCCGGGCGCGTGATCGTGACAGGCCCCTCTCGGAGCCGCGAGAGCCCCTCCGAGCTGCCAATCCAGACCTGCTCCTGGCGGTCGACCGCGATGGTCTGGGGACGCCCGGTCTTCCACTCGGAGATCTGCAGGGAGCCGTCTCGGAAGGTCCCGATCCCCCGCATCAGGAGGGCCAGCCAGAGGCTCCCGTCCGCCGCCTCTGCCATACCCCAGACCTCGGAGATCTCACGGCCGGCGGCGACCAGCTCCCATTCACCCTCGACGCGGCGGGCCAGCCCCCAGTTGGTGCCCACCCACAGCGTCCCGTCACGTCCCGCCAGCAGGCAGAGGACCCGGGTCTCGCCGGCCCCGTGCAGCCGCGCGAGCTCCGGGACCGGCTCGAAACGAACACCGTCGAATCTCACCAGGCCTTCGGCCTCGGTGGCCAGCCAGAGGTAGCCGTCGGCCGACTGGGCGATGGCCAGGATCGCGCCCGCGGGCCCGCCCTCCCGCGAGGTCCACGCCTGGTGCACGAACCCGACGAGCCCCCCACTCGCGGGGGCGGCCGAGAGGCTCGCCGAGGCCAGCCACAGCGCCGACGTGAGAGGGAGCAGGCGCCTCATCGGCGCGAGGGCGGCTTCATTCGATGGTCAAGTCCCGCTCCAGCTCCTCGGGGTGGGTCGAGGCCATCTTGGCGTCGTCCAGGGTCACCGCGCCGCTGCGCACCAGGCCCACCAGGCACTGGTTGAACGTCTGCATCCCCAGGTCGCTGTTGCGGGCGATGTGCTCGGCGATCTCCTCGGTCTTCTCCGGGTTGCGGATGCACTCCTGGATGGTCCGGGTCACCAGCATGATCTCGCAAGCGGGGACCTGATCGGTCCCTTCCGCCCGCGGAAGCAGCCGCATCGACACCACCGCCATCAGGTTCTCCGCCACCCGCTGGCGGATCCCCTGCTGCTCCTCGGGGGGGAAGAAGCTGAGCAGCCGCCCGATGGTGCGCACCGGGTCGGCGGTGTGGATGGTGGACAGGACCAGGTGGCCGGTCTCCGCCGCCTTGAGACAGATGTCCACCGTCTCGTGATCGCGCAGCTCGCCCACCATGATCACGTCGGGGTCCTGACGCAGCGCGGAGCGGAGGGCGCTCTTGAAGCTCTCGGTGTCCGAGCCCACCTCGCGCTGGGAGACGATCGCCTTCTTGTTGTCGAAGAGGAACTCGACCGGGTCCTCGATGGTGACCACGTGGGCGCGGCGGTTCCTGTTGATGTACTCGATCATGGCGGCCAGGGTGGTCGACTTGCCGTTGCCGGTGGCGCCGGTCACCAGCACCAGGCCCCGGCGCAGGTTGGCGATCCTCTCCAGCGAGTCGGGGAGGCCGAGCGCCGGGAACTCGAGGACCTCCAGCGGGATCACCCGCAACACCGCCGCGAACTGGCCGCGCTGCCGGAAGACGTTGAAACGGAAGCGACCGACCTCGGGGAGCGCGAAGGTCCCGTCCATCTCCCGCACCTCCTTCGCGAAGCGCTCGGCCTCCTGGATACCCGAGAGGTGCTGGGCGACGTGGACGGTGTCCTCGGCGGTCAGGGGCTCGTGCTTGGCCGGCACCAGCTCGCCGCGGTGGCGCAGAAGCGGCGGGGAGCCCACCTGGAAGTGGATGTCGGAGACCTTGTGCTGGGAAGCGACCCTCAGGATCTGGTGAAAAGCTACCGGCATCGCACCTCCTCGAGGTTGGGCCTCGCCGCCGCCTTCATCGGCCGCCGCCCGGGGCCTTCGGCCGGCGGTGGGGTCGAGGCCGCCCCGCCCAAAGCTATGCCCGAGCGGCGGCTCTGGTCAACCTCACGCAGCCTGCGGGCCCGCGGAGCCTGCGGCCCGGAGCCGACGTCGGCGGGCCAGCGATCAGGCCGGATCGTAGACCAGGCCCAGGCTGTAAGTCCCCGGAGGCAGGTCGACCGGCACGCTCCCCAGGGCGTCGAAGCGGAGCACCTGGGTCTCGCCGCTCTCCTCGTTGACGAGGTGCAGCACGATCTGCTGCAGGATCGGGATGTCGGGGAGGTGGACCTGGAGGAACTGGCGGGGAGGGCCGTCGGCGGACTCCTCCTGGAGCACTCTCAGGGGCCCGTAGTCGAGAAGGGCGGGGACGTCATCCGGCCAGCGCAGCCGCGGGGTGGCGTGGCCGAGCTTGGCCTTCAGGTAGCGCTGGATGCTCACCTCCACCTCCATCAGGCGGAAGAGAGACCGGGTCAGCTTGTTGCGGGTGATGATGCCGAGTAGCTGCTCCGCAATGACGTCACTGGCCACGCTGTAGTCGGCCACGCTGATGAAGCTGCTGAGCTGATCGACGTTCTTGAAGATCAGGTCCCGCTCCGCGGGGGTCAGCCGGACGCTCGAGATCTCGATCAGGACCCGCTCCAGGGAGCGTAGGGCGAGGGGGCCGTCGTGACGAGCCTGCGAGGTGGGGCCGAAGTCGTTGTGGGCGATGTTCAGCAGGGTGGGGGCGAGCCGGAAAAACACGCGCCTGACCAGCTCGCCGCCCTCCGGAGGCAACGTCGGGTCGAGCGCCTGGAAGAAGACGATGAAGCTCTCCACCGCCAGCGCAGCCTCCCGCCGCCCCCCCCTCCGGCAGGCCTCGAGCAGGGCGGCCGCCCGCTCCGACAGGGCATCCGGGTGGAGCGCCGCAAACTGGTCCTCGGTGATCCTCCCGCCGTCGGCGGCCGCCATCACCTCGGCAAGCTTCTCGTGGAGCCGAGCCGAGACCTCGGGGCGATCGGGCCCGGGCCCGGCATCGAGGCGGGAGAGCTGCTCGAGCTCCTCGAGGAACGAGGCGTCGAAAAACTCGTCCTGCGGCTCGGTGGCGACCTGGCTCTCGGTCTCGTCTTTCAAACGCCTCTACCCGGCGCCTTTCCTCTCGCTCGCCGCTCGTGCGCCAGAAGAGAGCCTACACCAAGGTGGGGCGGCCTCATGCCGGCAATGGCCGCCATATCCTCGCGCCGGGCGGCGGCAGTGGCCGCCGCATGCCCGCACGCCCCTCAGGCGACGGGCGCCTTGCCGTAGACCTTTCGGAAGTCCGCGGTGGTGTGGCAGTCGCTGCCCCGGGTCAGCCGCAAGCCCAAGGGCTCGGCGGACCGGCGCAGCCGCGTGATCGTCGCCTTCTCGGCCTCCCGGCTGAAACGGCGGGGGGAGCAGAGGTGGTATGGGTAGTCGAGCTCCAGACCGCCGAGGCCGAGCGCCACCAGCTCCTCGAGGCGGGCGTCGATCGGCCCGACGTCGCTCTCGTAGTAGCCGGGGTGGGCCAGCACCGGGCAGCCGGAAGCCCCACGCACCAAACGGATCGCCTCGGCCAGCGTGGGCTTGGGCACCTCCACGCCGGCCTTGACGTTCTCCCGGTACCAGGCGTTGGCCGCGCCGTAGCTCGGGAACAGCCTCCGCTCCAGGAGCGGACGGATGAAGTGCGGCTTCATCAACGTCTCCCGGCCGGGTGTGAACACCTGCTCCTCGCTGATCGTCCCCTCGCCGAACTGCTGATTGAGGATGCCAATCTCGCGGCGGGCCCGCTCCCAGCGGGCCTGCTTGACCCGCTGCAGGTGGCCGCCCAGGGCATCGTCGTCGAGGCGAACCCCGAGGCCGAGCAGGTGGACCTCGATCCCGTCCAGCGAGGCGTCCAGCTCGAGGCCCACCGTCAGCTCGAGGCCCAGCTTTCGTGCCTCGTCGAAGAGCACACCGTCCCGCCAGCCGTAGGCACCGAGGGAGTCGTGGTCGGTGATGGCCACCCCACCCACGCCGTGGGCGGCGGCCGTCCGCACCACCTCCACCGGATCCAGCTCGCCGTCGCTGACGAAGGTGTGCAGGTGGAGATCGTGTAGCATGCGAATTGACTATACCTCAGTCGCCCCATGGAGCCCCGATTCAGCCCGCTCCGGCACGAGCGCCTCGACGTGGCGGAGTCCCGCCGCCGCCTGTCCACCTTGTACGAGAGCCTGAGGCAACGGCGGTCGGTGCGTGCCTTCTCGCCGGAGCCGGTCCCCCTGGACCTGATCGACGGCGCCATCGCCGTTGCCGCCACCGCCCCTTCCGGCGCCAACCGGCAGCCCTACAAGCTGGTGGTGGTGCGCGAGCCGCAGGTGAAGCGCCGCATCCGCCAGGCCGCCGAGGCCGAGGAGCGGGAGTTCTACTCTCGGCGCGCCACCCCCGAGTGGCTCCGTGACCTGGCCCCCCTCGGCACCGACTGGCACAAGCCGTTCCTGGAGGCCGCCCCCTACCTGATCGCCGTGTTCTGCCTCGACCACGAGCCGGAGACCCGGCCCGACGGGACGCTGGTACGGCGCAAGAACTACTACGTCCAGGAGTCGGTGGGGATCGCCGTGGGCCTGCTGCTGACGGCCCTGCACACGGCAGGCCTGGTTACCCTGACCCACACCCCGAGCCCGATGCGCTTCCTGCGCGAGGTGCTCGGGCGGCCCAGCCACGAGCGCCCGTTCTTGCTGATCCCGGTCGGATACCCTGCCGAGGACGCACGGGTGCCCGAGATCACCCGCAAGACCGTGGAGGAGATCCGCGAGATCGTCTGAACGATGAACCTGCTGATCCACAACGCGCGGCTGGTGGTGACCATGGACGAGACCCGTCGGGTGCTGCCCGAGGGGTGGGTGCTCGTCCGGGGCGACCGCATCGACCGCCTCGGCTCGGGGACCGTCCCCGGAGAGGTCCAGGTCGACCGCCTCCTCGACGCCAGCGGGAAGATCGTGCTGCCCGGCCTGGTCAACACCCACCACCACCTTCCCCAGACGCTGACCCGGAACCTGCCCGGGATCCAGGAGGCGCCCCTCTTCCAGTGGCTGGTCTCCCTCTACGAGGTCTGGCGCGGCTACGACCGGGCGGCCATCGAGACAGCGGTGCGGGTCGGCCTGGCCGAGCTGCTGCTCTGCGGCTGCACCACCACCAGCGACCACCTCTACCTGTTCCCGCGGGGGCAGGAGCGGCTGATCGACGTGGAGATCGAGGCCGCCCGGGACCTGGGGATCCGCTTCCACGCCACCCGAGGCTCGATGAGCCGGGGCCGCAGCCAGGGCGGGCTGCCTCCCGACGACGTGGTGCAGGACGAGGAGACGATCCTGGCCGACTGCCGGCGGCTGATCCACGAGTTCCACGACCCGAGCCCCGGGGCGATGACGCGGATCGCCCTCGCCCCCTGCTCACCCTTCTCGGTCACCGACGACCTGATGCGGCGCACCGCCGAGCTGGCCCGGGAGCACGGCGTGCGTCTGCACACCCACCTGGCCGAGACCCGGGACGAGGAGCGCTACTGCCAGGAGGTCTACGGGTGTCGTCCGGTCGAGCTGCTGCGTCGGGTGGGGTGGCTGGGGCCCGACGTCTGGCTGGCCCACTGCGTGCACCTCAGCGACGATGAGATCTCCCTCTTCGGCGAGACGGGGACCGGCGTGGCCCACTGCCCCACCTCCAACCTGCGTCTCGGCTCCGGGATCGCGCCGGTGCGGCGGCTGCTGGAGCGGGGAGTGCCGGTCGGCCTGGCGGTCGACGGCTCGGCCAGCAACGACACCTCCAACCTGCTCGCCGAGGCCCGCCAGGCGCTGCTGGTCCACCGCCTCGACCAGGACCCCGCCCGCTGGATCACCGCCCAGGAGGCCCTCGAGATGGCCACCTTGGGCGGGGCCCGCTGCCTGGGACGAGACGACATCGGCAGCCTGGCACCCGGTCAGGCTGCCGACCTGGTCCTGATCGACACCCGGCGCCTCTCCTACGCGGGCGGCGTCGGCGACCCGCTGGCTTCGCTCGTGTTCTCTCCCTGGCCGGAGACCGTCGACACCGTCATCGTGGGCGGCCGGGTGCTGGTCGAGGGCGGCGAGCTTCGTGGCGTCGACCTGCCCGGGCTGGTCGAGCGCGCCGAGCGCACCGCCGCCGAGCTCCTGCGGCGCGCCAGGGGCTAGAATCAGCGAGAAGGTCGAAGATGCTCGCCCGCGGAATCCGGTCCTACCACCGGCCGGCCACGCTGGAGACGGCTTTCCGCCTCGTGGCCGGCGGGGGCACTCCGCTGGCCGGGGGCACCCGGCTGCTGGTGGGGGCCCAGGCCCTGCCGGAGCTGGTCGATCTGGCTTCCCTCGACCGCACCGAGACCTCGGTGCGTGACGGCGACCTGGTGCTGGGCGCAGGCCTTGCGCTGCAGGACGTGATCGACGCCCCGGAGGTCCACCCCGCCACCGCCGGTCTGCTGCCCGAGGCGTGCCGCGCCCACTCCTCCTCGCGCCAGCTTCGGGGGATGGCCACCCTGGGAGGCGAGGTGGTGTTCGGCTCGCCGGACTCGGAGCTCCTGGCGGCACTTCTGGTCCTGAACGCGATCGTCCGGGTGACCGGTCCGGCCGGTGTGGTCGAGGTGCCTGCCCAGCGTTTCGTGCGCGATGCCGCGGAGCACCTCGGGGGCGGCGGCCTCTTGACCTCGATCGTGCTGCCCGGCGTCCCCGGAGGCGCGGCGCTGTCGCGGCTGGCGGTGCTGCCGTCAGCGCCGCCGCTGCTGGCCGTCGCCATCGCGGTCTCGCTCTCCGGAGACGTGCTGAGCCGAGCCCGGCTGGCGATCACCGGGCTGGATGCCGCACCGACACGCATCCCCGAGGCCGAGGCCCGGCTCGAGCGCTCCCGGTGGGACGGCGCTGCGGTGGCGAAGTGCGTGGAGGAGGTCCGGACGAGAGCCGGCTTCCGAGACGACGCCCATGCCAGCGCCGAGTACCGGCGGGAGCTGGTAGGCCCGCTCGTCGAGCGGGCGCTGGCTCGGGCCGTGACCGACGCTCGGACCGGGGCTCCCCACCCGCCCCCACGGCCGTGGCCCCGGGTCGAGCGCCCGATTCCGCCGGAGGTGGTGGGCTTCGAGTCGGGGCCGGTCGGCGCGATCGTGAACGGGACCCGGCTCGCCGCGCCGGCGACGGCCAACACCACCCTGCTCGAGTGGCTGCGGGACGCGGGCCGGTTCGGCACCAAGCAGGGTTGTGACACCGGAGAGTGCGGAAGCTGCACGGTGCTCCTCGACGGGCGGCCCATCAACGCCTGCCTCGCGCTGGCGGTCCAGGCCCACGGCCGGTCGGTGACCACGGTCGAGGGGCTCGGCTCGGCGGACCGGCTGCACCCCATCCAGCGGGCCTTCGTGGCTCGCGGTGCCATCCAGTGCGGCTACTGCACCCCGGCCATGGAGCTGTGCGGCGCGGCGCTGCTGCAGGCCATCCCGGACCCCACCGAGGCCGAGGTGAGGGACGCCCTCGGCGGCTGTCTGTGCCGCTGCACCGGCTACGTCAAGCCGGTCGAGGCGGTGCTGGAGGCCGGCCGTCGGGCCGGCGCGAGGCGGTGAAGCCGAAACCCTCGCTCACGACCGTGGGGCGCTCGGAGCCCCGGGTGGACGGCGTCAAGCTGGCCACCGGCCGCGGAAGCTTCGTCGACGACATCCCCCGCCCGGCCGGCCTGCTCCACGCCAGCATCCTCCGCTCCCCGCACGCCCACGCCCGGATCGTCCGCATCGATACCAGCCGGGCTCGAGCCATCGGGGGGGTCGCGTGTGTGCTGACCCACGAGGACGTGCCGCGGGTCCCCTACACCACCGCCGGACAGGGCTGGCCCGAGCCGTCCCCGTACGACACGGTGATGCTCGATCGGAAGGTGCGCCACGTGGGGGACCGCGTGGCCGTGGTGGCCGCCGCCACCCCGGAGCTGGCGCGTGCGGCCTGCCTGGCGATCGAGGTGGAGTATCAGGTGCTGCCGGCGGTGTTCGACCCGGAGCAAGCGCTTCTGCCCGGCGCCCCGGTCATCCACGACCAGACGGACGCCCGCGGGATCCGCGATGCCGGCCGGAACCTGGTCGCCGAGATCGAGGCGGAGGTCGGCGACGTCGAGCGCGGCCTGGCGGAGGCGGAGCGGGTCTTCGAGGGCGTCTACCGGGTCCCCTTCGTCCAGCAGTGCTCGATCGAGCCCCACATCGCCATCACCTGGCTGGACGAGGACGGCCGGCTGGTGATCCGCACCTCGACCCAGGTCCCGTTCCACGTCCGGCGTATCGTCTCTGCCCTGGTCGGGGTCCCCGTCCGCCGGATCCGGGTGATCAAGCCGCGTATCGGCGGGGGCTTCGGCGGCAAGCAGGAGGTGCTGATCGAGGACCTGTGCGCCCTGATCACGCTACGGACCGGCCGGCCGGTGCGCCTCGCCCTCAGTCGCGAGGAGGAGCTGACCGCGGCCCGCACCCGTCACCCACAGGTGCTCCGGATCCGATGCGGGGTCGCTGCCGGTCGCTTCACGGCGCTCTGCCTCGACGTGCTCGAGAACAGCGGCGCCTACGGCACCCACGCCCTGACCGTGATGAGCGTCACCGGTAGCCGGGCCCTCTCCCTGTATCGCTGCCCCAACCTGCGCTTCACCGCGCGCGCCGTCTACACCAACCTGGCGGTGGCCGGCGCCTATCGGGGCTACGGCTGCCCACAGGGTTTCTTTGCCCTCGAGTCCCACGTCGACGAGGTGGCGCTGGCGCTGGGAGAAGACCCGCTCTCGTTCCGCCGTCGCAACCACGTGCGCGAGGGCGACGAGCAGCCGATCGCCGCCATCCTCGGCGAGGGCCGAGAGGGCCACCGGCAGGTGATCCGCTCCTGCAGCCTGGAGGCGGCCATCGAAGCCGGAGCGACGGCGATCGGCTGGGGAACGCGGCACGAGCCGCGGGCCGCCGGACCACTGAGGCGGGGGGTCGGGATGGCGCTGGCGATCCAGGCCTCCGGCATTGCCGGTGTCGACATGGGGGCCGCCTCGATCAAGATGAACGAGGACGGCTCCTTCAACCTGCTGGTCGGAGCCACCGACATCGGCACCGGCTCCGACACCGCGCTGTGCCAGCTCGCCGCCGAGACGCTGGCCGTCCCGCTGGAGCGGATCATCCCCTACTCGTCGGACACCGACCTGACGCCGTTCGACCCCGGGGCCTACGCCTCGTCCACCACCTACATCTCGGGCCAGGCGGTGGCCAAGGCGGCCGGGGAGGTTCGCCGGCAGATCCTGACGGTAGCGGCGCAGATGCTGGACCTGGGCGAGACGGAGCTCACCATCGAGGGAGGCGTGGTCCGAGCACCTGACGGCCGGGCGGTGACCTACGAGCAGGTCTGCCTGCGGTCGCTGTATCAGCAGGACCAGCTCCAGATCATGGCCCAGGCCTCCCACATGTCCTACGACTCGCCACCCCCCTTCGCGGCGGTGTTCGTCGAGGTGGAGGTGGACGTCGAGACGGGCCTGGTTCGCGTGCTCAGGATCGTGGAGGCCGTGGACTGCGGGCAGGTGGTGAACCCGCAGATGGCCGAGGGACAGGTGGAGGGGGCCGCGCTCCAGGCCCTGGGCTACGCCCTCTACGAGCGGATGCCCTTCGACGCCGAGGGACGCATGGCCTTTCGCTCGTTCCGCGACTACACGATCGCCGCCGCCAGCGACGCCCCCGAGATCGTCACCATCCTGGTGCCGAGCCACGAGCCCACCGGCCCCTATGGCGCCAAGGCGGTGGCCGAGATTCCCGTCAACGGGCCGGCGCCCGCCATCGCCAACGCCGTGGCCCAGGCCACTGGGGTCCGCCTGCGGGAGCTGCCGATGACCCCGGAGCGGGTGCTCCGGGCGCTCCGGGAACGAGCCGCCACCGGCTGACGGGCTCCCCGATCGGGCGCAGCATGGCCCGGTTCCACGGTTTCCCATCGAGCACCGGACGTGGGAAACTGAGCCCGGAGCATCGGGAGGGAAGATGGTTCTCAGCTTCCTGCAGGGGAAGGATGATGACGTCGCGACCCTCATCGCCAAGAAGAACTACAGCCGCGCGATGGAGGTCATCCGCGAGCAACTGCAGACCCAGAAGCAGGATCCACGCCTCCGGCTGCAGCTCGCCGACGTCCTCGTCTTCGCCGGCAAGACCCAGCAGGCCGTCTCGATCCTGGAGGCGCTGGCCGACGAGTTCGCGCGCGAGGGGTTCGCCGCCAAGTCGATCTCGGTGCTCAAGAAGATCCAGAGGCTGGACCCGGGACGGCGCGACGTCCAGGTCAAGCTGGCGGGGCTGATCCAGGAGAAGCAGCGGCTGGCCACCTCGTCGCTGCCCCCGACGCCCCCCTCCGGCGGCTTAGAGATCGGCATGGAGGAGATCGGGATCGCGCCGATCGGCTCGTCCGAGCCCTCGGCCCCGGCGGAGCTCGACTCCGGACCGGCGCTCGACATCGGGTTCGGCGCCGAGCCCGCGTCCGTGCCGGCGCCGGCAGCGGCCCCGCCACCCCCGCCGCCGAGACCGTCTCCCCCACCTCCCCGGCCTCCCGAGCCGGCCCCGGTCATGGACCAGGACCTGATCAGCGACGATTTCGGCTCCGGTGGCCTGGTGCTGGAATCCGAGCCGTTCAGCTTGGAGCAAGACACGCCGCCGGCGGCCGCGCCAGTGGTCGAGCCCGAGCCGATCCCCGAGCCCGAGCTCGAGCTGGCCCCCGAGCTGGCCCCCGAGCTGGCCCCCGAGCTGGCCCCCGAGCTGGCCCCCGAGCTGGAGCCGGAGCCGGAGCTACTCGAGCCGGAGCCCGAGCTGCTCCCAGAGCCCGAGCTGCTCCCAGAGCCCGAGCTGCTCCCGGAAGAGCCGGCGGTGGACCCGATGACCGAGGCCGGGTTCGCCGACGAGCTGATGTCGGTGCTCGAGGAGGCGTTCCCGGCCGGGATGGGCACGTTCGATGGCGGGACCACGGAGGCGCCGCCACCGAGCGGAGGGAGCCAGATCGTGGTCAGCCCGCTGTTCAAGGACCTGTCGGTGGACGAGCTGGTGGCGGTGATCCAGGGGCTCAACCTGGTCACCTTCGACGCCGCCAGCCCGATCATCACCCAGGGCGAGCCCGGCGACAAGCTCTACATGCTGACCACCGGCACCGTGAAGGCGTTCCGCAAGGACGCCTCGGGGCGGCAGGTGGCGCTCGGCGAGCTGGGCGAGGGGTCGTTCTTCGGCGAGGTCTCGATCCTCACCGGGCAGCCGCGTACCGCCTCTATCGTGGCCACGACCTACTGCGAGCTGCTCGAGCTCGACCGCCCGACCCTCGACTCGATCGTGAGGCAACACCCCCGCGTGCTCGAGGTAATGAAGCAGTTCGCCCGGGAGCGGATGGCCCGGCGCTGATCCGCGACCGCCCCCGAGTTGACCGCCCGGCTGTCCAGGGCGTAGCCTCGGGGCGTCACGCGGGAGGCCGCCAATGGACAGCCTGAACGCGATCATTCAGAGGGACGGGGTCGAGGTCCCGGAATTCGCCCTGGACCGTTTCCAGAACGACGTGCTGCAGCACCTCCACCTGGAGTTCTTCCTCTCCAAGTGCCGGGTCCTGATCACCCCCCACTACCGGTTCGAGACCACCGGAGAGTCGAGCCCGAGCGAGGAGGCGCAGCTTCGGACCATCCTCGGAGAGAAGCAGGAGCTGCTGGGGCAGCTCAAGCTCTACCTGCTCTACAACCTCTCCCTCTACTCGGCACTGCTCGAGACCAACTCGTACTTCATCGTCGCCAACGATCACTTGCTGGTCTCGCGCTTCGTCGAGTTCCGCTCCCACCCCGGCTTCTACGAGGTCAAGCTGTACACCCTGCCCCGACAGGACCTGATCGCCCACTACTCGGACAAGATCTACCTGGGCCGGGACTTCATCTCGCTGGACTCGCCGCAGCGCGACCACTTCGGCCTCCGCCAGATGGTGGCCTCCATCGAGGGGCAGATCCCCAAGCTGCGGGGTCGGATCGAGCGGCACGCGCCGCGCAAGCTTGCGGCGCTGCTGCAGCGGGAGCTGCTTCGGGACCTCGGCGAGCTGGTGGAGGAGCTGGCCCAGCGGGCCGCCGCGATCCTCGACGGCTTCCCCCCGTCCATCTCGACCCGGACCTTGCAGCGGGCCCAGCTCCTGGACGTGAACAGCCGCTTCCGGGACCTCAAGCACCTGCTCTCGGAGACGGACGAGACGCTGCGCGAGATGGAGGAGCGATTGCTGGCCGAGGCCCCGCACGCGGCACGCTACGTGACCAAGCTCCGCAAGGACGTCGGCAACGACGTCAACTTCCTGATGCTCAAGGTCAACGGCCGGATCAGCGACGCCGTCAACGGGATCCGGATCTAGCGTTCCGCGCCTCTTTCGCGCCCCGGCCCCCTCGCGCTCCGACGATCTTGATCCCTCGAAGGCTTCCACCCGCAGCACCTCCGCGGTCGGGCGTTGGCGATCGTCTGCCCCAAGCTCGACAGCAGCCAAGAACTCTACCTCGAGAAGCTGGTGGCGCTGATCGACGAGGCGCAGGTCAGCGGCCTGACCGTGATGGTGATGGAGGTGCCGTGCTGCGGTGGGCTGCTGAGGCTGGCCCAGGCCGCCGCCGCCCGCGCCGCGCGCTCGGTCCCGATCCGGAGTCTCACGGTCGGCATCCGCGGCAACGTCCAGGGGACATGACCGGATTCGCGTCGGCCTGCCGGGCGAATCCGGATCGTGTCCCCCTAGCCTAGCGGCGGAGCTTGTCCAGGTACTCCCGGACCTTGAGGCCCTGCTCGGACTTCCAGTCGCGCACCCACTTGCGCGCCTCTTCGAAGCTCTTGCGCGCCGCCACGTTCTGCCCGTTCTTGTAGAGCTCCTCGCCCCGTGCCACGTACACGTCGGCGATCTTGGGAGGGATGGCCTCGTCGTTGGGGGCCCAGATCATGGCTTCGCGGTAGCGCTCGACGGCGCTCTGGGGGTCCTTCCGATACTGGACCAGGAAGTCGCCGTACGCGACCAGCGGTTCGGGCCTCTCGGGCCTGAGCACGATCAGCTTCCGGTAGGCCTCGTTGGCGGCTTCGAACCGCTCCACACGGGTCGCGAAGTCGATCAGGCGCTCCACGGGAGTCGGAGAGGTGGGGGTCATCCGGATCGCCGTCTCGTAGATCTGCACCACTCGGTCCGGGCTCAAGTCGGGGGCCCCCTCCGGCGTCGGCACCGAGCGGCGCGAGGCCTTCTGTGCCGCGTAGAGAGCCAGCGAGTGGGGGGCCAGCAGATCGGCGAGGGCCAGATGGGCCATGGGGTGCTCGTCCTGCTGGGTGATCGCCGCGTCGTAGAGCTCGAGGGCGCGCAGCTCGTCCTCGCTCAGCTCCGGCGCCGTCGCGCTCCCGGGAGCCGCCGCCGCCTTGGCCTTGGCCGCCCAGACCGCCCCCTGGTAGTACAGGCCATCGGCCGTGCTGACCTGCTCGAACTGGGCCAGCGCGGCGTCGAGCTGGCCTTGCTCCAGCAGGCGCTGGCCCTCCTCGAGTGGTCCGGAGGCAACCTGGGGCACCTCCGCGGGCTTCTGCTCGCAGGCGAAGACGAGCAGGACCGCTACCGGAATCAGCCAACGTACGCGCATGTCGACTCCTGATCCTCTAGCTCGGGGCAACGGCCCCAGTGGATGCCGGGCGACCGTTCCAGCCAGGTCATACCCATACGCCGGAGGCGGCTCCCGGTCAAGTCAGCAGCACCCAGGCCGCGGCGCCTGCGCCACCAGGCCCGAGATCGCCCCGACGTCGACGTTGCCGCCGCTCAGGATCACCCCGGCGCGAAGCCCCCGCACCTCGAGCCTGCCGGCCAGGGCGGCGGCCAGGCCGAGGACGCCGGTTGGCTCCACCACCAGCTTGAGGCGCTCGAGGACGAAGGCCAAGGCGGAGAGGATCTCCACCTCGCTGACCGTCACCATCTCGTCGACCAGGGCCCGCACCAGGGGGAAGGTGACCTGGCCCAGGCTCGCGGTGCGGGCGCCGTCCGCGACGGTCGGGGGGTTGTGGACGCGATGGAGGACCCCGCTGCGGAACGAGCGGGTGGCGTCGTCGGCCAGCTCCGGCTCCACCCCCACCACGCGGCAACCAGCCGAAAGGCGGCGGGCAGCGATGGCCGATCCGGAGAGCAGCCCTCCGCCGCCGCAAGGGACCAGCAGCAGGTCGAGGGGCCCCACCTCCTCGAGAAGCTCGCGGGCGCAGGTTCCCTGCCCGGCGACCACGTTCACGTGATCGAAGGGCGGCACCAGGCAACGTCCTTCCCGCCGCTCGATCTCGCTGGCGACCTCCTCGCGCGCCTCGCGCTCGGGGTCGTAGACGACCACCGTGGCGCCGTAGTCCTCGGTGGCCCTACGCTTCGCCTCCGGGGCGTCCTTCGGCATCACTACGGTGACGCCCACCCCGAGCAGCCGGCAGGCCAGGGCCAGCGCCTGGGCGTGGTTGCCCGACGAGTAGGTCAACACGCCCCGCTCCCTCTCGCTCGGCTCCAGGCAGCTCACCGCGTTGTAGGCACCCCGAAACTTGAAGGCGCCCGCGCGCTGGAAGCTCTCGCACTTCAGGAACAAGGTGGCGTCGAGCCGGCGATCCAGGGTCCGCGAGGTGACCACGGGGGTCCGGTTGGCGACCCCCTCGAGCCGTCCGGCGGCGGCGAGGACGTCCTCGAAGGCCACCGCCGGCCCGGTCAGGCCCCCCGTGCCCGTCTTGCCCATCGCGAACCTCTCCTCACAGGTAGTCGGCGTTGATCGGGTTGACCTGGCCGGGTCCCAGGACACCATCGATGATGGTGGCCATCGCCAGGTAGGCGGCGATGTCGAGCTGATGGCCCTCCGTCGAGCCGGCCCGTGCGGTGGCCTGAAGCGGGAGCCGCTGGCTGTGCCCCGTCCTCACCGTCACCTCGCCGTCGGTGAAGACCGCCTGGTCACGTGACCGGTCCACCTCCAGACGGTATTCGACCCCCCTCAGCCGCCCCCAGACGACGTCGACCTCCCCTTCCCTGCGTACGAAGAAGCCCTCTCCCCCATCCTTCCAGGCGTCGAGGGAAGGGAAGAAGCGGGGCTTCTCCAGAAACGGACCACCGTCCTCGGGGCAGAAGGTGTCGCAGTTGCCGCATTCGTTGCAGAACCCCTGGAAGCAGCCGATCTGGTGCGTCTCCTCGACCACGAACCGGCCGCCCGCCACCGGCTGGGCCACGCCGCCCGACACCCGGTAGCTCTGGTACTCGCGAGAGAGCGGCCGGACCTCGTAGGCGAAGTTGGCGTCGTTGGGACAGGCCGGAAGGCACTTGTCGCAGTTGAGGCAGTCGAACAGGAAAAGCCGCGAGCCGACCTTCCGTGGCATGGTCCGGTTGCGGGCCGCCGCGTACCGCGGATCGCGGGCCGCCCTCTCCACCAAGAGCGGGGTGTTGAGAAGGGCGGCACGCTGGACCAGGGCGGCGCGGAGGTCCTCGCGGCCGGCGCCGGCCAGCACCGCCTCGATATCGGTGGTGGAGGAATCGAGGCTGGACAGCGCGGCCGCGCGGAGGGCCGGATCGCGGATCACCTCCGCCACTGCACGGTGACCCTGGCCGAACGCCTTGACCACGTAGTCCCCGAGGCGCCTCACCCCGAGGCCGCGCATCCTCTCCTCCAGGTTGCGCAGATAGGCGGGGAGCCGGCCGTAGCCTCCGGGGCGCAGCAGGTCGGTGCAGGTGGTGATCGGACACAGCCCCAGCGCAACGCAGTCGGCGAAGTTGCGGCTGTCGACGCCCGCGGAGAACGAGACCGGCAGCTCCGGCCGGGCCTTGCGGAAACGCCCGAGGAGCTCCAGGGTGATGACGTGAAGCGGCTGCCCGGAAAGGTACCGGACCGGTAGATGGCTCGGGAGCATCCCCTGCTGGTTCTTCACCACCAGGGTGTTCGAGAGCTTGATGCCGAACCCGCGCCCGCAAGAGGTCGCCACCTCGAGCAGGTCATCACAGGCCTCGAGCGCCTGGTTCCAGCTCAGGTCGCCCTCGAAGTCCTCGGCCCGGGTCTCGATCTCGGTGTAGCCGAGCTGGTCGCGCAGCAGCCCCCCCACATCGTCACGCCCGAGCAGGGTGGGGTTGAGCTTCACGGTGAGGTCCACGTCGAGCTCGCGGAGCAGGAAGCTGCCGATGGCGACCACCTCGCCGGCGGGACAGCCGTGGAAGGTCGACAGCGTGATCTGCTGCGAGAGCCGGGTCTCGAAGTCGACGTCGCGCAGCTCGGAGGGGAGCTCGGCCCGCTGCTCGTCGACGATGGCACGGGCGTCCTTCATCGCCTCGATCCAGGCCCGCACCGGTGTCGACCGGATCCCCTGGAGGTCGTAGCCCACGCTCATGTCGAACAGGGTCTGGCGCTGACCCCCTCCGGCCGAGGGGCGAAGCAGGCCCGCCCTGCGGACGATGTCGATGAGCATCGAGCCCTTGACGTACTCTCTCAGGCTCTCTTCGAGGCGCAGCTCCTGGCTCCACTCGACGTTGAAGCCGACCGTGGCCATGTCGATGCAGGGGCGGGGGATGCTCAGGCGGTCGTCGACCTGCACCGTCTTCAGCTCGATCACCCGGCTGCCGGCCAGCCAGGCCAGCAGGATGTTCTGGGCCATCTGGCCGTGGGGTCCGGCCGCCGGGCCGAGCGGGTTCTCGGCGCGACGGCCGTGAAACCGCACCGAGACGTCGAGCCCCGGATCGCCCTTCCAGAACTTCCGCTCCGGCAGGTCGAAGATCTTCCCCTCGCGCTGGTGCTCGCGGAACAGGCGACGCACCAGGCTCCCGAGTTGGGCCGGAGAGAGCTCAGCCATGATGGGCTCGACAGCCCACACCAGGACCGAGACGTCGATCGCTCAATGTCTCACCGGCGAGCCGCGCAGGCGTACCGATCGGACCATGTCGTCGATCTCGTCGAGCTCGACGCCGGCGTCCAGAGATTCGCAGGTGTAGGAGATGAGCACCGCCGTCTCGTCGTCCGTCACCGACCAGTGCCGCCAGAAGACGCCCCGGATCTCGTGGTCGTAGCTGTAGATGTGGAGGGGCTCCCCCTGCTCCAGGGTGATGGAGCCGATCTCCACCATGACACCGACCGAGCGCAGGAAGCGCTTCAGGAACTCCGCCCGTCCGAAGCAGCGCTGTCGCCCCCCCACGTGCCGCGCCACCGCCACGAAGGCCTGCCCAACGCCGACGGGATGGCTGAGGATGGCGACGCCGTCGTCGTCCTCGTGGGCCCAGCCCTCGGGGATCTCGAGACTGAACCGGCCCGCGGGATCGGCCAGCACGCCCATGGCTCAACCCGAGGGCCACGGTGGACGGATGACCCCGCCCTCTGGGCGCCCGGTCACCGCGACTCCATGCGCTTCCAGAGCGCCGGCGCGGCCTTGCGAGCACGACGGTAGGCGGCACGCACGTCCACGCCCACCACCTCCCGTTCGCGCACCACGAAGCGTCCGGCCACGATCACCGACCTCAGATGGCAGCGGTCGATGCCAAACAGCAGGTGGCCGGCCAGGCTCTCGGCGTTGAGAGGCGTCGGGGAAGGGTAGTCGAGGACCAGAAGGTCCGCCGGCCCACCCGCGTCGAGCTTGCCGAGGGGCAGGCCGAACAGGGCGGCAGCCAGGCGGTGGCCGCCGGCCAGGAGCTGCAGGCCGTCGGTGAGGGCGTGACGCTGGCCGGCGTCACGCTTCTTCAGGTACGCCGCGCGTAGCTCGGCGAACATGTCCTGGTCGATCCCGTCGGTGCCGAGGGCGGCCCGCGAGAAGGCCCGGGTGGGGGCATAGCCGGTGGAGTTGTTCATGTTGGAGCGCGGGTTGTGGGCGATCCACCCCCCCGACGCGTGCACCAGCTCGACCTCGGTCGGGCCCAGGTGGACGCAGTGGGCGAGGATCGAGCGGGAGGTAATCAGTCCGTGCTGCTTGAAGCGCTCCGCCAGCCCCAGGCCGAACTTGCGGTGGCAGTGGCTGACGTCGTGCCGGTCCTCGGCGACGTGCACGTGCAGGCTGCTGCCGGTCTCGTCGACCGCTGCCGCCAGCCGCTCCAGGCTCTCCTCCGAGA
Organism: uncultured Acidobacteriota bacterium; assembly: GCA_964574335.1. Classification (GTDB taxonomy): domain Bacteria; phylum Acidobacteriota; class Vicinamibacteria; order Fen-336; family Fen-336; genus CAZNNH01. The sequence continues at coordinate 12,823 of CAZNNH010000025.1, read as the reverse complement.
GGGTGAAGCTGGCGTGGGCCCCGATCATGCCTCGGGTCATCCCGTCCTGGTGGTGCTTCTGGAACGAGACGTTCTCGGCCAGGCCGACGTCACGCCCCTCGATCCCGTTGCGGTCGCTGACCTCGTAGCACAGGACCGCGCGGATCCCCACTTCCTCGAGGGCACGCTTGACTGTGGCCAGCGAGCCTTCGATGAACCCGGGCGAGGAGTGGTGATCGAGCAGCACCGTGGTGCCGCTCAGAGCCGCCTCGATGCTCCCCACCAGGGCCGAGAGATAGACGGTCTCCTCGTCGAGCGCTCGGTCCAGCCGCCACCAGACTTGCTCCAGGATGTCCAGGAGCTTGCGGGGCCGGGTGGCGGGCCAGCGCATCCCGCGGGCCAGCGTCCCGTAGAGGTGGGTGTGTGCGTTGACCAGCCCCGGCAGCACCAGCCGCCCGCTGACGTCCAGGACCTCCTCGCCGGCGTGAGGCCGCAGCCCGGGGCCGCGCTCGACGATCCGATCGCCCTCGACGCGCAGGTCGGCCACCGACACGTCGGGTGGGTCGAGGGTGACGATGGTGCCGCCTTCGATCAGCATGGGGTAGAGATGATTCTATCGTCTCGGGCGTCGCGAGGGCGAGGCCTCGGCGGCTAAGCCCCGAGTCTCCGGCACGGGCCAGCGGGCAGTCGGCGAGGCGGCGGGCCGGTTACTGGGTGACCGGCAGCGGCGCCACCGACGGGCTCAGCACCGATACCGGGTCGGGCCGGGGCGCGGCGGCGAACGCGGCGTTGTGCTCGTAGAACGTCGGCGGCTCGAGCGGGGCCCCTTCGCGCTGGCGCTGCTCCTCCCGGCGCATGGCGTGCACCACGTAGCGGCCAGCCACCGGAGCCGCAATCCGCGCGGTGAGGCCGAACTCGGCGTACAGCGCGCGCCGCAGCGCGGCCAGCTTGGCGGAGACGACCGGGTTGTCGGCCAGCCAGCGCTCTGCCGCCCACACCCCACCAGCGTAGGCGGTGGCGAGGTCGCGGCACTCCCAACGATAGCGCTCGCGCACCCGCCGATCGGGGTCGTTCTTGTGACGACGCCATCCCTGGAGCAGGGTGCGGGCGATCCGCAGCACGCTGGGACCGTTCTCCTCGAAGTCGCGCCGGAAGGCGCGCAACAGGTACTCGGTCTCCATCCCCGCCGGGATGTGGGGGTGACGGTAGTTGAAGCGGAGCTGGCCGTGGGCGTCGGCGTCGGGGCACTGGTCCTCGCTCAGCAGCGTCCCCTGGGCGGCGTGCTCGGCGTACAGCGGGGTCCCCGGCACCGGCGTGTAGAGCATGAACTGGTGGAACTCGGTGTCGTGGGACACCGCGTGCTCGATCGCCTGGTCGATGTTGTCGGGGGTGTGCTCCAGCAGGCCGATGATGCTGGATCCCAGCACCCGGATCCCGTGCTCCTGCAGCTCGCGCACCAGGGCCCGGGTGTCGGTGCCGTTGAGCTTCGAGTACTCGCTGTCTTTGCCCTCGAGGCCCATCCAAAGCCACGACAGCCCCAGCCCCACCAGCTGATCGATGCTGTAGCGACGCAGGGTGTTGGCCGAGCTGAAGACGTACAGGGCCCAGGGCTTGTGGTGGGCCTGCATCAGCTCGAGCAGCCGCAGGGCGCGCTTGCGGTGAAGCAGGAAGTTCTCGTCCATCACGAAGAAGGAGCGGGTCTTCATCGCCGCCTCGAGCTCGCACATGACGTGGAAGAGCTCGTCGCCGGTCTCGTAGAAGTTGATGAAGCGCCCCTTGCCGCCGAACATCGCCGAGGTGCTGCAGAAGTTGCAGCCCATCGGGCAGCCCACCGAGGGGATCAGGGTGGCCGCGGTATCTGTGGGCTTCTCGCTGAGCGGCACCCCCATGGTCCGGGCGCCGATCGAGGAGACGATCTGCGGGTGTCGGATGGGCTGTTCGACGTCCTCGCCGAGGAAGCTGCGGAACCAGCGGACCCCCTCTCCCCTGACGATGTGATCGGCGTCGACCTTCTCCGCCACCCGCGGGTGATTGGCCACGTGACCGCCCACCACGATGGTGGCTCGCGGCTGGTGCTGGCGGATCAGGCGGCACATCTCGGCCGCCTTCCCGATGTTGGGGATGATCGAGCTGATCCCGATGACGTCGTAGGGATGGCTCTCCAGCTCCTCGATGAAACGCTCCCGGGTGGGGAAGTCCAAGAGCGTGGTGGGGGCGCTCAGGTTGGCCTGGATCAGCATCAGCCCCCAGGAGCGGTGGGACATCCGTAACGAGAAGACCCCCTGCTCCCGCGTCACCTGGTTGTGATACAGCTCCATCGGGTTGACGGCGCGGCTGCCGTACTCGTCGTCTCGGGCGTAGGGTCCGAAGACGCTGGTCAGCAGCAAGCGGGCTCGGCTGCCGAGTGGGTGGGCGGGAACGGTCTGCTTCGTGGGCTCAGTGAGGTAGCGCAATCGTGGCCTCCAACCAACCTGCACGCTACCAGAGCGGGCCCGGCCGGAGTGTCACAGTTGTGTGTTAGTTGGCCTCCGCGGGGGATCTGGTCCCGATTCCCCAGTTCAGGCTCGGCCCGGACGCCCCTGGATCCCCAGGATCTCGTCGAGCACGGCGGCGCCTGTCCCGGTACCCGAGACAACGTCGCTGGCGGCTCCGACACGTCCAGACTCCCATTGCCGGGCTACCAGGATCAGGGACCGGCCCTGACGGCCTACACCTTCTCAGTTGGGCAGTACTGTTGCGGCGAACACTATCGTGTCGAGCGCATGGCCGTCGACCCTAACCCTCACAACGCCAGGCCGAAGACCCGCCGTAAGGACGGTAGAAGCAAAGCCATCGGCGTCCGTCGCTGTCTCCGTGACCGACAAGACACCACCGCCCGACGCCACCGAGAACCTTACCGGTTCTTCTGGCACTCCTGTGGCACCATCCGTGATCCTGACAACCATCGGCTGGAGTCGTGAGCCGGCGACGACTACCTGACCATCCCCGCTCACCCTCTCTATCGCCTCCGCCGACCCAATGCTCGTGTACGGCTGAGGGCTCTCAGCCCTCTTGCCTCCCGGGCTCCGCACAGTGAGCGGGCCAATGCCTCCCCGCTGGACGCGAACGATCAGGTGCTCTTGGTCGCCGCCCACGATCTCGAGCTGGTCTCCTCGAAAGGCCACGAGGTTTCTCTCCGGCGGGAGAGCGAATCCCGAGCCATGAATCGTGACCTCAGCGCCCTTCCGAGCTCTCGTCGGCTCGATGGACTCGATCGTCGGCGCTGGTAGCTGCTCGTGCAGCGCAACGAGCTCGATTCGGTCGATGTCCAAGTACACGTCGAGAGCCATCTGCCTGAGTGCCCGAGCGGTCTCTTCGGCCCGGGTCGACCCATCCGGACGCCGTAGCCCCGGCCCCAGTGCCACAAACACAACGTCATCGCTCCAATCCACAAAGGGAGAGTCACTCAGCCTGAGCGTGCCTTCGTGCCACTGGCCATCTCCCTCCGCTGGTTGTAGATCGAACCACGGCCGTTCGTCGTATCGATTCGATCGATGGAGCCACCAGCCGCCAATGCCTGCTACGGGCATCGTGTGCCGGACTACGATCCGGATTGCCTGGTACTGCCTCGGATCGATCAGGGTCGGAGGATGGGAGATGTCGTCGAAGTCAAGGCCGACCGGATTCGGCCTTGCCAGCATCGCGTTCTTCGCTGGGACGATCCGAAGGTAGGTCCTGGGCCCCCTCCCGGTCCTTCCCGAAGAGCTGCTTGGCCGACAGCTCGGCCAGCAGCGAGGCCGTCGCCACCTGGTCGGGGGCGAGGTCCCCGGGCCACGGGATCCGGTACTCGAAGAAGCCCGCTCCGGCGCCGTCGACCTTGAGCCCGTCCAGGACCGACCACTGCTTCTGCGACCACTGCCATGCGGCAAGGTCCGCGGGGGCCACCCTCAGCAAACGCAAGGGCTTCCCATCGACGGCTCGCCTCTCGTCCCGGGGGGCGGGGCCGTCACCGAGGAGGAAGGTGGTGAAGTTCCGGTGGAGGACGTTGCCGGCGGCGTCCTCGAGCACCAGCGACAGGATCGCGAGCCCGTTCGCGAAGGGCATCCGGGCCTCGAGAGGCTCGATCTCCCGGGACATCCACGCCTCGAAGGGGACCGGGCGATCGGTGCGCCACACGGGAACCTCCCGCCCCAGATCATCCAGGAGCCGAAGATCGGCCCGCAGTCTCAACGGGCCCGCGGGCGCCTGGTCGGTCAGGAACGAGGCCCACAGCGGCACCGTGACCGTCGCGCCCGGCCGTACCTCCGTGCACAGCTCGGGGCCCGGGGAGAGGTAGAAGGGCGCGTGCAGGTCGTTCAGGCTCATCCCCGGCACCAGCTCGGAGAGGCCGTCCATCTTTGCGGAGCGGTCGTAGCGGTAGTAGCCGTTCCACTCGTTGATCACGTCGTGGTGCTCGGTGTAGAGGAAGCCGCCGATCTTGGGCTGGCGCCGGAACGCGTCCATCATCAGGTGGTAGTCGAAGCTCCAGTCGACGTCGCCGGTGCTCCCCTCGTAGCCCCAGACGTTGCCGCACTCGCTGTTGACGAGCGGCGCCCGTGCCTGGCGCCGCCCACCGATGTAGTTCCAGGTCGAGCCGGGAGACGTGTGGGCCACCACCTCGGCCAGATGGTCGCGCCAGGCGTAGCCGGGCAGATAGGCGTGCCAGGAGTTGAGGTCGGTCACGACGTGGTCGTGGTTGCAGGGGGAGTTGTCCTCGACCAGCCGGGTCGGGTCGAGAGACCTGGCCAGCCGGTACATCGAGGCCACCCACTCCTGGGTCTCGGGCAGGTAGACCTTCTCGTCCCCGGATTGCAGCCCCCAGGTCTCGTGGAAGAGGACCCACGAGAAGATGGCCGGGTGGTTGTAGTCGCGGCGGATCATGCCGCGGAGCGCGGCCTCGGACTCCCGGCGTTTCTCGGCGTCGGGCGGGCCCCAGGCGTTGGGCACGTCGGCCATCACCAGCAGCCCGAGCCGGCCCGCCCAGTAGAGCTTGCGCGGCGAGTCGATCTTCACGTGGATGCGGATGCCGTTGAGGCCGATCCGCTTGGCGCGCTCGATCTCGCCGCGCACGAAGCCGTCGTCGGGGAAGGTGTAGAAGCCGTCGGGGTGGTAGGCCTGGTCCAGGGTGAGCCGGAGGTAGACCGGCCGGCCGTTGAGGGCCACGTAGGGATAGCCGTGGCCGGGCAGGTCCACCACACCGATCTCGCGCATGCCGAAATAGCCGGCGACGACGTCGCGGGTGCCGTCGGGGTGGACCAGGATCGCCTCGATGTCGTAGAGGAAGGGGTCCTCGAGTGACCAGAGGTGGGGCTCGGGGACTCCCACGCTGAGCTCGACCTCCCGGGCCCCGGCATCCAGCCGCTGGACCACGCCGTCGGGCTTCGTCTCCGACCCCTGGACGTGGATCTCGAGCCGTGTCCCGGCCGGCGCCGGGTCCGACAGCTCGGCCTTCGCCATCACCCGCTCACCCGAGAGGTCGGGCGTGAGGTGCAGCGTCTTCATGTGGAGCGGGGCCCGCGCCTCGAGGTAGGCGGTCTGCCAGATCCCCCGGGCGTTCCCGTATCCCTGCTTCCCCTCCAGCTTGAACGGGTGCGGCGTGTCGTCGACCCGCAGCGTCAGCCGCTGCGGTCTCCCCCACTCGACGTACGGCGTCAGCTCCAGCTCGAAGCGGGTGTAGCCGCCCCGGTGGGTGCCGAGCGGTTGGCCGTCGAGCCAGCCGTCGGTCTTCCAGTCGCAGGCCCCGACCATCAGGAAGACCCGGCGCCCGCGCCAGCTTTCGGAGACGGTGACCTCACGCGCGTACCAGGCGACGTCGGCCCCGTCCTCCACCCCCGACAGCCTCGAGCCCCAGGGGAACGAGACCGTGATGGTCTCGGGAAACGGCACCGCGCCGTCCATCCAGCGCGCCTCTTCGCCGGCATTCTCGGGGTCGAAGCGCAAGGACCAGGGTCCGTTGAGGTTCTGCCCGTCAGCGCGCTGGGAATCGGGCCGCGGGTGCTCCGGGTGCGGGATGCCGGGGGCGGCGTATGCCCCGGGCCGGCTCGGGCCCCAACTCGCCAGAGCGAGCAGGCCGAGCACCACGACCAGCAGCTGGCGACGGCGAAGAGTCATCCTCCACCCCCCTGAGATCCACGGCCCTGAGGCCGTTCGGCATTCCGCATGATCGTCCGGTTGGGCAGGGCTCCGTCAGCCTGAGCGGAGGCTACCACATGACGTCTTGCGTACGACCCTGTCGACGCCCCGTGGGCGGGAACAGACGGTCGTTCTGGGGAATGAGCGGTCGGTTCAGGGAACAGGCGGTCGAGCCCGGTAACGAGCGGCTCCGGTCCAGGGTTCAGGTGCCGCGAACGGCGCGCCGCAGCGCGCGCCTTCATCCCCTCGTACTCCTCGAGCACGAACCCGAGACGCTGCGCCCACGGCATCGGCCGGATGATCGAACGTCAGCCGCGCCCCTTGACAAACATACGCAAGTTGCGTATGTTGAAGTGAGCGTGGAGTTCGTCGAGGCGCCGCTCTTCACCCAGCTCCTGCCCGAGTACCTGACCGACGGCGACTACGCCGAGCTGCAGCTCTTCTTGGCCAGGAACCCGGAGGCAGGCGACGTCATCCCAGGTACGGGTGGCTTCCGCAAAGTCCGCTGGGGTCACCCGAGACGCGGGCAGGGACGACGAGGCGGCCTGCGGATCATCTACTACTTGTTCCTGCAGGACGACCTGATCTGGTTCGTCACGCTCTACGGCAAGGACGAAGCGATGGATCTGACGGCGGGCGAGAGGCGGCTCCTGAAGGCGGCGGCGGACGAGGAGAAACGGCAACGGGCCAAGCGCCCGGTCCGGCGGAGGAGGTAGCCTATGCCGAAGACCAAGAAGCCGGCGGCCAAGCGGAGCCTCTTCCACGAGCTCATGGCAGGTGTCGACGCGATGCGCGAGCACCGCGAAGGCCGCCTCACGCTTCGGACGCACCGCGTGGAGCCGATCTCGCTGCCCGAGCTCGCGCCTGAAGTCGTTCGCGAGACCCGCGAAGCCCTCCACATGTCGCGGCAGGTGTTCGCTTTCAAGCTCGGCGTGAACCCGCGCACGCTGGAGCGCTGGGAGCAAGGCCGCAGCAAGCCCAACGAGCAAGCCACGGCCCTGATCTGGCTCGTCCGGCGCTACCCGGACACCCTGGAGCGGCTGGAGTCGCTCAGCGTCTCGGCGTAGGTCGCCGGGACCCATCAGCCCCACCTCACCACCGCCACCCGGGCAGCCGCCCGATCTCGCGGACCTGGCCGCGTGTTGGTCGGCCGGCCTGGCGCTGACGTCGACGCACGATGCCCCACAGCCCCAGCCGGAAGCTGTCAAGGAGGATCGCCACCCCTCGTTTGTAGCGGGCTCGGTGACTTGCGCGAGGCGACGGCCTCACGTGTCAATTCGGGTTGACAGGCACCTGAGATCGGAGAGCCTGGCGGAACGGGCCGCCGGCCAGGCAACGGCCTGAGCCTTCAGCGGTCGGCCCAAGACACCCCGCGGTGGCACGCCCCTCGCCCTTGGCGCGGGTCGTGGTCGCCGCCTCGCTGTTCGCCCCGCATCAGGCCTACCAGCGGCATCACCCCGAGACGACGGTGCTGTACGAGGTGGTGCGCGACAATCTGGAGACGCTGTACGGGGCGATCGACGATGGGGCGCTCGCGGTGCGGATCTCCGAGCACGCCCGGGAGTAGTTGGAGGCCTGCCTCGGTTGTGGCTTGCTCTGCCGAGGGTTGCGCGGCTCAGGTGTGAGGAGTGCCGAAAGAGTCGGCCGGTGGCGTTCAGTTGCAGGGGCTTCTGCCCGTCGTGCCTGGGGCGCCGGATGAACGCGACCGCCGCCAACCTGATGGAGCGGGTGCTGCCGGAGACGGGGCTACGGCAGTGGGTACTGACCTTCCCGTTTCCGTGGCGTCGGCGACTGGGCCAGGACGGCGTGCTGCTGGGAAGCTGACCCGGATCGTGGAGACGGTGCAGGGGCTCTACGCCGCGCGTGCGGCGGGGGCTGGTGGGCCGGGGGCGAAGACGGGGTCGGTGACCGCATTGCAGCAAACCTCGTCTGACTTGCGGCTCAACCCTCACGCGCACGTGGTGTCTCTCGACCGCGCCTGGTACGAGGAGGGCGGCGAGCTCTGCTGGTGGAGTCTCGGACACCTGAAGACCAGCGAGGTGGGCGACGTGCTGGAGAGGACCCCCAAGCGTTTCGAGCGGTACCTGTGCCGAAGGGGAATGCTGCGGCCGGACGAGGACGACGGCGACCCGGACATCCCTGGCGATCCCGAGGCCAACGTGGCGGCCTCCGCGGTGTCGGGCTGCGTGCCTGGGGGCCGGGCCGCACTGGTCGAGGGGGTTGGCGCCGCTCGGGCCACAGTCGCTGGCCTACGACAAGCCGCTGTGTGCCTCGCTGTGCGGGTTCACGTTGCACGCGGCCACTCGAACCGGGGCGCTCGACGCGGCGGGGCGAGAGACGCTGCTGCGCTACGTGCTGCGCCCGACTATCGGACAGGAGCGCCTGGTGCATCGCCCGGACGGTCTGGTGCGGATCATCTTGAGGAAAGCGTACAGCGACGGGACGGTGGCGGTGGACATGGACCCGCTATCTTTGCTATGCCGGCTGGCCACCAGCGTGCCACTGCTCGCCGAGCCGCGGTCCGCCGTACATGAAAGAGCCAGGTGCTCCGCCGCAGGGTGCTCGGCGATGAGGAGGGCTGGAGCGGCCATGGCGCTGGCGCAGACGACGTAGCGTAGCGGCGAGGGGGTCAGCGGGGCTCAGGGCCCGCGAGGTCGCGGTGGGTTGCGCGTGGGCCGGAACGACCGCCAGTTCACGGCCCGCGGCTCCGGGCGCATCGCCCCGCCAGGGCGCCGTCGGGCGTGGCCAGCACCACCGCAGCACCACCGCAGGTCCCCGAGCGTGGCCGGCGACGGCGGGGGTTGACGCCCAAACCGCTCTCGTATTACCCACGTTCCGGGCCAAACCTGTGGACGGCCCTTCGAAGCCCAGCCTCAGGCCGCCGCCAACAGATTTCCGTCAGCGGAACACCCGGAACCCTGTCCCCTGCAGTCGCTGAGCACGGTCGGGATGCGTACGACTTGCGTCCGCGTTAGGAAGGAGATATCAAGCCAACGTCACGCGGCCCTGGATCGCCTGGTCAATGCTTCTGAATAGGGCCTGGTCAAAGCACCTACTGTAAGAGCCGACAGTGTGGGGGCGGTGGAAGGCGTAGTGCTCGAGTACGGACCCGAGGCGTCGCTCCAAATCCTGGCCGAGGAACGGTTGCCAGAGGCGCACTTCTAGGCTCTGCTTCATGGTCTTGATTGAAACGCTCGACGATGGCGATGGAGCCATGTCTGCCGATGGCTCCGAGGCGCTGCTGGATGCGGTGGACCTCGAGGGTCTCGCGGAACACCGCGATCTCGCCGGGATTGGGAGACGGCGCTCTGGATCCAGGTGGAAGCGGCTGCGGCCGCAGGAGATGAACCATGTCGACTCTCATCGCTCTCGCGGTCCTGGCCGTGGCCTCGGCAGTTGCCACGCCTGTTCCGCAGCCGACGAGCGCAAGCAGCTATGAGTTGCTGACCGGCGAGGATCTCGCCGGATCGGGCTTTCTCATTCGCTGCCAAGGACAGCTGTGGGCCATTGCGTCGATTCATCAGTTTGACGGCGCCACACCATCACGCTTCCTCCAGCTTGTGGGCGAGCCGAGCGAGATCTTGCTCCAGCCCGAGCAGGTCCGGCGACAGCGTGACGTCCAAGCCATCCGGTTGCAGGACCAGGACCTTCCTCTTCCGTTCCTGCGCCACGAGCCAGGCTTCACCCTCGAGACAGGAGCGAGGCTCATGGTTCTCGGACCGGCCGGCGAGCGCGTACCAGCCAGGCTCGACGCCTCCGGAAGCTACAGCTCAGAAGGAGGAGCGAAGCGCCTGTCGCTGCGTACCGAACGGCCCTTTGTCGCGGGTGGCGGCAGTGGTGCTCCGATCCTGTCGCAGTCGACGGAAGCCGTCGTCGGTGTGCTGGTCGCTGCGGACGACCCCGAAGAAGCCAGGCGGGTCGAGTTTGAGACACTCACCTTCTGCCGCGGCGACGCCGCCGCTGCAGAGCAGTTCCCCCGGTTTGCCGACGTCGCCGGACGGTGGACGGTGGACACTACCTACGTGGAGCAGCTTTGGCGCGAGGAGCAGGGGGAGGCCTACGACGAGGCGGAGTGGCAGAGGATCAAGGACGATCCCGACTGGATTCCAGCCGACGAGATGAGGCTCGACGAGCGGTCCATTTCGTTCTACAAGGCGGGCTCGCAGAACGTCGGGTACCCAGTCATCGACTGGTCGACGGACGGCGAGATCGTCTGGGTGCGGGCCAGGCACTTCCTGGGTTCCGAGCTGAGGTTCGGGCTTGTCGTCCGAGACGATCACCTCAAGATCCTCCGGGAGGATGGAACGTGGCGCTGGGGCTCGGCCTTCCGTCGGGCGGCGCCCACGTCGCGGCGCCCGGGCCACGGTGTGTCCTTTCTTCGGATCGTAATCATGGGCATGGTCGTGATGGGGGTTCTCCTGCTGCTCCTACTTGGTGTCCTGCTGCTGATTCTCAAGGCGAGGGCGGCGAGGAAGCGCGGCGAGGCCGTTCCAGGTCAGCAACACGAAGCGAGCAGGGAGCAGACGTGAGCAGGAGCGTAAGCAATACGAGCGCGGTTTGGGCGTCACCCCCCCGTCGCCGGCCACGCTCGGGGGCCTGCGGTGGTGTTGGCCACGACCGATGGCGCCCTGGCAGAGCGATGCAGCCCGAGCCGCGGGCGGTCAACGAGCGCCCGTTTCGGCCCACGCGCAAACCACGGCGACCTCGCGGGCCCTGAGCCCCGCGACCCCCTCGCCGCTACGGCACGTCGTCTGCCCCGCCGTGGCCGCCCCAGCCTTCCTTGTCGCCGAGCACCTTGCGACGGAGCACCTGGCTCTTCCATCTACGGCGGACCCCGGCTCGGCGAGCGGTGGGGCACCTCGGTCGCTTCGCCCACCGCGGCCAGGTAGCGGGCAATCCGCGCGGCCTCCTTGGAGAGCCGCTCACCCCCGCCGCGCAGCTCATGATGTGTTGCCTGGTATCCGTCCGGTCAACGACGTCGTTCTCCGGACGGATACCTTCAGCAGGATCCACTGATAGATCTCGGAGGCCAAGCCCTCAGCTTCATAGCACAGGCGCATTGGTGCGTAGGCGCGGCGCGGCGCGGCCCGGCCGTAGCTGGCGGCCTGGAAGCGCGAACTCCGTCGCCCCTAGAAGTCACCCCCTCTGCGAGTCGGCGAGACCCGAGTTCAAACCCGAGATGGGCGCCGCGACGCTCCCTAGCGATCCGTTAGCATGGAACCGACAGCGGTTGGCTTCGTATCCCCTACATGGGATATGGACGTGTGCATGTCGCTCCTTCCGAACGGCGCGAACTTGGGCGAAGGGTACGAGCCCGCAGCGGGAGGTCCGAGGACGCGCGCCGAGCGCGGCTCATCCTGATGCTTGCGGCGGGCAAGGCATACCGCGAGATCGAGAAGGAGCTCGGCTGTTCCAGCACGTACGTCTCTCGCTGGAAGGCACGGTTTCAGTCGCACCGTTTGGAGGGCTTGGACTCGAGATATGCCGGTCGGAAGGCGTGGGTGATCACGCCGCGGATGGAGGCGCGCGTGCTGGCGATGACGCAGAAGGCGCCAGCCGACGGGTCGACGCAGTGGTCCTCGAGAAAGATGGCGCGGGAGCTCGGCATCTCGCACGTCACAGTCGCGAAGATCTGGGCTCGGGCGGGGCTCAGGCCGCATTGCCTGGAGCGCTACATGCCGTCGAACGAGCCCGACTTCGAAGAGAAGGCGGCGGACGTTATCGGTCAGTACCTGGACCCACCGAAGCACGCGGCCGTGTTCTGCCTTGACGAGAAGAGCCACATCCAGGCCCTGGACCGCCTCGACCCGGTCTTGCCTTTGAGCCCGGGGCGGCTGGAACGGCACGCGTTCGAGTACTACCGTCACGGGACGCTCTCGCTGTACGCCGCTCTGGATACATTGAGCGGCCAGGTCTAGGGAAAAACGGTGAAGCGTCACACCAGTGCCGAGTTGGTCTCCTTCCTCGAAGAACTCCTGGCGACGCAGCCTCGTCGGCGGGAGATCCACGTGATCCTCGACAACCTCTCGGCGCACAAGGCCAAGAAGGTTCGCTTGTTCCTGGAGGCACACCCGCGGGTGAGGTTCCACTTCACGCCTACCTACTCGTCCTGGCTGAACCAGGCCGAGATCTGGTTCGCCAAGAGCGAGCGCGACGTCATCGAGCGTGGCGTCTTCACATCAACCGCCGACCTCTCCAGGAAACTGATGCGTTACATTCGTCGATACAGCCGAAACCCACGGCCGATCCGCTGGTCCTACGCAGACCCGGCCAAGCGGATCGAGGCCGCTGCCGATTCCTCGGCAACAGGCCACTAGGCACGATCGGCAACCGTTCGATCTTGGCGGCAAGTGCGTCCATCTTGTCCGACCACTCCCCCTTCGCCCGTTTCCAGTCCCTGTAGCCCTCCTGTGCCTCTCGTCCCCCCATGCTCACCAGGGCCCGCCCAGCCAACTCCTGGACGGCTTCAGAGCCAGTGTCAAGCGTCTCAACAAGCAGGCCGACCGCCGGCCCGCCGGCAGCGGGCCTTTCCACGCGCTGGCGACCCCGAGGACAACCTGGAGGCCTCCGCGGTGTCGGGCTGCGTGCCGCCGGCCGGGCCGCAGTGGTCGAGGGGGTTGGCGCCGCTCGGGCCGCAGCCGCTGGCCTACGACAAGCCGCTGTGTGCCTCGCTGTGCGGGTTCACGTTGCACGC
>CAZNNH010000024.1:0-53482 GCA_964574335.1 uncultured Acidobacteriota bacterium | reverse complement strand
CTCAGAATGACGCCCTGGTCCGACGCAGCGCCGCCAAGGTCGGTTCAGGCTCAGCGAGTCGGAACAACGGACTCCCGCGGCTTGTTACTCAGGAGGGCGCCGGTGTCCAGGGACGGCCATCGGGTGGGCTGCTAGCCGGGGCTAGCGCAGCTCCGCCGCCAGCTCGACCAAGTGGATGAACTCGCCGCGATAGGCGTCTCGATCCTCGCCCTTGTACCGGCGCGCGAGCTCCACGACCTGGGCGAGGTTCGAGTCTCCCTTGGACTCTGAGTCTCGGAGGATCATCCCGAACTCGGCAACGGCCGCGGCGAAGCCGAGGTTGGGCGAGAGCGCGGGAGCTGGCTCCGTCGTGTCCGTCACGACGACGCTCAGGGGACGGCTCTCCGCCTCCTGCGGCCGCTTGTAGCGCAGCTTGACGGTCGCCAGCTCGTTGCTGGCAGCCGCCGTCGACAGGGCGGGCTTCTTCTGGTACTTGAGATCGTCGATTGCCGCGACGTCCGTGGGTGTTCCGCGGGGGACGATCTCGTACAGGGCCGTCACGGTGTGACCGGCTCCGATCTCGCCGGCATCCTTACGATCGTCCTTGAAGTCCTCATCGCGCAGCATCCGGTTCTCGTACCCGATGAGGCGGTAGGCGGCGACCCGGGCGGGGTTGAACTCCACCTGGATCTTGACGTCCTTGGCGATCGTGACCAGCGTGCCGGCGGCCTCGGCGACCAGGACCTTCCGCGCCTCTAGAAGGGAGTCGATGTAGCTGTAGTTGCCGTTTCCGCGGTCCGCCAGCTTCTCCATGGTGGTGTCCTTCAGGTTCCCCTGGCCGAAGCCGAGGACCGAGAGAAAGACGCCAGTCTCACGCTTCTCCTCGATCAGCCGCGTCAGCGCTCCGATGTCCGTGACCCCGACGTTGAAGTCGCCGTCCGTGGCCAGGATCACACGGTTGATGCCGCCCTCGATGAAACCCTCCTTCGCCTCCTCGTAGGCGAGCTGGATGCCCGCGCTCCCGTGGGTGGAGCCCCCGGCTTCCAGCCCGTCCAGGGCGTCGAGGATGGCCCTCTGGCTGGCACCGCTGGTACGCGGCAGGACCACACCTGACGCGCCGGCATAGACCACGATGGTCAGGTGGTCGCTCTCGGTCAGATGGCGCGCGAGGAGCTTGAGGCCGCTCTTCAACAGCGGCAGCTTGTCGGGGCTCTGCATCGAGCCGGAGACGTCGATGAGGAAGACGAGGTTGGCCGGTGGGAGCTGGCTCATGTCGAGCTCGCGCCCCTGCAGGCCGATCAGGAGCAGCTTGTGCTCCGGCTGCCAGGGGCAGCCCCCGAGCTCGGAGGTCACGGAGAAGGGCGCATCGTCCTTCGGCTGCGGGTAGTCGTAGCCGAAGTAGTTGATGAGCTCCTCGATCCGCACCGCATCCTTCGGGGGCAGCGCGCCCTGGGTGATGAAGCGGCGGGTGTTGGCATAGGAGGCCGTGTCGACGTCGATCGAGAAGGTGGAGAGGGGCTGCTGCTTGGGATCTCGGAAGCCGGTCTCGTCGATGCGGTCGTAGGCCTCCGTGTTGAAGGGTGCGGTGACGAGCTGCTGGGGCAGGAGGCCGGGGCCCGCTGGGGCAACGGATCGCATGACCCGATCCGCCTGTGGCTCGACCGCTGGTCGGCCGATGGAGATCGTCTCGGTCATCTCGGCGATCTGCATGGCGACGTCGGCCGTCACAGTGCTTCCACTCTCGAGGCGGACTCCGCCACGGCTGAACGTCTGGAAGCCCCTCATGTAGACCCATAGGCTGTAGACACCCGGGGGCAGCCCGACCACGGTGTATCTCCCTGCCGCGTCGGTGACGACCGTCTGCTCGAGGCGCGTCGCCTCGTTGACGACGGTGACGGTCGCGCCCGGGAGGAGGCCTCCGCTCGAATCGGTCACGGTGCCGCGGATGACGCCGTTCGCCGCCCAGGCGAAAGGCACGAGCGCTGAAGCCAACGCCAGACTGCAAAGAACCCGTCGCATCGGGCACCTCCTGCAAGGGATCAACGCCGGGATCCGATGTGAGTTGGTGTTGATTCTCGCCGACGATCCGTCAGCTGACAAGGGGAGAAGGCGCGCGGGGAGGTGTGCGGCCTCGCGGAAGGCGGGCGCGCTGGCGGCGGCTCGCTAGTCCATCGGGACGCCGATCGCGCGCAGGATTCCTCTCTCCACATCTTCGAGGAGTCGCCCGGAGAGCGGTCCGCCGAGGGCGGTCGCGCTCAGGAGCCTCTTCGGTAGAGTGGTGACTTGCTCGCACTTCAGGATGGAGTCCGAGGGCAACCCACCGGTTCCCTTTCTGAGGCGTACGTGGGTTGGGGCCACCCGGAGGGTGGTGCTCGCCGGGACGACGAGGACGTCATCGGCCAGCCGGTTCCTCGGGTTCACCGACACCACGAGGGCGGGGCGACGCTTCTTCCCCGGCTCCGCCGGGACGGAGACCCAGTAGAGGCAGCCGCGAAGCGGGCTTGGGTTCACCTCCAGGTCTCGCCCAGGACTCGCGACGCGAGACCGGACCACTCCGCGTCTTCCGCTCGTTCCTCCTCGCTGAGGGAGGCGTAGTGGCGCTCGATCTCCTCCTCCAGAGCCTTCTGCCGGACCTCGCGCAGCCACCCCTCGAGCGCCTGCTCGAACACCTGGCTGCGTGTCGCGCCCCGAGCGACTCGCTCGCACCGTCGCAGCAGCACCCGGTCCACTGTCACGGAGACCCGTGCCTTGGCCATCGCGGTCACACCTCCAATCCTACTTCTCATCATACTGCACCCCGGCGCCGCGCATCCGCTTCCATCACCGCAGTCCCGGCAGGGGGGCACCGAGAGATCCAGGTGGCGGCGGGCGTGTGATCCGGCCGTGAAGGGAGGCGAGGAATGCTCGAGGACACGCTGGGCGGCACCTACTACGGGAACACGCTCGGGGGCTGGCTGACCGCCCCTGGGGATCATCGTCGGCGCGTTCGTGGTCGGCAAGGGCCTCCCATCCTGACGGTGGCGTGGCTGGTGGCCCGTCTCTTGGACGCAATCTTCCGCGAGTACCTGGTCCCGATCACGGAGAAGACCGAGACGGACCTGGACGACCAGCTTCTGCCGATCGTCCGCAAGGGGACCAAGATCACGGTCTGGGCGGTCGGCCTGGTGGTGGCCCTGAACAACGCCGGCTAGGACGTCGGCGCGCTGATCGCCGGTCTCGGCATCGGCGGCCTGGCGCTGGCGATGGCCGCCCAGGACACGGTCTCGAACATCTTCGGCGGCTTCACGATCTTTAGCGACCGGCCGTTCAAGCTCAGCGATCGGATCCGTGTCGCGGGGTTCGACGGCTTCATCCGCGACATCGGCGTGCGTAGCACGCGGCTGGAGACGCTCGACGGCACCCTGGTGACGATCCCCAACTCCAAGTTCTCGGACGCTCCGGTGGAGAACGTCAGCGCCGAGCCCTCGCGGAAGGTGGTGCTGAACCTGGGCCTGACCTACGACACGAGCCCGGAGAAGATACGGCGGGCCCTGGAGCTGGTCAAGGAGATCGCCGGAGCCGACCCGGGTGTGGAGAAGGTCCTGGTCGCCTTCAACGCCTCGGCGACTTCGCCATGAACGTCCTGGTGATCTACTTCATCAAGAAGAGCGCCGACATCCTCGGCACCATGACCTCGATGAACATGGCGATCCTGGAGCGCTTCAACGCCGAGGGGCTGGAGTTCGCTTTCCCGACCCAGACCCTCTACAACAAGTCGGCGTAGGCCGGCGGGCCGATCCGGCCTCGGGCTACTCCCACACCACGTTGACGATGACCCAGCGGCCGTCCTGGCGCAGGAAGTGGACGTAGTCGACGAAGCGCGGGGAGACGACCTTGGCGGTGGCGATCTTCTCCCCGACGTCGAGCAGGGTCACGCCGATACGGGCGTCCGGCCCCATCTCCGTCGGCGACGTCTTCTTCAGGAGATCGTCCCGGGTGACCCGCCACAGGACGTCCTTCCCATCCTGCGTGCGGAGCGAGCGCTTGGCGAGCTCGGGATGGAGGGACCGCTCCATCCGCGCAGGGTCGGCCTGGTACCACCCCTCCACGTAGTCGTGACAGGCGGCGACCAGCGCGGCCCGGTCCTCGGCAGACACCGGCCGCTGCCCGGCGGCGACCGCCTCCAGCGTGTCGGCGATCACGCGCGCCGAGGGGCGGTCGAAGGTGTCCTGGCTCAGGTGCTTGAAGCGGACGACGCCCTCCGTGTCGAGGATCATGACCGTCGGGATCTGCTGCTCGGCCTGGGTACCGCCCCACTCCGTCTGAAACAAGCCGAGGCCGCCGGTCACCGTGCGCTCCGGGTCCAGCAGGATGGGGAAGGGCAGCGGGACGCTGCCGTCCGCCACGTCGAGGTCCTCCGGGAACAGCAGGCGCATCCGTTCCATGAGGGTGCGGTCGCCGGCATCCAGGGCCTCGGGCTTCTCCGGGTGCTTCCATCCGTTCACCTTGGCCAACATCTCCGGCGTGGCATCCAACCAGGCCTGCGTCTTCTCCCGTCCGAAGGGGACCACGAACAGGATCTCGGCGTTCTGTGTCTCGCGGATCTTCTCCCGCGCCTCGAGCTGGGCCAGCTCCAGGTGGGCGTAGTTGCACAGCGCGCACCAAGTGCCCTCCTGGTACTGGACCCGGGGGAACACGAGGACGACGTTCTTCCCCCGTAGCGAGGCCAGGCTCACGTCGCCACCCTGGAGCGACGTCAGGGTGAAGTCGGGCATCGTCTCTCCGAGGGTGATCGGGCGAATGGCGTCCGCCTTCCCGTCCGCCGCGAACGAGGAGACGGCCAGCGACAACATCCCGACCCCAACCGCAACAAGCTTCATCGTGGACTCCTCCGAGCAACAAGTGGCGGCGCACCGCAGCGCCGCAGCTCCCCCAGGGACTATTGTCGCCAGGGCCCTCCGGGGATACGGCCGACACGCGAATGGCCGGCCGATGCGCTATCCTGCGGTCGGCCGGCCAGAGAGACCGAGCCGGGGAAGGAGAACGCCTTGAGAACCCACCTGCTGGTCCTGTCCGCAGCCGTGCTGGCCCTCTCGGGCCGGCTGAGCGCCGAGCCGCCGTCCTTCGTCGCCCAGCACGGCCAGCTTGCCGTCGAGGGCACCCAGTTGGTCGACGCCCAAGGCGAGCCCATCGTGCTCCGCGGGATGAGCCTCGGCTGGCACATCTGGTGGCCCCAGTACTGGAACGCCGACGTGGTGAGGTGGTTGCGCGACGACTTCCGATGCACCGTGGTCAGAGCGGCGATGGGTCTGGGACCCGAGGGTGGGTACCAAGACGATCCGGATCACGCGCTCACGCTGATGCGCGAGGTGGTCGACGCCTCCATCGACGCGGGCCTGTACGTGATCATCGACTGGCACGACCACCACGCCCACCAGCGGACCGACCTGGCCCGGGAGTTCTTCTCGGAGATGGCCAAACAGTACGGCGCTCGCCCCAACGTCATCTACGAGATCTACAACGAGCCCGTCGACGTCGAATGGGCCACGGTGAAGGCCTACGCCGAGGACGTCATCGCCGCCATCCGGAAGCACGACCCCGACAACGTGATCCTGGTCGGCAGCCCCCACTGGGACCAGGACGTCCACCTGGCCGCCGACGACCCGATCCAGGGCGCATCCAACCTGATGTACACCCTTCACTTCTACGCCGCGACCCACAAGGCGGAGCTGCGGCAGCGCGGAGACTACGCCCTCCAGAAGGGGCTGCCGCTGTTCGTCTCGGAGTACGGTGGGTCCGAGGCCAGCGGCCAGGGCGCCCTGGACATGGAGGAGTGGGGGGCCTGGATGGACTGGATGGAGTCGCACCGCATCAGTTGGTGCAAGTGGTCGGTCTCCGACAAGGAAGAGACCTGCTCGATCTTGGTTCCCGGTGCCGACCCGAGGGGCGGCTGGCCGCAGAGCGCGCTCACGGCGTCGGGCCTCCACACCCGGGAGCTCCTGCGGGAGCTCAACGGCGTCGTGGGCACGGGCGGCGAGAGCCGGTAGACGGGCCGGCTACAGCGGACGGCCGAGCGGGAGGTCGAGGGCGATCGCGAGGGCCCGATCGAGCTCTCGCAGCTTGGCCGTCGAGAGAGACGTCACGAACCGGGTCAGCTTGGACTTGAACAGAAGCGCCAGGAAGTCGCAGCGAATCGCAGAGGTGTGGGGCAGGCCATCCTCGGATGTCAGAACCACCTCCGAGTCGATTCCGAGGACACCGCCGTAGACGGGGGCACAGATGACGGTGGACACATCCTCGTTCTCGGCGATGAAGGCCCGCGAGACCACCACGTAGAAGCCGGGCTTGTCGCCTCGTTCGGCCACCCGCTCAGCGGTTCGGTAGACCTCGCCTCGGGTCAAGGCTTCGCTTGCTCCGCTACCAGAGCGGCCGCCTCGCGCGCCAGACGCTTCCGGTTGGCGGCGAAGATGGCACGTTCCTTCTCGTCGCGAGCGGCCTTCTCTTGCCTCTCGAGGTACTCTCGGAGGGCTCGGCGGACGATCTCGGAACGATTCGGCGATCCCCCACCTCGATCGCCCCCGGACCCGCCAGCGACCCGGCTGAGGGCCTGGAGCGTTGCTTCGTCAATAGTCACCGCAATAGTCCTCATATCATGATTCTAATGCTCCGAGAGGAGGCGGGCAACGGCGCCGCCCTCCGAACGCTGGGTGACCGTCTGCGGGTGCGGCCAGGACTCGCGCGGTAGAATGCCGCCGCCGTGGTGGCTGCGTCGCCACCGGCGGCCATCCGCAGCGAGGCGCCCATGAGCTCGGAACCCGATCGCAACGCGCCGTCCCGTCCCCGCCGGACCCTCGCAAGACGGGCCCTGCGCGCCAGCGTGGCGGTGCTGGCGCTGGCGGCGGTCACTGTCGGTGGCGCGGTCGGCTGGGGCTACCTGACGCTGCGCGCCAGCCTGCCGCGCCTCGACGGGGAGGTGGTGCTGGAGGGGCTCAGGGCCCCGGTCACCGTGGAGCGCGACGACCACGGCGTACCGGCGATCCGCGGGGCGAGCCGCGTCGACGTGGCCCGGGCGACGGGCTTCCTGCACGCCCAGGAGCGCTTCTTCCAGATGGACGCCATGCGGCGCCAGGCGGCCGGGGAGCTGGCCGAGCTGTTCGGGCCGGCCGCCGTGGACTACGACCGCGGGGTCCGCCTCCACCGTTTCCGGTCTCGCGCCCGGAGGGTGATCGAGGCCGCCACACCCGACGAGCGAGCGGTGGTGGAGGCCTACGCTGCCGGCGTCAACGCCGGCCTGGTGGCGCTCGGCTCCAGGCCCTTCGAGTATCACCTTCTGCGTGCCGAGCCGGCCGCCTGGGTCCCCGAGGACACGGTGCTGATCCTGTTCTCCATGTTTCTCACCCTGCACGACTCGGAAGGCAGAGATGAGTCGGCGCTCGGCCTGCTCCACGACACGCTGCCCGAGCCGATCTTCGCTTTCCTGGCGCCGATGGGCACCGAGTGGGATGCGCCCCTCGTCGGCGAGGCCTTCGAGACACCGCCGGTGCCAGGGCCGGACGTGATGGACCTGCGCCAGACGGCCGCGCCGCCCCGGGCGGCGCGACACGACTGGATCGAGGCCACGATCTCCGGCAGCAACAACTGGGCGGTGGCCGGGTCCCAGACCGCCGGCGGTCGCGCCCTCCTGGCCAACGACATGCACCTGCCGATCCGGGTGCCCAACACCTGGTATCGGGCCTCGCTGTCGTGGACCGCGGAAGGTGCGGGGGAGCCGGTGCGGGTGACCGGCGTGACGCTGCCCGGGTCGCCAGGGGTGGTGGTCGGCTCCAACGGCCACGTCGCCTGGGGCTTCACCAACTCCCAGGGCGACTGGAGCGACCTGGTCGCGATCGAGGTTGACGAGGCCGACCCCGAGCGCTACCAGACTCCCGACGGTCCGCGCTCGTTCGAGCACCACACCGAGCGCGTCCGAGTCAAAGGCCAGCCGGATCAGGCCGTGGACGTCGTGGACACCGTCTGGGGTCCCGAGGTGGGCCGGGACTCTCTGGGCCGCCCCCGGGCGCTGCGCTGGATCGCCCACGACACGGAAGCGGTCAACCTGCGCCTGTCACGACTCGACCAGGCGCAGAGCGTCGACCAGGTCCTCGAGGAGGCCGCCCTCGTTGGCATCCCTCCCCAGAACCTCGTCTGCGCCGACGCCACGGGACGGATCGGTTGGACCATCGCCGGGCGCATCCCTCTTCGGGTGGGGTTCTCGGGTCGGCTGCCGGAATCGTGGGCGGACGGGAGCCGGCGCTGGGACGGGTACCTGGCCCCGGAGGACTACCCGCGGCTCGTCGACCCGCCGCTGGGGAGGCTCTGGACCGCCAACGCCCGCACCGTGGACGGTGACAGCTTGGCCCGGATCGGCGACGGGGGCTACGACCTCGGCGCCCGGGCCCGACAGATCCGCGACGGCCTGCTGGCCACCCAGGGAGCGACGGTCGAGAAGATGCTGGCGATCCAGCTCGACGACCGGGCCCTCTTCCTCGACCGGTGGCAGCGGCTGGCGCTCGAGGTGCTGGGCCCGGAGGCGGTCAACGGCCACGCCCAGCGAGCCGAGCTGCGGCGGTACGTGGAAAGCTGGGGCGGCCATGCGGCGGCGGACTCCGTCGGCTACCGGGTGGTGCGCGCCTTCCGTCAGGAGGTGGCCCGGCTGGTGCTGGAGCCCTTGACCGCAGCCTGTCGACAGCGTGACCCGAGCTTCGGGTCCTGGAGGGGCAACCAGTACGAGGGACCCCTGTGGCGCCTGGTCTCCGAGCGACCCATCCACCTGCTGAGCCCTGACTTCGAAAGCTGGGACCAGGCGTTCCTGGCGGCCGTCGACGCGGTGATCGAGGACCTGACCCAGGACGGCTCGCCGCTGTCGGCTCGGACCTGGGGCCAGGCGAACACCACCGCGATCCAGCACCCGCTGAGCCGCGCCGTCCCCTGGCTGGCGCGGTTCCTCGACATGCCCCGGAACCCGCTGCCCGGCGACTCGAACATGCCTCGCGTCCAGCGGACCGTTCACGGAGCCTCGGAGCGGCTGGTCGTCTCTCCCGGCCACGAGGAAGACGGCGTCTTCCACATGCCCGGGGGCCAGAGCGGCCACCCCCTGTCTCCGTACTACCGCAAGGGCCACAGCGACTGGGAGCAGGGCCGGCCGACGCCGTTCCTGCCCGGGCCCGTCGCTCACACGCTCCGACTGCTGCCCGGCGCCCGGTAGGGCGCGATGGGGAGCCACGCGCCCTTCACCACCCGAACGATGTGCTCAGCTCGCGGTAGCCGAAGAAGGCGAACAAGGCCACGATCGCCAGCAGAACGCCGCTGGTCAGCGGCCGGTTCCGCAGGCGCGGTCCAACCCAATCGGTACGGCCGTTCAGGACCAGCAGGACCAGCGCGAGCAGGGGCATGAACAGGGCCCCGAAGACCGCATAGGCCTTCTGGACCTCGCGGAAGCTGAACAGCAGGCCCAGCATCGGAACCGTCGCGAGGACGAACAGGTAGCTACGGTAGGGACGGCCACGGGCGTCGACCTCGCCGGAGGGCGCCGGTGCGCCGACGTGAAGCCCCTGGCGGGCGATACGCCAGTAGTCGGCAAAGATGTAGGGGACCGCCTGCCAGACGCCGAGCAGGCTGGAGAAGAAGGCCCCGAAGGCCCCGAGCAGGAACGCCCACCGGCCGGTCTCGCCCAGCGGCTGGGCCAGGGCGTCGGCCAGCCGGATCAGCAGCCCCGCCCCGCTGCCATCCGCCTCGATGGTGCTGCCGATCACCACCATGGCCAGACCGAAGACAGCGGTCATCAGGTAGGCGACGGCCAGGTCGATACGGCAGAGGGGGAGGTCGGCCGGTCCGGTTCGGCCCTTCTCGCGGATCCAGTAGCCGTAGCACAGGAGGGTCAGCGTTCCTCCCACGCCGCCGATGAGGGCGACCGTCCAGCCGATTCCCTCCCCGCCCGCGTGGGGGAGACGCGGCAAGAGCAGCCCCCGGGTCACGGCCCCCCAGTCGTCGCACAGGAGGAGCGCGGTGATCGTCACGGTGACGAACATCACCCCGATGCAGGCCCCCATCACCTTCTCGAAGAGCGGGAAGCCTCCGGCCAGGACCAGCCCCACACCAAGGACGCTCGAGAGGACTCCGAAGACGAGCTTCCCGGTCGCGGCATCCGCGAAGGCCGGGACCATGGCATGCAGGGCGACACCGCACGCGCTCATCAGCGCCGAGCCCACGAAGAAGCTCCAGAGGAAGAAGTAGGCGCCGAAAACGACGATCCCGGAAAGACCCAGGCGACGGAGCGCGCCCTCGAGCAGGGTCTCTCCGGTGGCGAGCTGCCAGCGGGCCAGGCCCTCGTTGACCACGAACTTGATGAACGCCCCCACCAGCACCGCCCACAGCACCGTCACGCCCAGCCGGCTCCCGGTGAAGGCGGCGGTCGCCAGGTCTCCGGCCCCGACACCGGTCGCGGCCACCAGCACTCCGGGGCCGACCAGGGCCAGGAGCCGGGCCACGGGGGCGCGATCAGGCAAGGAGGATCGGGACCCGAAGCGCCCGCCCCAACAACGTGAAGTCGGCTCGGTTCGCGGTCACCACCGTTGCGCCGTGGGCTCGAGCAGTGAGCGCGATGAGGGCGTCGTTCTGGAAGTCGCGCCTCTTGTTCCGGTCCCAGTCGTGGGCGTCGCCGATGGTGCGGATCAGGCGGCCGGCCTCCCACCAGTCGCGGGCTGTCGGCTTCCAGAGGGTCGGTGCCAGCTCACCGAGACGGGTGACCGCACGCTGGGCGTCGCGGGTGCGGGCGCCTCGCCGAAGCTCGGAAAGGACCACGGCCGAGTGCCGAACGACGAAGCCCTTCCTCACCTGCTCCAGCGTCTCTTCGAACAGTCCCTGTTCCCAGTGGCCGATGTAGACGCTGGTGTCGACGATCGCCCACACGCCTACGGCGCCTCGATGCTGCCCGGCGTGAGGCTCTTGCGGGTCTCGGCCATGAAGCGCCAGAACTCCTCCATCTCGACGACGCGATCGAGAGACAGACGCACCGCCTCGGCGTCGGTGGCTGCGCCCAGGACCTTTCGCGCGCGCTTGACCGCCTTCTCGTCAACGAAGAACGACTTGCGGGTGAGATGTGCCGCTCCCAACGGGACCCTCCGTACAGGCATATCGTACCGATGACGGAGGCATACGTCCAGCGCCCGGTCACCGATTGGAGGGCGACGGTGCCTCGCTGGCCGCCAGTGCCGGCGGGGCGTAGCGGGAGAGGAAGTCGCGATACCGGCCCATCCCGAAGGCGGCGATCCCCACCACGATCAGGCCTACCGCGACCGGCCCCGAGCGGGCTCGGCGCGCGATCTCGACCAGGACAAAGGCGCTGGAAACGGCGACCAGCGGAGAGACGAAGGTGATTTCCTTGAGGTCGCGGAACAGGCCGCCGCCGAAGGCCCGGAGCAGGAGCAGCAGCAGGAACGCGGAGCCGTACGCCAGGAGGACTCGGTAGGCCTCGCGCGAGACGCGTCCTCGAAGCAGCCACAACCCGGCAAACGTGAGCAAGGGCAGGGCCCAGCCGTAGAAGAGGGGGATCCGCGCCAGGGCGTCGCCGCTGTGGGCGGGTCCTCCCCGGCCGCTGGTCATGCGTCCGCCCGCCAGCACCGCCGGCAGGATCTCGCCGAGGAACTCGCGGAGGAACGGTCCGTAGAGCCAGAGGAGGGTCAGGCCCAGACCCGGTGCCAACAGGGCCAGCAGGCGGGCGGCGCGCCGGCGCTCGAGGATCGCCAGCAGGCCGAGGAAGGCGGTGACCGTGAACAGGCTCGACACGTAGAGGGCGAGGCTGACCGTGGCCAGCAGCCCGGCCAACGCCCATCGTTCGAGGCGGTGCGGGGCGTAGAGAGCGAAGAGCGTCGCCGCGATCATCAGCAAGTCGAAGAGATGGCCGGCGATGGTCGCGGTCATGGCCAGGAGCAGCCGGCTGTGCAGTGGAGGCAGGAAGATCGACAACGTGGCCGCCAGCACGCCGAGTCGGGCGCCGGCCCCGGGCTCGGCCGATCCCCCGGATCTGGCTCGGCCCCCAACCAGGCTGCCGAGCCAGAAGACGCCGATGGCCTCCAAGGCCGCGAGCAGAAGGCCGGCGTAGCGGAAGGCCGCCTCGATCCGCTCGGAGCTGCCGAAGACGGCGAAGGGCATGTAGTACAGGGGCGAGTAGGGGAAGGCGTAGGCCTTGCCGGCCACCACCCGCGGGTAGGCCACGTTCAGCTCCATCTGGGCGGCCCGGCCGCGCTCGACCAGGCTCCCCGAGGCGGCGGCGGTGGCCAGGGCGAAGCGACGCGAGTTGGGGTAGTCGGGGTAGTAGCTGTCCGGGTGGAACAGGCCGGCGCCCTTGATCAGGAAGCTGGCCACGAACAGCGCCAGTACCAGCCGGCCACCGCGGACGCGGCGGAGCATCGGCGTGAGCAGGGCGGTCGCGATCAGCAGCGGCAAGGTGAGCTGGCGGATGAGGTGGGCGCAGGTGAAGGGGTCGCGCCACAGCAGGACCAGCCAGGCGAGCAGCCAGGGCGCCACCAGCAGCAGGCTCGGGATGCGGGTGTGCCCCGAGGCGCGGAACAGCAGGAAGAGGCCGGCAAAGAGAAGCGGGGGCAGCCACAGCCCGTCCCCACGGAGCCGGAGCCGGCCCGTGGACCCGACCGAGACCCTTAGCCAGTCCATCCGGAGTCCCAGGTTGCGTCGGTCGTGGGAGTCGATGTCGAACCCGATGTCGAGGGGCGTGTCCGGGACCGCGGCGAGCGAGGCCTGGCGGACCAGGTAGGCGCCGCCCCGGCAGGTGAATCGATCGATCGACCGGCCGGCAAGCAGGACGTCGACCTGGGCGGTCTCGGGGAGCACCCGAGCGAAGCGGTAGGACACCTGTACCGGCCCGCCCCGTACGGCAAACGGCATATGGACCGCGGCGTGGTGGCGGGTCCAGCGTGTCGAGAGGGTGTCGTCGATCTCGTAGAGCGGGGCGAAGCCCTCCAGGTAGGTGCCGGTGTTGGGGCCCAGGTCCAGCGTCAGCTCGGCCGGTCCGGAGCGGCCGAGACGGCCGATCGCCAGGGTGAGGGTGGCCAGCGCGGCGGCCAGGGCCAGGTCGGCCAGGAGGCGGGCCGGCGGTCTCATGAGCGGCCGGGCTGGGTCCGAGCTCGCGCGAGGGCGCTCACGGCGCCGGCCGCTCGTCCGGCTCCGGCACCCGTCCGCCACCCCGCCAACTGTTGGCGTTCCTCGGCGTGACCTCGATGTCGGTCAGGCCGGCGCCCTGCAGCCAGCTCTCTACCTCGGGACGAGCCAGGTACCGTGCCAGCGGCGCCCCCAGGTGGTCGAAGACGACCTGGTGGGTGTGCCGCCAGGGGAACCCTGCCAGCCACGTGAAGTAGGGCCGGTAGGGGAGCCACCGGCGTCCGCCCGACCGGGCCGCCGGCCGATAGAGGACGACCAGGACGAAGTGCAGCTTGAGGGCGATGACGAAGGAGAGCAGCCAGAGCAGGGGAAAGGGGAGGTGCGAGGTGAGCTTCCGCCGAATGGGATCCACCCAGCGGAGCAGCCACTCGTTGCCCTCCCGGCCGTAGACCCAGATCTGGACCCGACCTCCCGGCCGCACCACTCGGGCCATGTCGGCGAGGCCCTGGGCGCCGTCCGGCATGTGGTGAAGCACACCGAGGGTGTAGACGAGATCGAAGCGACGGGCGAGCGGGAGGCGCCGCAGATCGGCCTGCACGACATGGAGGTTGTCCCGGTCGCGAGCGGCCTGGTGGGCCACCTCCACCGCCTCGGAGATGTCCACGCCCACCACCGCCTTGGCGTCGAAGGACGCCGCCACCTCGGCGAAGCGACCCATCCCACAGCCGGCGTCGAGCACCACCCGGCCGGCGAAGTCCTCCGGCCGAAGCGGCAGCACCCAGTCCAGGAAGGCCTCGCGGAACTCGTGGAAGCGCTCCCGGAAATGCTGCCACTGACCGCCGAAGCGGCGAGAGGTTCGCTCGACCACCCCCGGCTCGGGCGCCGGGACGAAACGCGGTACGCCACGGACGATGGGGTAGTCGCGGGGGCAGGTGGCGCAGACGAGCCGCCCGGACTCGACCTCGCCGGACTGCTGATCATGGGCCTCGAGGGCGAGGCCGCCGTGACATTCCGGACAGGCCAGAAGCGGCACCAGCGACGGCTTCATGACAGCGGCTCCTCGCCTCGCCCGTCCACGAAGGTCCGGTACCAGAGCTCGAGGCTCACACGTGTGAACAGGCTGCGGTCGAACTCGCCGCGATCCACGCCGGTCGGAGTCTCGATCCCCCGCGCTTCCAGCGCCGAGGAGAGCTCCAACGCCCATTCCCGCAGCTCGCCCCGCAGCCACCGGTTGACGGGCACCCCCAGCCCCTTCTTCTCGGGGCGGTCGACGATGGCGTCGGGAAGCACCCCCCGCGCCACGTGGCGCAGGATCGCCTTGGTGACGAAGCCCTCGATCTTCGCTTCCTGCGGCAGACGGAAGGCGAACTCGACGATCCGGTGGTCGAGGAACGGGGTTCGGTTCTCGAGGCCGCAGGCGGCGGCGGCCCGGTCATTCATGGTGATGAGGGACGGGAAGGTCAGGGCGAAGTCGGTGGCCCCCATGCGGTCCACCAATGAGCCGGAGCGGGCGAAGAGCGCCTCCACCCGCGAAAGCAGCGCCCCGGAGTCGGGCCCCCGCTCGATCAGCCGGGCGTAGCGACGCGCCGGCGGCGCGAAGACCTCGCCTCCCCACAAGACCCGGGCCAGCGGATGGTACTCCCGCAGCAGGCGGGACTGCGACAGGCGCTGCTCCTCGGTCATGAACACGTAGCGCACGTAGCCGCCGAAGGCCTCGTCGGCCCCCTGTCCCCCGATCGCCACCTTGACGTGCTCGCGCGCGGCGCGGGCCAGGGCGAACTCGGCCACGCTGGAGGTGGTGGCGATCGGCTGCTCGAGGTGGTAGACGAGGCGCGGGTACTCACGCCGGAAGTCCTCGGCGGTCACCGTCGTCACCACGTGGTCGGTCTCCAGGTGGTCGGCCATGATGCGCGCGTAGTCGAACTCGTCGTAGGCCGGGCCGTAGGGGAGGCGGCAGGTGAAGACCTTCTGGGGGCGCGCCAGCGCCGCCAGCAGGGACGAGTCGAGCCCGCCGGAGAGGAACACGCCCAAGGGCACGTCGCTGCGCAGGCGTAGCCGCACCGCATCCTCGATCAGGCCGCGCAGCTCCTCCGCCAGCTCCTCGATGGGACGGGGGTCCGCCGGGCCCTCGGGAAGCGCCCAGTAACGTTGGACGTGGAGGTGCTCCCCGTCGAACTGTAGGTAGTGGGCGGGCGGCAGGGCGAAGATCCCGGCGAAGAGGGTGTCCGGCTCCAGCACCGTCTCGAGGGTGAAGAACGACTCGGGGAGCCTGGGCTCGGGTTCTACCTCCACCAGCAGCGCCTTGATCTCCGAGGCGAACAGGAAGCGGTCTCCCTGCCGGGAGTAGAAGAGGGGCTTCTCGCCCAGGCGGTCGCGGGCCAGGAACAGGCGGGTGCCGTCCCAGATCGCGAAGGCGAACATCCCGATGAAGTGCTGAAGGCACGAGGGGCCCCACTGCCGGTAGGCCGCCAGCACCACCTCGGTGTCGCTCTGGGTCTTGAAACGATGCCCCTTGGCCAGCAGCTCGGCGCGCAGCTCGAGGTAGTTGAAGATCTCGCCGTTGTAGGTGATCCAGTGCGAGCCATCGGGGCTGGACATCGGCTGATGGCCGCCCGCGATGTCGATCACCGACAGCCGACGGGTACCGAGGCGGACGGTCTGGTCCTCGTGGATGCCCGTGTCGTCCGGGCCCCGGTGGGCGAGCCGGCGCGTCATCTCCCGGATGTCGCCCGGTCCGTAGACGCCGGCTATTCCGCACATCGCTCGCGGCGCTTTCGGCGGTTCTGGATGCGGAACTCCCAGAAGGCGTGGGGCAGGTCGGCCAGGGAAAGGAGGCCGAACCGGAACGGGGAGCGGATGAAGGACTGCCCGGCGTGGCGGTCCCAGAACAGCACCGGCTCCTGGCGCACCCGGTAGCCGCGGCTTATCGCATTGACCACGATGAAATGTTGCAGGAACCGGTAGCGGTAGCGGGTCTCCAGCATCTCGGCGAAGACCTCCCGCCGGGTGCACAGGAAGCCGCTCTTGATGTCCCGCAGCCGGGTCCCGAAGAGGCGGTTCAGGAAGGCGCTGAAGACGAGGCTGAGCAGGTAGCGGTAGGCGTCGCTGAAGGTGTGGGCGATCCTCCAGCCCTGGACCACGTCGGGCCCCTCGCGGCGGAGGATCTGGTAGAGGCGGGGCAGGTCCTCGGGGGCGTACTGCAGGTCGGCGTCGGTGATCGCCACCCGCGGCGCCCGCGCCGCCTCTAGGCCGCTCCGCCAGCCGCCGGCGATTCCCTGGTTCTGCTGGTGATAGACGCCCACCACGCCGGGGACCGTGCCGGCCAGCTCCCGGATCAGGGCGCGGGTGCCGTCCCGGCTCTGGTCGTCGATCAGGATGATCTCGGCGCGGATCCGGAACAGCTCCAGGATCTCGCGCAGGCGCCCCACCAGCTCGCGAAGGTTCCCCTCCTCGTTGAAGCAGGGGACGATGATCGAGAGGTCGAGGTCGACGTCCTGGGCTGGGGGCATTCCGATCGAGTCGAGAGCGCGGCAGGCCGGAGCGACCGCCAGCCACGAGGGCCCAGTCTACCTCAAGCCCCGCGGAGCGAACAACGACAGGAGAGTGGCTACGGGTGGGTGGCTGGGTGCAGGCTTCACTCGCCGCGTCCGGTGAAGGGCGGTAGGGCGACCAGCGGAGGCAGCTCCCGGAGGCCCTGGACGCGGAGACAGTCGGCCTCCGGGCTCCGGCCCTCCCGGTCGACCAGCACCGCGGTGATCCCGGCCCCTCGCGCCGGCAGCACGTCCCGGTCGTAGAGGTCGCCGACGTGCACCATCCGTCCCGGACCGACGCCGGCCAGCTCGATGGCGCATTCGAAGGCGCGGCGGTCCTGCTTGGCGGAGCCGGAGCGGAACGCGTCGACCAGGAAGGCGAAGCGGTCGAGCACCCCGAGCGGCTCGAGCACCCGCCGGGCATCGGGCCGCGCGGTGAGGACGCCGAGGGTGTGCCCCGCCCCCGCCAGGGCGTCGAGGCAGGGGAGCGCATCGTCGTAGAGGCGGGTGGTGTCGAGGGAGCGGAAGGCCTGGGTGGCCCGCGCCCCCGCCTCCTCCGAGCGCGGCCCGGTGCCGAGGGCGGCACAGACCCGGGCGTTGAAGCCGATCCAGAACTCGAGCTCGGTGCCTCGGTGCCGGCCCACCTGCTCCTCGTACCACGGCCAGCACTCCTCGAGTGCCGCCTTCACCTGGGCCACGCTCCGCTCGAAGCCCAGCTCCCGGAGCACCCGCGCGAAGACCGCCGGGAACGGCTCGGTGGTCTCCACCAGGGTCCCGTCGAGGTCGAAGAAGATGGTCAACGCGCTGGACATCGGCAGCTCCTGTCAGGCGACGCGCCGCCACGCTACGGCGTCGAGCCGCCGGCGTCAAACGCCACCCCCGGCAGAGGCTCGAGCCGAGTGCGCCTTTACGGGTTTCGCGTACAATCATGTCGCTCTGGAGGAGAACCATGCGACGACCCGGGATCATGCTTCTCGTCTTCGGCGGGCTCTCGTCGGCGATGTCGGCCCCGAGCCTGGCCGCGCCGCCGCGCTCCCGGCTGCCCGAGGCCGTCCTGCAGCGGGCCGACAAGCACCGCCAGGGCAAGCTCTCCTGGGACCTCTACCTGGTCGCGCTGGAGCAGGAGCTGACCGGCCGGGTGGGGCGGTCGGGGCGGCGCTTCGTGGATGAGGCCCGGCAGCGGGTGACGGCGGTCGCCGAGCTTCACGACGGCATCGCCATCGGGGACCTGCTCCCGTGGGTGGCGGCCCTGGGGGGAACGGTCGAGGGCGCGGTTCCGGAGCTGGGTCTGGTGAAGGTTTCCCTGCCGCCTCACGGGCTGAGGCCCCTCTCCGAGAGCGCCGGCGTGCGGCGGCTACGCCCGCCGTTCTACCCGACCCGCAAGGACGTCGTCTCGGAAGGCGCCGCCATGGTCCACGCCCCCGAGTGGATCGCGCGCACCGGAGCGGACGGCAGCGGCGTCACCGTGGCGGTCCTCGACGGCGACTACGCGGGCGTTGAAGGGCTGATCGGCAGCGAGCTGCCCGCCGGCACCGAGATCACGCCCTTCGTGGCCGCGCGCCTGGGGCAGTTCCAGGACGGGCACGGCACCGCTTGCGCCGAGCTCATCCACGATGTGGCCCCGGGCGCGCAGATCGTCCTCTTCGGGATGGAGGACGACGTCTCGTGGGCGACCGCTCTCGGCGAGATCGCCGACCGGGGGATCCCGATCGTCAGCCACTCGATCGGCTGGGACAACTGGGAGCCAACCGATGGGCGGAGCTGGTGGGCGCGGTGGGTCAACCACGTCTCCCGGCGGGGGGTCACGTTCGTGACCGCGGCCGGGAACGAGGTGGGCGACTACTACAAGGGGAGCTACTCCGACGCGGACGGTGACGGCCTGGTCGAGTTCGACGGCCGCACCGAGTAC
This sequence comes from uncultured Acidobacteriota bacterium, assembly GCA_964574335.1. Classification (GTDB taxonomy): domain Bacteria; phylum Acidobacteriota; class Vicinamibacteria; order Fen-336; family Fen-336; genus CAZNNH01. Next base: position 34,933 of record CAZNNH010000024.1, on the reverse strand, counting down.
CTCCCGGTGGGCGTCTACGGCGGCGGGTCCCTCGTGAACCTGCGTTGGGACGAGGCCTACGAGGGGGCCCGCCATGACTACGACCTCTACATCGTCACCGAGGAGTTCCAGGGCAACCCGGTCTTCGAGGACAACCCGGCGATCGTGGCCAGCAGCCAGGAGACCCAGGACGGCTCGGGCTACCCGATCGAGTGGGTCGACCTCGATGTGGACGACACCCAGGTGCTGTATGCCGTCATCCGCACAGACCCTGGCTCGACGCCGGATCCGGAGCAGCACTTCTCCCTCTTCTCGCAAGGGGGCGTACACCCCGACTACATGGCGATCCAGGGGACCCTGGCCCTCCCGGCCGACGCCGTCGCCGCCATGGCCGTTGCCGCCGTCAACCTGCTGGGAGGCCTGGAGGGCTACAGCTCGCGCGGTCCCACGGAGGACGGTCGGGTCAAGCCGGACATTGCGGCGCCGACCCAGGTCAGCACGGCCTCGTTCGGTCCCGGAGAGTTCTGGGGCACCTCGGCCGCCACCCCGCACGTGGCCGGAGCCGCGGCACTGCTGCTGTCGGCGCGTGGGGCCATGAGCGCCGCCGACCTGCGCCAGCTCCTGGCCGAGGCCACGCCTTCACGAGGCGACGTCACCCTCAAGAACAACGACATCGGCTACGGCCTGCTCGACCTGAGCCAGATCCCCTAGCACGGGAGCCCCGCCGAGCCCAGGCGCCGGCACGAGTTGCAGAGCCCGTGCGAAACACGCCAGAATCGTGGGGTTTCCTCCATGACCCGAGTCTACCTCGCCGACCTGACCCACTGCACGGTGACCATCTCCAACGACGCCTTCCCCCTCAACGTGGGCTACGTCGGGGCCTATGCCCGGGAGCTGTTCCCCGAGCTCCAGGTAGAGCTGTTCAAGTACCCCGAGGACCTGAAGCGGGCCATCGACCGCGAGAGGCCGGCCATTCTCGGGTGCGCCAACTACCCGTGGAACCAGGACCTGGGCGTCTCCTTCTTCCGGTACGTCAAGTCCCTCGACCCCGGAATCGTGACCGTGATGGGCGGCCCGAACGTCTCCTACCGGCCGGACGAGCAGCGGCGGCTCCTCCGCCGGCTCGACGGCGCGCTGGACTTCTACGCCCTGTACGAGGGGGAGAGCGCCTTCCGGAGCCTTCTCGAGCGCCTCTTCGGGTGCGACTTCGACCTCCGGCGGGCCAAGCAGTCCCCGGTTCCCGGTTGCCTGCACCTGATGGACGGCGCCGCGCCGCAGCTCATCCCGATCCAGAGGAACCGGGACCTGGCCGCGTTCCCGTCGCCGTACCTCTCGGGGATGATGGACAAGTTCTTCGACGGCGTGCTGAGCCCCATGATCGAGACCCACCGGGGCTGCCCCTACTCGTGCACCTTCTGTCACGAGGGCCATGCCAGCTACTCGAAGCTGAACCGCCACCCCCACCAGAGGATCCTGGAGGAGATCGACTACATCGCAGAGCGGGTCGGCAGCCGGGTCAAGAACTTCATGATCGCCGACCCGAACTTCGGGATCTTCAAGCAGGACGTGGAGGTGGCCCAGAAGCTGCGGGAGGTCTTCGGCCGGACCGGTTATCCGAGCGTGGTCTTCGCCACCGCCGCCAAGAACAGCAAGGACCGGCTGCTCGAGATCTCCCGCCTGCTGAGGCCGGTGTCGATGCCGATCTCGATGTCGGTGCAGTCGATGACCGACGAGGTGCTCCGCGCCATCAAGCGCAAGAACATTCGCACCGACCAGTTGATCGGCGTCCAGCAGGAGCTGCAGGACCTCGGCGTCGCGTCCAAGTCCGAGCTGATCATGCATCTCCCCGGTGAGACCCTGAGAAGCCACGTCGACTCCATCAACCGGCTGATCGAGCTGGGGATGGACCACATCGGCTGCTACCAGCTCATGCAGATCAACGGCTCCGAGCTGAAGGACGATGGGGCGCTGCAACGCGAGCACCAGTACCAGTCCCGGTTCCGGGTCCTGCCACGCAACTACTCGAGGCTCGACGGCGTGGGCACCTCCCTCGAGACGGAGGAGATCGTGGTGGCCAGCCGCGAGTTCCCCTTCGAGGACTATCTCAAGGCCCGAAAGCTGCACCTGCTGATCTCCGTCTTCTACAACAACGGCGGCTTCAAGGGTTTCTTCAAGTACCTGGTGGAGCGCCGGGTGGACCTGGGGGCGTTCTTCGAGAGCTTCCTGGAGGCCTTCGAGTCCGACCGCGAGCTCTCCCGCTACGCACGCGAGTTCCTGGAGGCGACCCGATCCGAGCTGTTCGGATCGGAAGAGGAGATCCGCGACTTCTACTCCGACGCCGGGAACTACCAGCGGCTGGTCGACGGATCGGCCGGCGCCAACCTCCTGCAGCGCTTTGCCGGCCTGCTGTACCTGGAGCAGAGCGACCGGCTGACCGACCCGATCTCCCGGGCGACGCTGGCGGCGGATCCCGGCGAGGCCGAGTTCCGCCAGGAGGTCGCCTGCCTCACCCGATACTACGAAGCCTCCTTCCAGGGTTTCCTGGACCCCGACCGACGGAGCCGCCTTACCGAGGTGCGGCTCGAGTACGACGTCGGGAGCTGGCTCGCGCAGCGTGCCCGGCCGCTCGCGAGCTTCCGGGACCCGGCCGCCCGGCCGGTCGTCTTCCACACCCCCGAGGACCAGTACCAGCAGGTCGAGAGCTACTTCGGCCGCTACGGACGCAACCCCCAGGCCTTCGGGAAGATCATGACCCGTCTCTGGATCGTGGACATGCTGAGACGACCGGTCGACGGATCGGGCAACGGCTCCAAGTCCGGTCCCGGGGCCGCCGGTCCCGCGGCAGCGGAAGCCCAGCCGTCATCCTGAGTCAGGCACCGGCGGGACCGCCGGTCAGTGGGGGACAGAAACCCTGACCGTCATCCTGAGGGCTGCTTCGAAGCTGTACCCCGGAAGGATCTGGCCGAGTCCCAGATCCTTCGGGCAGACCTCGGTAGCCCGATCACAGGCTCGGACGGTATGATGGCGGCTCGCCACGGACGCGCCCTCGCGGCCATGTCCCCGAGATGGGGCTGGCACGGCAGCCGGCGTCCCCCAGAAACGAGCCGATGGAACCAGACGCGACGCTGGAGGCCGCCCCTGTGACACCCCCGCCGAAGAAGGCCCGCCCGGCTCGGGTGCTGATCGGCGTCCACCACGGTTTCAGCGCCCGGTATCTGCTCCAGACCGACATCCTGCGCGAGCTGGCCGCTTCGGCGGAGAAGGTGGTGATCGTGGTGGGCGAGCCCAGCCCCTTCTTCGACACCTTCGCGCGACCCCCCAAGGTCGAGGTCGAGGTGGTCCCCGACGCGGCCTGCGCCGCCTACCAGCGTGCGTCGCGGCTGCAGCCGATCCTCAGGCAGCTACGCTTCTACGTCTACGGGCGGCGGGTCTCGACCAGCGAGCTGCTCTGGGACTTCTCCCGGCGAGAGGCGCTGGCCGAGGCCCCGGGGCAGCCGCTGCGCCGCCTCAAGACCCGGCTGCGCATGCTCGGGTACCGGCTGTGCTCCAAGCTGCTCCAGTCCTCGCGCCGACTCCGCCTGGCCCTGCTGCGTCTCGAGTGCCGGCGCTACGCGCCGACCTTCCACGACGCGGTCCTGGAGCGACACCGCCCCGACGTGGTGGTGGTCTCGAGCCTCGGGACCATGGGCTTCGACCACTTCCTGATGCGGGCGGCGCGGCGCCTCGGGATCCCCACGCTGTCGGTGGTGCTGAGCTGGGACAACACCAGCACCCGCGGCTATCCCGGGGCCTTCGCCGACCGGGTGGCCGCCTGGACCGAGACCATGCGCCGGGAGCTGATCGACCTCCACGACTACCGTCCGGAGCAGATCGCCGTCGCCGGGGTGGCCCACTTTGACGCCTACCACCGTCCCGAGACCGAGCTGACCCGCGAGGCGTTCCTGACCGGACTGGGCGCCGACCCGGCCAAGCGCATCCTCTTCATGGCCACCCGCGCGCCCAACTCGTACCCGTGGAATCCCAGCATCGTGAGGCTGCTGGCCGAGGCATGCCGGCGCGGCGACCTACCCGATTGCCAGGTGGTGGCGCGGGTGCACCCCCTCTACTATCGCCGCGACGGGAAGGGTGGGATGACCTTCGCCGACGCCCTGGCCGAGTTCGACCGAGTGGCCGCCGAGCTCCCGGAGGAGCTGGTCCTCAACACGCCGGTCTTCGGCTCCGACGATCTCGACTACGCCATGCCCGAGTCGGAGATGGCCCTGCTTTCGCGGCTGCTTCGCTTCTGCGACGTGATCGTGACCGTCTTCTCCACCATCAACATCGAGGGGGCGATCTTCGACAAGCCCCTGGTCAACGTCTGCTTCGAGAACCTGCCCGCCCGCTACCAGGTGGAGTGGAAGACCCGCTACGACATCGTGGCCGACTCGAAGCTGGCCCACAACGCCCGGATCGTCGCCTCCGGCGGGGTCCGGCTTTCGGCCACGCCCGAGGAGATGGTCGCCGAGGTCAGGGAGTACCTGGCGGACCCGGCCCGTGACGCCGAGGGCCGACGGCGCATCGTCGAGCAGGAGGCCGGGCCGAACCACGGCCAGGCGGGTCGGGCGATCGCCGCCGAGATCCTGGCCTTGGCCGGCGCAGGTGGCTGTTGCGGGTCCTGATCGCCGGGTGCGGGTCGATCGGCCGGCGTCATCTGGCCAACCTGCTCTCGCTGACGCCGGCCGAGGTGCTGGCCCATCGGGTCCGCGGCCAGGACGCCGGGGACCTGGCCCGGCGCTTCGGGGTGCGGTCGGTGGCCAGCCTGGAGGAGGGGCTTTCGCTCGATCCGGACTTCGTGCTGGTGGCCAACCCCACCGCCCTTCACATGGAGGTGGCACTTCAGGCGGCGCGCGCGGGGAGGCCGCTCTTCATCGAGAAGCCCCTGTCGGACCGCCGGGAAGGCGTCGACGAGCTGCGGCGGCTGGTGCGCGAGAAGCAGCTCGTCTGCCTGGTCGGCTACCAGATGCGCTTCCACCCGGGGCTGCGGCTGATGCGGGAGCTGCTCCAGGAAGGGCGGATCGGCCGCCCACTGTGGGTCCGCGCCGAGGTCGGCCAGTACCTGCCCGATTGGCACCCGGACGAGGACTACCGCCAGGGCTTCAGCGCCCGCCGCTCGCTCGGCGGCGGCGTGACCCTGGACCTGAGCCACGAGCTCGACTACGTGCGGTGGCTGCTGGGCCCGGTGGCGCAGGTCGGGGCGTTCGGCGGCCGGATCGGGGACTTGGAGATCGACACCGAGGACATCGCCGAGGTGCTGCTGCGATTCGAGTCGGGAGCGGTGGGCAGCGTGCACCTCGACTACCTGGCCCGTTGCCCGGTACGGGGCTGCCGGCTGGTGGGGACGAACGGCACCCTGGAGTGGGACTACTTCGGCAACCAGGTGCGGCTCTTCGAGGCCGGGAGCGGAGCCTGGACCCGCCACCGACAGGATGGCTTCGAGCGCAACCAGATGTACATTGACGAGATGGCCCACTTCCTGCGCTGTCTGCGTGGCGAGGAGCCGCCCGAGATCGACCTGGACCAGGCGGTCGAGGTCCTGGACCTGGGGCTTCGGGTCCGCCGCGCGGCCGAGCGGTGGGAGGCAGAGGGGGAGCGGAGGAGTCATGCCTGAGTTCCGCATGGGGGGGCGTGCCATCGGCGAGGACCACCCGCCGCTGGTGATCGCCGAGGTGGGCATCAACCACGAGGGGAGCTACCGGAAGGCGATCGAGCTGGTGGACGCCGCCCGGGCGGCGGGGGCCGAGTGCATCAAGTTCCAGAGCCACATCACCGAGGCCGAGATGCTCGAGACCGACATGCGGCCCGGCAACATCAGCCGGGACCGGCTCTGGGACATCATCAAGCGCTGCGAGCTGACCGCCGACGAGGAGCGCCAGGTCAAGGACTACGTGGAGTCGAAGGGGATGCTCTACCTGTGCACGCCCTTTTCCCGGGAGGCCGCCGACCGGCTGGAGAAGCTGGAGGTGGCCGGCTTCAAGATCGGCTCCGGAGAGTGCAACAACATCCCGCTGCTCCAGCACGTCGCCCGCAAGGGCCGGCCGATGATCCTCTCCACCGGCATGAACGACCTCCGGTCGGTGAGGGCTTCGGTCGAGGCGGTCGAGGCGATCGGCTGCCCGCTGATGCTGCTGCACTGCACCTCGGCCTACCCGGCGTCCTACGGCCAGATGCGGCTGGGGGCGATCGCCGAGCTGCGGCAGGCCTTCTCGCTGCCGGTCGGGCTGTCCGACCACTCGCTGGGGATCTACGTCGCCGTCGGCGCGGTGGCGCTGGGCGCCTGCGTGCTCGAGAAGCACTTCACCGTGTCGCGCTCGTGGCCCGGCCCGGACATCAGCCTGTCGATCGAGCCCCACGAGCTGGCCGAGCTGGTCAATGGCAGCCGCGCGGTGTGGGAGGCACGGGGTGGATCGAAGACGATCCTGGCCGACGAGCAGCCGGTGATCGACTTCGCCTACCACTGCGTGGTCTCGATCCGGCCGGTCCGGAAGGGCGAGCGGTTCTCGCTTCAGAACACGTGGGTCAAGCGGCCCGGCAACGGGCCGATCCCGGCCAGTCAGCTCGAGACGGTGCTGGAAAGGAGCGCGGCGCGGGACCTTCCAGCCGGGGTGCAGATCGCCCCGTCCGACCTGGCCTGAGAGGCGAGGCCCCGTGAGAGAAAGGCGTGTCGGGTTCTTCACCGGTAACCGCTCCGAGTACGGGCTGCTCTTCCCGATCCTCGAGGCGGTGGCCGCCGACCCGCGCCTCGAGTACCGGCTTCTCGTATCCGGGGCCCACCTCAAGGAGGACTTCGGCCGGACCCTCGACGAGATCGAGGGCGACGGCTTCCACGTCGATGCCGAGGTGCCCATCGACCACGGCGACGACGACCTGTTGGGCGCCACCCGCGCCATCGGCTCGGGGGTCCTCGGGACCAGCCGCGAGCTGCTGCGGCTGAAGCCGGAGATCCTGGTGGTGTGGGGCGACCGCTACGAGGCCTTTGCCGCGCTTCTGGCCAGCACCCAGATGGGTATTCCCACCGCCCACGTCGAGGGCGGCGACTACACGGAGGGCGGGGCGCTGGACGACTCGGTGCGCCACGCCATGACCAAGCTGGCCCACCTGCACCTCACCACCAACGCCGACTCGGCCGAGCGCGTGCGCCGGCTGGGCGAGGAGGCCTGGCGGGTCCACGACGTCGGCCTGCCGGTGCTCGACCTGGTGGCCAAGGGGCGCTACGCGACCCGCGACGAGGTGATCGAGCGCCTCGGCCTCGATCCGTCTCGGCCGATCCTGGTCTTCTCCCAGCACTCGGTGGCCACCGAGCACGATCGGGCCGCGGAGCAGGTACGCCCATCGCTCGCCGCCCTCGAGGAAGCCATCCGGCGCTTCGGCTGCCAGGCGGTGATCACCTACCCGAACGACGACCCCGGCGGCCGTCTGATCGTGGCCGAGATCGAGGCGCTGGCCGGGCGTCGGGTCCCCGGTCTGGTGGTCCGCCCGAGCCTGGGTCGCTTCCTCTACCACGGAGTCCTGGCGCTGGCCTCGGCCTGCGTCGGCAACTCCTCGAGCGGCATCAAGGAGACGCCGTCCTTCCATTGCCCGTGCGTCAACGTCGGGCCCCGCCAGCGGGGGCGCCTGCGAGCCGAGAACGTGATCGACGTCGGCTACTCCCGCGAGGAGATCCTGGCCGCCATCGGGCGCTGTCTGACCGACGGCTCCTTCCGGGAGCAGGTCGAAACCTGTGTCAGCCCCTATGGCGGCGGGGACGCGGGAAGGCGGGTGGCCGAGCTGCTGGCCACCGTCGAGCTCGGACCGGCTCTGATTCAGAAGAAGATGACGTACTGAGTCCTGCCCGGTGTTCCGTATCGCACCTCATGCCGGAGGGCCGTGGGGGCACAGTTCGTTGGTCGACAAGACCCCTGGCACGGGACACTACAGCCAGTGGGCGGTCTCCTCGAGCGCGTAGGCGATCGCCAGCGGGACCGCTCTCCCCGCCAGGCCCGGGACCCGTCCCGCGCCGTGGGCGGCGAGCACCGCCAACGCCGGGAAGGCGGGGAGGCAGAAGCGTAGCTCCGGGAAGATCACGACCACCGGGAGCACCACCACGGCCACCCACCACAGCGCGAACCGAGGCAGCTCGGCGGACCGGTCCCACGCCGTCACCAGACCGAGCGCGATCAGGGGGAGCAGGTAGGCGGCGATCCCGCGGGGCAGGGCCAGGCCGATCAGCCGGAGGCGCTGGGCGTTCCGCCAGGCCGAGAAGGCCGAGCTGCTCCACCCCTCCGGCCCCTCGAGGTGGGCGACACCGGCGTGCCCCGAGAGGGTGACCCACTGCGCCTTCAGGATGCCGTTCTCGGCCGCGATCGCCAGCCACAGGGCCAGGAAGCCGAGGCCTCCCAGGAGCGCCCAGAGGAGCTGCCGGCGCCGGCCGCGGGCCAGGCCGGTGAGGCCGAGGACGTGCGGCAGCAGCAGCGGGTAGACGAAGGCGATCGTGTACTTGGTGAGCCAGCCGCCCCCGACCGCCAGCGCCGTGCCGAGGCAGCGTGCCGCCGTCGATCGGCTGGCCAACGGCGCCGCCAGCACCACCGTCCAGCAGAAGAAGAAGGCCAGCGGCATGTCGTTGTTGGCCATCACCGACTGTCGCAGGAACAGGGGCATCGTGCAGAGGAGCAGCGCGGCGGCGATCGGTTCGCCTCGATGAGCGCCCTCGGCTGCGAGGCGTAGCGTCCCGAGCAGGGTCAGCAGCCCGAAGACCAGGCAGACGCCCCGGGTCGTGGCGACCTGGTCGCCGAAGAGCCGGAGGGCCACGCCGTACACCAGGGGCGCCAGCGGCGGGTGGCGCTCGCCGAGCCAGGGAAGCTCGACGTAGTGTTCCAGCAAGGAGCCAGTCCCCTCGAGGGCGACCAGCCGAGAGGCCCGGTAGCAGCCCACCTCGTCCTTGGAGATGTGGGTGGTCCCGAGCAGGGGCAGCACCAGCACGAACAGGGCGGTCGCCAGCAGCAGGCCGGAGCGGCCTGGTCTCCGAAGCCATGGTTCCAGACGCTGAGCGGCCCGGCCGACGAGCCGGCCGGGAATGGTCGCCAGCGCCGCGGCGGCGAGCAGGACGTATCCGACACGGCCCGCCGTCACCCCAGCGGCGTGGCCGCCGGCGATGGCCGCCGCCACCACCCGCGCCGCTTGGAGCGCCGCCATCGCGGCCAGGACGTGACCGGAGCGGAGCCGGTCGGGAAGGGCCAACGTCTCCTGGACCAGGCGGCGCACCGGCTACCGGACGTGGCCCAGCGACCTGAGGTTCTCCTCCACCTCGCGCTGATAGGCAGGGTCGAACGCGATCTTGGCCTGCTCCCGGTTGCGGGCCAGGTGCTCCCGGAGCAGGGCCCGCAGCTCCTCGAGCCGCTCCGGCGCCGGGACGGAGTAGGTCCGGTAGGTGTCCTGTCCCACGACCTGCAGGGACTCGTCGAGGTCGTCGAACAGCACCTTGGAGCTCCCGTCGACCAGGCCAACCTGGTGCTGGTTCAGGGCGCCCTGCTCCATGAAAACCGGCCGGGCCTCGAAGGGCTCGCCCCGCAGCAGCGCTGCGAAGCTCCGCCCCTGGCAGGACGCGGGGGTGGGGACGCCCAGCAGGTCGTAGAGGGTGGGCAGCAGATCGACGTGGCTGACCGGCGTGTGTTGGTTGGCGCCGTTGCCGAGGGCGGGGTGGGCGATGATCAGAGGCACGTTGACCAGGACGTCCCTGAAGCTCTGCCCGTGGGAGAAGTCGCCGTGGTCCCAGAGCTCCTCGCCGTGGTCGGCAGTGAGCACCACCACGGTGTGCTCCAGGAGGGCCCGCTTGGCCAGTGTCTCGAGGAGCGCTCCGACGGCCTCGTCCACGTAGCGCACCTCGTCGAGGTACCGGGTCTTGATGAAGGCCTTCTCCTCCTTGGTCACGTAACGTTCGCCGAGGCGGATCCGCTCGGCCAGGTCCTCCTCGCGCCCGGAGAAATCGCCGTCGAAGTCCACGAACCGACCGAGCGACGGGGACGGCGGTCCGCTCGTCAGGCGGGGCGGGGGTGCGAACGGATCGTGAGGGTCCATCAGGTGGACCCAGAGGAAGAACGGCTCGCGCGGCCCCCGTGCCAGGTAGCTGGTGGCACGGCTGGCCACGAACTCCGTGGTGTCGGGGATCTCCCGGTGGGCGGGGTGGAAGGGCGGCAGGTTGAAGGTCGGGGGAGAGAAGGAGCGGCCGTCGACCTCGATGGTGGCTTCCTTGTGGTGCATGCCCAGGTGGCGCTGGAACCCGCTGGTGAGACGGAGCCGGTCCATGACCAGCTTGAAGTTGGTGATCACGGCGGCGGCGCTCCAGCCGCGCTCGGCCAGGTGCTGGGCCGGCATCACCCGGCTCTCGGGGACCTGGTACGCGATCTGGCTCATCGCGAACTGGGTCGGGTAGGCGGAGGCGAACAGCCCCGCCATCGAGGGGGTGGTGTGGTTGGACAGCGAGTAGCCGGCCCAGAACGTGGTGCCGCTCCGGGCCAGCGCCTCGATGTGGGGCGTCTTCACGAGGTCCCCGTAGGGGCTCAGCGCGTCGCGCCGCAGGGTGTCGATCGTGATCAGGACCAGGTTGAGGCGGTCCCCTCGTGCCGGAGCGGGCTCCGCGGCCGGACCGGCGGGAAGCTCGGCAGCCCAGGCCGCGTGGTAGCGCACGGTGTCCCGCAGGTTCTTGGCGGCCTTGGCCAGCGGCAGGATGAGGACCAGCACCCAGACCACCACCCGGCCGGCGCGGGGCAGGCGGTGGAGCCGGAAGGCGAGGGCCACCCCCAGGAAAACGCCCAGGGCGGCCAGGATCTCCGGGGCCCGTTGCTGCCGGAGCAGCAGGCTGGCCGCCATCAGGCTGCTCGAGGCACACGCCACGGCGAACAGGAAGCCCTGGATGGTTCGCATCATGCCTGACGCTAGCGCGAGCCTCGGGAGCGAGTCAATCCGACGCCGGCTTGGGGTCGGGTCCGCGTCTGGCTAGAATGGAGGCGCCCCAGCCGTCGGGCTGCGGGCGTTCCGTCCCGCCGCGAGACCGCTCTTGAACGTGATCTTTCTGACCCAGGGCCTGGGTCTCGAGATGTTCTTCGACCTGGTGCGGGCGTTGCGCGCCCCGCTCCAGCTCGACCAGGTCGGGTTCTACGTTTCCGACTCGCGCTTCTACCGTGCCTTCGCCCGCCGCCGGCCGGAGATCGAGGGCCCCGGGTTTCACGTCGGCCGGGAGTGGGAGGCCTGGCGCCGCGCCCAGGTGGGCCTTCCGGATCGCGAGCGGCTGAAGCGGTACGAGGACGAGCTCGGCGACCCCACGCTGTGGAGCGCGGTGGTGGCGGACCGCCGGATGGTCATGGGCCGGCAGGCCTCGCTGCGCCAGGACTACCGCCCCCGGATCGGCCACCAGCGTATGCAGCGAGTCCTCGAGGAGACGGCCCTCGAGGTCGAGCGGCTGTTCGACGCGGTGCGACCCGACCTGGTGGTCTCTTTCATCTGCGTGAGCGCCGGAGAGTACCTGGGCTACCGCCTGGCGGCCGTGCGCGGGATCCGCTTCCTCAACCTGCGGGCGACCCGCATCCGCAACCACTTCATCTACTCCGACCACCTCTTCGACCCGCCGGCGCGGGCGCGACGGGCGTTCGACCTCTACCAGGCCGGGGCGCCGCGCGACGCCCACGTGGAGGCCGCCGAGGAGTACCTGCGGACGGTGCGCGAGACCCACGCCCACTACGACGGGGTGGTGCTCCCCTCCCGCAAGCCGCGGGTCCCCGGGATGCGCCTGACTCGGGCCTGGCGCACCGCCCTGGAGCTCGTCCGGGACGAGGCCGCCTACCGCCTCGGCGGGCATCAGGATCCCCAGGCGGTGAGCCGGCTGGCCAGCTCCTGGCACAAGCGGGTGGCCAACCCGTGGCGGGCGTATCGGATGGACCGTCGCCATCGCGACGGCTATGTGCTGGCGAAGGACCTGGGGCTCTTCGACTACGTCTTCTACCCGTTGCACACCGAGCCGGAGATGTCGCTCCTGGTCAAGAACCGGACCAGCCTCAACCAGATCGAGGTGGTGCGCCAGCTCAGCCGGGCGGTGCCGGTCGGCTGGCGGCTGCTGGTCAAGGAGCATCCGAGGCAGGTCGGCCGCCGTTCGCTGGGCTACTACCGGAAGCTGCTCGAGATCCCGAACGTGGCCCTGGCCGATCCGGCACTCGGGGCCAAGGAGCTGATCGAGGGGGCGCGGCTGGTGGCGCTGGTGGGCGGCTCGATCGGCCTGGAGGCGCTGATCCGGGGTAAGCCGGTGGTCTGCTTCGGCATGACCCCCTATGAGCACGTCTCGCCCTCCATGATCCGCCGGGTGAGCGCCGAGGACGTGGGCCGCCACGTCCAGGAGCTGCTCGCCGGGTTCCGTCCCGACGAGCGGGCCCTCGTCCACCACGTCGCGGCGACGATCCGCGAGTCGGTGGCCGTCAACCTCTACACCACGCTCCTGCGCAAGCAGGGCGACTATCGGATCGAGCAGGCCGGCGAGGGCGAGCGGGAGATCTGGGATCGGGCGGTGGGGGAGCTGGCCTGCTACACGGTGGACAGCCTGCGGCGTCCTGCCGGACACTCGACGCTCGACGACCCGGCCGGCTGAGCTCGACCCGCGGTGGGGGGCGGCTACCGCGGCCCGGCCCTCAGTCGGCCGGCAGTCCCCGGCCCTCGGCCACCGAGACGATACAGGCGGCCACCTTGTCGGCGGCGTTGCCGCGATGGACCGGCACCTCCTGGTCGACCAGGGCGCGGCGCTCGCGGGTCCGCCGCCCTGGATCGAGGAGCGCCTCGTTGACCAGCTCCAGAAGCTCCGGCTCCGATCGGGCGTGGGGGACGGCGCCGGTACGGCGGATCCTCTCGAGGTGCTCGAAGCTCACCTGGTGACGGCCGACGTCGAGGACGTTGGTCTTCCACTGCCCGTAGTCCACGGCCACCGCCGGCCGGTCGAAGATCGAGGCCTCGATCATCTGGGTCGAGATCACGGACAGGCAGACGTCGGCGTGGCGGAGGATCCGACGTACCTTCTCCTGGTCCTCGGGCGTCAGGAGACCACCCCAGTCGGCGGCGAAGCTCGGGTAGTCGACGCCCACCTGCGGCTCCTCGCGCAGCCTCTCCAGGGTCCCGAACAGCTCGCCGCGCTCGCGACGGCTCGGGTCGGCGCGGTAGTACTTGGGGTGGGCGCGGAGCAGGAGCTGGGCGGGACGCGCGAAGCGATCCTGCTTCAGGCAGTCGACCAGGAACTCGATCAGCCGGAGGTTCCCGGCGTGGTAGGGGATGCTGGAGAGGGCGACGAAGATCACCGCCCGCTCCGGGGCGAGGGCGAAGTCGCGGCAGAAACGGGCGCGGTCGATCTTGTCGGCGTCCAGGAAGTGCCGGTCCCACTCCGGGACACCACCGACGTAGATCCGCCCTGCCGGCACGTCCTGGTACGCCTGGGCCTCCTCCGCCTGGACGTGGCTCCACACGATGGCGTAGTCGCTGGAGGCGCCCGGGTACCCCTTGGTGCTGGTCTTGTCCCAGCTCTGCACCACGCTGAGGACGGGCACCCGATGCCGGCGCGCCTCCCTCATGAAGAACGCGTCCTTGGAGATACCCAGGCTGAAGCTGACGGCCAGGCAGGGAGACTCCTCCCGGAAGAACCGTTCGTAGCCTCTCGGGGTGAGGGCGAGCTCGGCGAAGCGGAGCAGCCCCCGCCGCAGCCACCGGTGATGGGAGGCCAGGCCGGCCAGGGCCACCACCGAGCGGCGGAGCCGCGGGGCGCTGAAGAGCTGCGACTGTCGCCGGGCGCCGAGGTAGGCCTGGGTCAGCATGGTACGGGTGGCGTTCGGCCGCCGGTCGCCCCAGGTGAGCTTGAGCACCTGGGTGAGGAGCGAGTGGACGAAGAATCGGCCCCTTGAAAGGGGAGGCCGGCCCTTGACGGTGCCGCCCCGGTAGTACTGCCGCGGCCGGCACTCGGCCAGGCCGTCGACCAGAGGCTGAACCAGCGGCACCAGATGCCGGTCCAGGAACAGCACCACCCGGTGCCGCCCGGCGAGGCGGCTCAGGACCCCCGGCTCCACGAGCTGGCGGAGGTCGAACTCCATGTTGGCGAGGATGGCGATCGGGCGCCGGTCAGCGCCCGGCTTCGGTTGATGGCGGAGGCGGGCCGCTGTCATCTCAGGAGACCACCGGGCCCGCCGGTCCGTCCGTGGCAGCCGGCTCGAAGAAGCCCCAGTTCGGAAACGGCAGGGACTGCCAGGGGACCTGCTGGAGCCAGGGCTCGGAGCAGAGCCGCGAAACGGCGGCCAGCGTGAGCAGGCGGAACCAGGTGTCGTAGACGGAGCTGTCCTGGGCCGGGTGGGCGGCGTCGGTCCAGGCGGTGCGGCGCTCGGTGGCGCCGATCAGGAGCGCGTTGACCTGGGCCCGGAGGCTCCAGAGCTTGAGGTGCAGGTCCGGGGGAGAACCACTCGAGCGCAGCAGGTCCAGGATTCTCAGGTCTCGCCGCGGCGCCCAGCAGAAGCCGCCGTCGACGTTGCGGCTCTCGAGGACGGTCGGCAGCACCCGGCGGGCCGCCGCTTCGACGGCCGGGTTCGGACCCAGCCACCGCCGGCCCAGGAGCAGCACCTCGAGGGCGTCCATCTCGTAGCACGAGCCGCCGCCCGCCACCGGCCAGAAGCGTCCGTCCGGGTACTGCAGCTCCAGGACCCTTCGGATCGCCCGCTCCAGGTGGGGCGGACGACGGTCCCAGAAGTGGTAGACGACGTACTGGTGGGCGGCGCCGCCGAAGCCGATGTAGCCGTCGGCCCAGCGACCTTCGCCCCAGAAGCCGGTCGCGGCTCGAGCGTGGGCGTCGTGCCAGGCAAACCAGGCGTCGAGGGCCTCGGCCGCCTCCGGAGCGTCGAAGCAGAGCTGGTCCGCCGAAAGAAGGATACCGAGCTGCATGGCCCGGTTCCCGCTGTTCCAGGGGTTCTCGGCCCAGGCTAGCCGGTCCAGGTGAGAGGCGACGGCATCGGGGGCCGCTCGATCGCCGAGCGGCCGCAGCGGGAAGCGCGGCGCCGCGCCGAGGGCCCGCAGCGCCGCCAGCGCGAAGGTGGTGAGCTGTCCGTCCACGTACTCGGCGTCGTGTGCCGAGTGGAGGCCGGGGCGCCAGGAGCCGGAGCGGAAGAGGCCGCTCCTCTCGTCCTGGGAGAGAAGCAGGCGATCGACGAGCTCCCGGCGCTCCTCGGCGCCGAGCGGGTCGTCCAGGAGAAGACGAACGAAGAAGGCGAAGCAGTCGGTGAACAGGGTGGGCGCCCGCTCGGCCGTCATACGGTAGCGTCCATCCGGCGTTCGCAGGCTGGCCAGGAAGCGGAGGGCGCCCGCGCGCAGGTCGGCGGGTGGCGTGGCCGTCACGCCTTCTCGCGGCGTCTGTCCAGCAGCCACTCGACCAGGGCGAAGTCCCACAGCGTGTCGATGCTGACCATCGGCTCCTGGACGATCAGGGGCGCCGAGCGCCGACCTCGGATGTCGCCTTGCTCGAGCAGGCACTCGCGAGTGATGGCGTAGGCGACGCCGTTTCTATGGTAGAGGGTGTCGAGCTGCTGCCGGGCCACGATCCCGGCGCCGCGCGGGTCGTAGAAGGCCAGCAGGTCGTCCCGGACCACGAGCTGCTTGAGAGGGTGGGCCTTGGAGTCGGTGGGCGACACGGTCCACACCGAGTCGAACCCGCCCGCGATCAGGCGGTCGATGGCCTGGCGCACGTGCTCGGGACGCCGCAGGGGAGAGGTCGGCTGCAGCATCACCACCACGTCGTAGCGTCTCTCGTCCTCGCCTTCGCAGTGCTCGAGGGCGTGGACCAGCACCGGATGGTCCGAGACCCGATCGCCGGAGAGCGGCTCGGGGCGCAGGAAGGGCGCCTCCAGGCCGTGGGCCCTGGCGATCTCGGCGATCTGCGGGCTGTCGGTCGACACCACCGCCCGGTCGATCACGTCGAGGTCGGCCACCACGTCGGCGGTCCAGGCGATCAGCGGCCGCCCCGCCAGCGGGTGGATGTTCTTGAGCGGGACCCCCTTGCTGCCGCCTCGGGCGGGGACCACCGCCAGCACGCTACGACCCTCGTACATCGTCTCTCCTCGGCGCCTCGTCCAGCATACCGGCGATCCGGTCCTTCAGCTCGTGGAGGTCCGCGACCACCGCCGGGCGGGGCTCGGCGGCCTCGGCGTTGCCTCCGCGCACCGCGATGAAGGCGCAGCCCAGCTCACCGGCGGCCGCCAGGTCGTCGTGGCCGTCGCCTACCACCAGCAGCCGCTCCGGGGCACACCCCTCGGCGGCGCTGATCCTTCGCAGGTGCTCCGGCTTCGACGCGGGCCGACCCAGCACGTCCTTGACGTAGCTCCGCAGGCCGCGCTGCTCGACCAGCCGGCGCAGCGGGGCCTCCGGCGTCGCCGAGCTGATGTACAAGGGGAGGCGGGGCGCCAGCTCCCGCAGCGTCTGGGAGGCGCCCGGCACCTCGGGGCAGGCGGCCAGGCGCTCCTCGGCGAGGCGCGTGTACTCCGCGGCCAGGGCGGCTCCGCTCTCGGACAACCCGGCACGCGCGGCGATCTCGCGACACAGGTCGTAGCGATCCCCGGGCACCCCGTCCAGCACCTCGCGAATCAGGCCCTCGGCCACGCCACGCGCGGCGAACAGCTCGAAGAATAGGGCGCGCTTCAGGGCCGGCGATTGGATCAGAGTCCCGTCGAAGTCGAAGACCACGGCGCCGAGCGTCGACCGTCTCTTGGGCATGCGCCGCTATTGGAGCTGGAACCGGCCCCAGTGATCGACCACCGTCTTCCGCTCGGAGCGTGGCAGGGCGTTGATCCGCTTGTCACGGTAGTAGGAGTCGTCGTTGTAGTGGGTGGTCGACAGCTCCTCGAAGATCACCCCCTGCTCGCCCCCCCAGAAGCTGTGCCAGACGCCGGGCTGGACCAGGATCCGCTCCCCGGGCCGCAGGGTGCGCCGCTGGCCGTCGAGCTCGAGCTCGAGCTGGCCGAAGAGGACGTTGAAGGTCTCCTCCTTCAGCTTGTGGAAGTGGCCGGGGTTGCGCTGGCCGGGGAGCTGGATGATCAGCTTCTTGCAGTACTTCCGGTTGACCAGGTCGATCAGCACCGCGCCGGTCTGGTGGAAGTTGCGGATGCCGTACTGGTGCGAGTACTCGACCCGGAAGTCGACGCCCAGCGGGATGCGGGCCAGGTTGAGCATTGCCCGCACCTGGTGCAGGGCGTGCTGGATCACCAGCCGGTCCGGCTCCTCGGGCAGCGAGAGGTCTTCCTGGCGAAAAGGCTGATCGGGGGCCAGATCCTGCTTCAGCACGATGCCGTCGCGAAACGCCCCCGAGGGGAGCTGGCCGTCGAGGAAGGGGATGGCGAAGTAGACGTCCGACCGCGTCAACGACGCGCCTCGCCGCAGGCCGCGCCGGGCGTAGACGCCCCGCTGCAGCGAGTCGATCGAGGCGGCCTCGGACGGCGACGTCTTTGGCTTGGGGCCGGACCCGGCCAGGGCGCGGGCCTTGTTCCAGGCGCCCATCCAGGCTTCGATCTGCTGGGGCGTCGAGGAGTAGGCGTTGAGCTTCACCTTCTCGGTGGCAAGACCCACGTGCCGCTCGAACATCCGCGCCCCGAGCGCGTAGGCGACCATCACCGGCTCGGTGTCGTCGGGGTCCTCGTGGGTCGACCAGCCGATGGTGACGCCGGGGAAGCGCTGGGCCATGAATCGGATCTGGGCCAGGTGGCAGGCCTCGGCCGGGGTGGGGTAGACCGCCACGCAATGCATCATCGCGAAGTCGACCCCGCGGTGGTGGCAGAAGCTCACGATGTTGTCGATGTCCGCGGTGTCGCTACCGCCGGTCGAGAAGACGACCGGCTTGTTGGCGCAGGCGATGCGCTCGATCAGCGGCCAGTCGCGCGCCGAGCAGCTCGCCACCTTGATCACGTCGAAGCCCATCTCCTCGATCAGGTCGACCGAGCGCTCGTCGAACGGCGTGCAGGCCGACAGCAGGCCCTGCTCCCGGACCGCGTCCTGCAGCCGCTGGAACTGCTCTGGGGAGAGGCGCGTCTTCAGGAAGCGCTGGATGTGCTTGTGCTCCTGGTCCTGGCGGTGGTGGGGGTGGATGAAGCTGTCGAGGTCGCGGAACTGGAACTTGAAGGCGGCGCGGATCCCATGGGCACGCGCCACCTCGCCCACCTCTCGGATCACCCGGAGCCCGTGCTCGACGTCGCCCTGGTGGTTGTTGGCGAGGTCGAAGACGAACAAGTCGCGGAAGTCGAAGCCCTCCTCCATCACCCTACCCGAGCGCGGCCAGCGAATAGCCGGCCGCCCGGTCGATCCGCACCACCCGGCGCTCCCGGGCCGAGAGGTGCGCCGCCGCGATCACCCGCATCGAGAAAAGCCCCCGCTCGAGGTCGATCGGCGACGGACGGCCCTCCTCGACCGCCGCCGCCACGTGGGAGAGCTCGCGGATGAAGTCCTGGGGACGGGTGTTCTCGATGACGTGGTCCTTTCGTCCCTCGGCGGTCTCGAGGCGGACCCGGTCGCGGCCCGGCTCGACGCCGACCTGCCACTCGAGGGCCGTCCCGTCCCACTGCAGACGCGCCCACTTGCGCGGCGGCCGGGTCACCACGTCCTGCACCGCCCGCCCCACCATGCCGGCCTCGGTCCGTAGCGTCAGGCAGGCGAGCCGATCGTAGGCCAAGCCGTCGGCGTCGACCCGGTCGAGCATCGCCGAGACCTCCACGATCGGTCCGGCGCCGGTATGGAGCGCCAGGTGCTGCCACAGGTTGAGGGCGTGGGAGTGCTCGCCGAGGGCGCCGCCGCCCCGCGCCGAGAAGCCCAGGTAGCTGTCCTTGGGGCCGTCGAGCCAGGGGTGGGCGGCGAAGATCCCTCCCCAGTGCTCTCGGAACTCCACGTCGAGGGTGGCCGGCCGGCCGAGCTTGCGCTCGTCGAGCAACTCCTCGAGCTTGGCGGTGGCGCTGCCCACCACGTGGTCGTAGCCGATGAAGACCCGGGTCCGGGAGGCCTCGACTGCCCGAGCCAGGTCGGCCAGGCCCTCGAGATCGGGGCCACACAGCGGCTTCTCCACCAGCACCGCCGCCGGACCCTCGGCGACGGCTGCCCGGGTCAGGCCGATGTGGCTGTCCGGGGGGGTACCGATCACGATCAGGTCGAAGCCCTCGTTCGGGACGTCCTCCGGCTCGAACAGGTCGATCGCCGGGTCCCAGGCGCCGTAACGCTTGGGATAGATCTCGGTCTGCATCCGTTGCAGGGCGGCGGGGTCGACATCGCTGACCACCACCTCCCATCCGAGCCGGCGGGCGGCGTGGGCTATGTGGTTGCCGATCGAGCCGGCACCCACGATCTTGATTCTCGAGAATGGCATACGGGGGACCCCCGAAACGTCCCATTCTAGCGGGGCGGCGCCCCACTCCCCAAACCCAGCTATAGCTAAAGCCTGTTGCAGAACAGGCTGCTTTGGAGGCGATTCTAGCGGAGTGGGCCGCCGCCGGCTTGTCCGAACTTGAGCCTGTCGCCCATCCCATCTCTTTCGCGGTCAGCACTTCTGCTGATTGACGCCGGCGAGCCTAATCGATATAATTGATTAGGCTGATGGGATCAACCGCCCACCAGTCCGCCCTCTTCTACCTCCCCCTCGCCTCACAGCTCTCGTTGATCAAGGACGACCTGCTCGAGGCTGTTGACCCCTTGCTCGAGGACGAGAGCCTGCTTCTGGCTGTGCGCGAGAGGCTTGGTGAGCGCCGCCCCCGTTCGGCGACCACCGGGCGACCGTGCATCGCGCCTGATCGCCTGCTCCGTTGCTGCGTCCTCAAGCACCTCAAGGGGTGGTCGTTCCGGGAGCTGGAGCGCGAGCTACGCTGCAACCTGCTCTACCGACGCTTCACTCACTTCGATGCGGACCCGACCCCGAACTACGCCACCTTCTGCAGGAACTTCGCCGCCCTGGGTCCCAACCTCGTGGCGCAAGTCCACGCTCGGATGGTGAGGAAGGCCCAAGAGGAGCAGGTCGCCGACGGCCGTAAGCTGCGCAGCGACACCACCGTGGTGGAGACCAACATCCACTACCCGAGCGACTCCAGCCTGCTCGGTGACGGCGTGCGGGTCTTGACCAGGCATCTCAAGAGGTTCTTGGGGCTCTGCCAGGGCGGGACCTCCGTGGTGGCGGATCACGCGCGTGGAGTGAAGCACCGCTTGCTGGAGATCAGCCGCGCCGCCAAGACCAGCTCCGAGGCTGGCCGCGAGCGGCTGAAGGAGAGCTACCGCAAGCTCTTGGGCGTGACGGGCGGCGTGGTGCGCCAGGTCAAGCAGGTCCTCGCAGACGTGCGCGAGGGGCGTTTGGAGATGACCGGGAGCATCACCCAGGCGATGATCCAACTGGGCTGTCTGAATCACTATCTACCCCTGGTGGAGAAGGTGATCGAGCAGACGCGGCAACGCGTGTTTGGCGGTGACCGCCACGTGTCGGGCAAGGTCCTGAGCCTATTCGAGCCACACACCCAGGTGATCTGCAAGGGCAAGCCACACAAGCCCGCCGAGTTCGGCCGGCTCGTGCGGCTTGACGAGGTCGAAGCTGGGATCGTCAGCCAGTACCAGGTTCTGGAGGGCAATCCTCCCGACACCACTGCGCTGATGCCGGCGGTCCTGCAGAATGTAGCGTTGTTCGGCCGGGCACCGAGGAGGGCGACCGCAGACCGGGGCTACTTCTCGGGACGCAACGAGAAGCAGGCCGAGGAGCTGGGGGTGGAGCGGGTCGCGGTCCCGGGACGCGGACGCCTGTCGGAGGCTCGGGCCGAGCGCCAGAAAGAACGCTGGTTCCGCCGCGCGCTACGCTGGCGCGCTGGGATCGAGGCGCGAATCGCCACCTTGAAACACCGCTTCGGGACGCTTCGCGCGAGCTACAAGGGCGAGAATGGCTTTGAGCGCTACGTCGGCTGGTGCGTGATCGCGCACAATCTGGTCTCGATTGCGCGAGAACGGGTGCGGCGAGAGGTCCTGAGATGTCGAGCGAGCTGACCGAGCAGCGGCAGGCCCTGCTTCGCGAGATCGAGCGGCTGGCGAAACGCGCGATCTTCGGAGCCCCGTCTGAGACCTACCGGACCTGCGGGCGGCCGACGTGCCGTTGCCATGGGCCGGGCCCCAAGCACGGCCCTCATCTCTACATGAGCTATCGCGGGGAACACGGCAAGACGACGGGCTACTACGTGCCGAAGGCCGCGGAGCCGGGCATCCGCGAGGGGATCGAAGCCTGGAAGCGGCTGCAGCAGGAGCTGCGCGCGCTCGCTGAGCTGAACAAGGAAGCGATCCTGCTGAAGGCACGCGCGAGCCGCACCAAGTCATGACCTGGCTGCTGATCGCGATCCTCGCCTTCGTGGCCCTCGCGGTGGTGGAGACCACTGGGGCCAGCTCCCTGTCTGCCGGCTTGCTCTCGACAGCGTGGGGGGCAGCTCGATGGAGTCCTCGCCACCTCTTGTCCGAGCCCTGTCGCATACCCGGCGCACCCCGACGGCGGCTTCTTCCCTGGCCACGAGGATGCTCAGGTCGAGGTGACGAGCCGTACCGCGCGGGGAAAGGGGAGGCGTGCCCTCGAAGGGGAGGGGGAGTGACCACCCGGACCCGCGTCACGGGGTGCGCCGCGTCAGCCGCCCTGTTCTGCAACAGGCTTTAGCTAGCTGCCCGAGCCGGCCACCGCAATCACGGTGTCCGTCCGGCCCCGCGTCTCGAGGGCCGCCAGGTAGGCCTCCTCGGAGCCGGCCGTGACCTCGCCGATGGTGGGGTCGCCCCCCGGCTTGCCGTGGGTCAACCAGGCCAAGTGGTTCTCCAGGCCGTAGCGCTGGTAGGGGAGGATCCGGTCGAGCTTCAAGCCGCACCCCTCGAGCAGCCGGCGGAGCGAGCCGCCCGAGTAGACGTAGGGGTGCTGGCGCTGGAAGTAGAAGGCCTGGTAGGCCGAGGACCGGTAGAGGGAAAGAAGCGGGTCGTCCAGCGAGGGGACCTCGATGACCAAACGGCCGCCCGGCGCCAGGCAGCGACGGCAATCGGCCAGGAAGGCCACCGGGTCCAGGATGTGCTCGAGCACGTGGAAGAAGCAGATCCGGTCGAAGGACCGGCCGGAGGCGTGGAGGGCCGGGAAATCCACGTACTGCTCGAGGCCGGGCACCACGTCCCGCTCGGCGCGGGTGTTCTGGTCGGGCTCCAGGCTGGCCAGGCGCAGGTCGGGACGGGTCTCGCCGACGGCGGCCAGGAACGCCCCGTCGTGGGCGCCGATCTCGACGAGCGACGTCGCTCCCTCGAGGAGCGGCCGAAGCTTGGTGAAGCGGCGGCCGATACGCTGCCGCTTCCGCTCCTCTGAGTCGAGCCCCAGCTTCTGCTTGCGGGGGACGTAGCGGGTGTAGTCGAGGGAGGGCTGCGGGTCGAGGAAGGCGAAGTCCCGGGCGGTATTGACGAAGACCGACGTCTCGGGACTGTCGTAGATGCCGAGCCGCAGCCTTTCGTGCCGCGCGCCCCGAAATGGCTCGGGAAGGGTCGCCAGGGCAGCTTCGGAGGGGCGGATGAGGGGCATCCCACCCATCCTACACGGCCGCAGGGGCCGCCGCGATGGCTTCTGCCTGGCGCCGCGCTAGACCGGGCTTCCATACCGGATCGGTACCAGCCGCTCTAGGACCCCGGCGAACATCCGTCTCTTGTCCAAGAGCTTGAGGTCTGCGCGGCTCACCGCGTTCACTCGTCCCAGGTTCCACGCCCGGTAGAAGCTCACCTTGTCCGGTCCGAACGCCAGCGCGAAGGCCAGCACCGTGTGGGTGCGGCTGTCGACGAGAGCGGTGATGGGGTGATCCGAGCGCTCCACGAGTCGGATCAGGTCTATGTTGCAGGTTCTCTGGCCGTCGATGGTTGGCGTCGGGCCGTCGACGAAGACGAAGTCATAGGGATGGTTGGGGATCTCCCGGTAGCAGGTCCCACTGAGAAAGGAATGCCGGTAGGTGTCGCTCGGAGAGCAAACCAGATCGACCGCGCCCTCGAGGCGTGGGAATAGCGCCCGCTGGGCGTGGGCCAGCCAGGTCTCATCGTGCTCCATCGACACGAATCGGGTCGCTGGCCGTGTTCCATCCTCCTGTCTCAGGTCCGCGAGTGCCTGGGCGATCACGAACGTCGAGCGTCCGGTGCCGCACTCGAGCACGGCATGTGGCCGGAGACGGCGGATGGTGACGTACAACGCCACGTAGTCCCAGATCTCGGCGCCGGTCGCTCCGGATGTGGCCTCGGCCGCCGCCAGGGCCTCTGTCAGCGTGGGGTGGCGTGCCAGAACAGACGCCACGACCCGATCGCGGCGCAGCCGCCCCAGCCGGCCCTGAAGAGACCGCCACACGGCGGCGACCAAGCTTGTGGAGCGGCTCATCGATACGTGCATATGTATAAGCCCATGGCGCGGACAGCAGCCAAGCGTGGCCTGGACGAGCGCTTGGTTGCTGGCGCTCAGGATGAAGCAACGGCGGGCCGGCCTCTGGCCGACCCGCCGTCGTAGTCAACGGACCGAGGCTACTTCAGTGGGCGGACCTTGCCCTTGACGCAGGACAGGGAGGTCCCGGCGAAGATGTCGCTGGTCATCTCGGCGCAGTTCTCCCACCGCCCGACGGCGACACCCTTGGCGGTGAGGCTGATGACGTGGGTCTCACCCACCGAGCCGCCGCTGGAGGTCACGACGAGCCCTTGGTCGGGGGAGGCTACAGGCAGCGTTCCGGTCCCGTCGACGTAGTAGTTGTCGCCGCTGTTGCCGTACTCGTTCTCGGCGCCGACGGTCAGGTTGCCGCCGGAGCCACTGGTGATGGTTCCATAGGCGAAGCTGATGTCCTCGACGCCGTTCTGGCCGATCCAGAGCTGGAAAGTGTTCTGCTGGGTTGGATCGGGTGGATCGTCCCAGTTCGGCACGCCCTCCCACTCCAGGACCAGCCAGTAGTTGGTGCCGTCGGTCAGAGTCACGGCGTAGAAGTTGCCACCCACCGACCCATCCAGGTCGGTCCAGAATGGGGCCAGGACGGTGTTGGGGGCGTACGGGTCAGGAAGATCCTGGTTGATGAAGTTGTCCCACGGGAGGGAGCCTAGGCCGCCGACCACCGCGTAGCCGTTGCTGACCATGCCGATGCTCGACCACGTCTTGCCGGCAAACACGAACGGGTCGACGCTGAAGTTCGCGATCTCCTCGTCGTCCATCGAGAACGGGGCGGCGAACAGCGACATCGGTAGATATCCGCCGGCTGGGCTGTAGCCGTCGTCGACGGCGATGTCCATCGGCGCTCCGCCGGCCAGGGTCCCGTCGAAGGTGAGCTTGCGGTTGTTCACCTTGACGCCGCCGGTGACGCCGCCGCTGATCCGGAGCTCGGGCGGCAGGACGTCGGTGACGCTGACGTCGACCGGGTCGAAGGTGGTGTTGGTGACCGAGATGGTACAGTCGGTGGTCTCCCCCAGCCGCGGCCGCAGCGGGTCGCAGACCTTCACGAGCGGCGCCGCCGTCTCGCGGCGGACGATCACGATCGGGAGGTGGGCCAGGTAGGGCTTCGAGACCAGCTTGAGGGTGGCGAAGCGGACCTCGCCGAGGGGCACCTTGCTGGCGTCGATGGTGATGCTGATGGTGCGGTCGCCGCCGGCGGGCAGGGTGACGCTGGCGGGCACGGTCACGCCGAGGTCACGTGGCTTCTTGACCCGGACCGTCCAGGTGAGCCTCGACGTCAGCTCGCTGTGGAGCGTGCGTTCCACCGTGATCCGGCCGGACAGGGCCGGTACGTAGATGCTCGGGTAGTTGACGTTCCACAGGTCGTCCGCATGGGCCTCGAAATCCACGGCCGCCGGTGAGACCAGGGTCAGCCCCGGCGTCCCGGCCTTGGTCAGCAGCACCCGCCCGGAGCCGAAGTCGAAGGCGTCGGCCGGCGTGACGCCGTCCTCCTTGAAGACCTTCCTGTCCTTGGCGGTGGTCATCAGCGCCGACTTGATCTGCCAGGGGGTCCAGTCGGGGTGGAGCGCCTTGAGCAGGGCGGCCGACCCGGCCACGTGGGGTGAGGCCATCGAGGTGCCGCTGATGATGTTGTACAGGCCCGGGGCTCCGGCGGCGGAGGAGTCGGCCGCGGCCGGCTCCGGAGTCCCGCCCGCCAGGATCTGGATGCCGGGGGCGTTGAGGTCCGGCTTGCTGATGCCGAGGGTCTGTCCGATCCCGCCGCGCGAGCTCAAGCTGGCGATGATGTCCTCGCCCCCGACGGTGCCCGGCCACAGCGAGGGCGGGCCGTCCGGTGCGGCGGAGATGTCGCTGAGCACGCCCTGCGACAAGGTGGCCTGGGCCGGCCCGGGATTGGCGGCCAGGAAGTTGAGTAAGGCCGTCCCCTGCTGGCTGGAGATGTGGATCGAGGGGAGGTAGTGCTTGTCGTGGTTGAGGGTATCGGTCAGGTTGGCATTGTAGAGCACCAGGCCGCCGGCCCCTCCCGCCGCTACGTTCTTGCTCTTGTCGTAGCGGCTGATGGTGCCCCGCTGGCAGACCACGATCTCGCCGCTGAACGTGGCGGGCGGGAACGGGTTGAGGCACAGGGCATCGCCGTAGTCCGCGGCCAGCACCAGCGGCGTCAGGGCCGGGATCTCACCCGTTACCGAGAGCCCCTGGTACAGGCGGTGCTTGCCGGCGGCGTAGACGTCCAGGTTGCCCAGGAAGATGCTGTCGCTGGTGCTGGCGGCCACGGTGGTGGTCCACGGCTCCCGGTGGGCGACGGTGTCGGCTCCCGGCCCGGAGTTGCCGGCCGAGGCGGCGACGAAGATGCCGGCGTCGTAAGCGTCGAGGAAGGCGATGCTGACGGCATCGCTGTACGGGCTCGAGCCGCCGCTGATCGAGAAGTTGATCACGTCGATGCCGTCGGCGATCGCCTGGTTGATGGCCGCCACCGAGTCGGAGCCGTAGCACCCCTGATTGCCGCAGACCTTGTAGGCGACCACGTGGGCGCGCGGCGCCACGCCGCTGATCGGGGCCGCCAGCGGCGCGCCGTCGACCACGCTGGCCTCGACGTTGGAGTTGCCGGCGACGGTGCTGGCGGTGTGCGAGCCGTGGCCGTCGTCGTCGCGGGCCGAGGTGAACTCGGTCGGGAGCAGGCCCTCCACCGCCTCGTAGGTGGTCATGAACCGGTAGGCCCCGATCAGCTTGTTGTTGCAGGTGAAGGGGTCGCCCGGGTTCGCGCCGCTGGTGAAGTCGCAGGTGGTGCCGGTCCACTTCGCCGGCGGCGCTGGCAGCGGGTTGCCGTTGGCGTCGGGGTCGGAGAAGGACGCCAGCTCGGGCCAGACGCCGCTGTCGATGCTGC
Organism: uncultured Acidobacteriota bacterium; assembly: GCA_964574335.1. GTDB lineage: Bacteria > Acidobacteriota > Vicinamibacteria > Fen-336 > Fen-336 > CAZNNH01. The sequence continues at coordinate 8,582 of CAZNNH010000024.1, read as the reverse complement.
CGAAGATGACGCCTTCACCCGCGCTGGCCTGGCCGCCGAGCAGTCTCCACAGCTTCTTGGCGCCCAGGAACTGGGGGCTGCGGGCCGTGTCCATGGACAGCCGCTGGTCGCGGAACACCGCGCTCACGCCGGGAAGGGAGCGCAGCGTGTCGATCTGCCCCTCCGGGACGATCGCCGAGAGCCCTCCAAAGGCGATCCCGAAGCGGTGCGTGAAGCGGATCTTTGGGACGGCCGCCCGTGAGGCCGCCTCGAACGAGGCCAGCCGGGAATCGACGTAGCTCGCGTAGGCCTGGACCCGGGCCGAGGAGATGTCCAGCCGAGCGGCACCCGTGAGGGCCGGGCTGGTGGCGGCCAGGCCGGGAACGCCGCCACGGTAGCTCGCCACCGGCGCCACGGCCAGCTTGACGATGACCGGGACCATCCGCTCGCCGGCATCGCGGGAGACGGTCTTCCGGGCCAACCTGACTTGGGAGGTCGGCTCGAGAGGTGTGGCCTTGAACCTCTCCTTCTGAGCCGTGGCCGACGTCGACGGTACGGCGAGCCCCACGGCCAGCGTGGCCGCCAGGCCAAACGTTCGAGGAATCATCGCTCAGTGCCCCCTGGCAAAGCCCCGGCTCCGGCCGAGGCGTCGATCGAAACCTGACGGCGGTTGGGTGGCAGCTCCGGCCTGCACACACCTAGCCACCAGTAGACGGTGTCGGTCTTGACGGAACGACAGCATTGGGCCGTGGAGCGCTATTTAGGCCGCGCAAGCGGCCTGTGTCAAGCCGCGGTCTGCCAGGCCGCGATCGAAAGGCGGTTTGGCCCGTCGTGCTGTCCCGGCAGGCGGGAAGGCGACAGCCCGGCCTGATACCCTTGGCGGGCGGTGGGGCCGCGGGCGGCGTCCGATCGCTCCCGGCAGCGAGGCCGGCGGGACCGGCCGGCGGGTGCTCGCGGCGACGAGGCCTCTGCGTGAGACGTCTGCTTCTCAGCGTGATCGTCGTCGGCCTCTCGGCGCTGGTCGTCGAAGCGGTCAGCTACGCCTTCTTCAACTGGCGGCGGGACCGCTTTCGTTTCGCGGCGCCCGGCTGGTACACGCTCACCGAGCAACAGGCGCGCGCCGCACGCGCGGCCTTCGACGCCGACTTGGGCTGGCTGCAGCGCCGAAAGGGCCCGTTCGGCGAGCGCACCGGCTCCCACCTGGAGGCCGCCCCCGTCGTGCTCGCCTTCGGCGACTCCTTCGTCCATTGCGACGAGGTGCAGGATGACGAGACCTGGGAGGCCTACCTCGGAAGCCGGCTGGGCGGTGCGGTGCTGAACTTCGGCCAGGGTGGGTATGGGGCGGACCAGGCCCTGCTGCGATTCCGGCAGGTGAGCCGGGCGGTCATGGCTCCTGTCGTGGCGTTGGGCTTCCCGGCGGACAACATCAATCGGGTCGTCAACTGCTACCGTCGCTTTCTGCTCCGAAACACCGGCCTCCCGCTGACCAAGCCGCGCTTCGTCCTCGAGGGCGGCAAGCTGAGGCTGCGTCCAAACCCGATCCGGGATGCCGAGGACCTGGTCCGGCTGTGCGACCCGGAGTTCGTGGCCCAGTTGGGCCGCGACGACTACTGGTATTCGGAGGAGAGACTTCCGCCCTTCTCCTTTCCCTACTCCAGGTACCTGCTCGATCCCCGGGTGTGGCGCCAGGCATGGCGCTATGGTGAGGGACTGTCTGACGCCGGCACGCGCTCCGGGCGAAGCCCACTTTGGGGAGACGAGGGGCCCCGGCGTCTGATGTTCGGCATCGTCGACACCTTCTGCGAAGAGGTGCGGGAGGAAGGTGCCACACCCCTGATCCTCCTGCTGCCGACGCGGGGGAGGGTGGAGGCCGAGGCCGCCGGCGAGCCGCAGGAGCCCTGGCGGGAGCTACTCAGGCGACGCTGCGACCGGGGGGCGATCCTCTATCTCGACGCCATCACCGCAGTGGCCGAGACCCTCGAGACGCCCCGCAAGGCGGGCCGTTACTTCGCGGCCGGCGGGCACTGCTCGCCGGCGGGCAACCGCGTCATCGCCGACGCGCTCGCCGACCTACTGCGCGATCGCCTCCCCGGGATCGTCTCGCCGGACCGCGTCGACGCCGGCGGGACCGCTCCCCAGCCGCCGAAGCTCCCACTCAGAGGCGGCGAGAACGGCCAGGAGCCCCTCGACCGGAAGCCGCATCCTCGCACCGGCGGCGTCGGTGAACGAGGGGACGAGCAGGTAGAGGAAGAAGGCGACCAACGCCAAAGCAAGCAGGCGATCCCCGCTCCGCCACATCCGGAAGAGCCGTAGCATGGCGAGGACGTAGACCGCCAGGTAGACGAGCACCCACACCGCGGCCACGCCCAGCAGCACGCGGGCGGGTCGGAGGCCGGCCTTGGGCACGGCCTGCCAGTGGTAGCCGTACAGGTTGGCGACCTTCAACCAGTGACTGCTGGTGAGGATCGCGAACGCCTGGCCGGCCACGACTCGGGCTGTGATTCGCGGGTATCGACAGACGATGGCGATCGCCGCCCGCCGTTCTCCCTCGACTTGGTCCCGTAGACCCGGCCTCGCCGCCACCTCGTCCCGGAGGGCTAGGTAGCGGCCTTCCGCGCCGGCGGCGTCGGTCACGCGGCGCCCGAGCTGCTTGAATAGGTTGACCTCGAAGGCGTCCGAAGGGTGGAAGTAGCCGTGGTGGACCAGGTTCCGGAGGGCAGGAGCGAGTCCGAGCAGGGCGATCGCCAGCACCGAGCCGGCGATCACCAGGCGGACCTTGCGGTCCCGGAGCTGCCCGTGACGCCGGGCCACGGCCAGGAGCAGCAACAGGTGGATGGGGGCGTAGAGTACCAGGCTCGGCCGCACCTGGGCCGCGTAGCCGATCAGCAGGACCTGTGCGGCGGCCCAACCCCAGGATCGCCGCACCACCGCCAGTAGACCGCTGGCCAGTCCAGCGGTCAAGCAGACGGCGCACATCAGGTCGGTCAAGAGGGCGGTGGAGCTGGCCCAGTAGGTGCCCGCCAGGAACAGGAAGCCGAGCGCCAGGTAGCTGACCCGGCGTTGGTCGGGGAAGAGGCTGCCCGCCAGGCTGTGAACCGCCGGGTAGGCGAGCGCGAACAGGAAGGCCTGGGCGAGCAGCACGCCGAACAGCCAGTGCTCGCCCAGCAGGAGCATCGATGCCGCCAGGAAGGCCGGGTAGCCGATGGTCCGATGGTAGTCGGGAACGAGGCCGTCGTTCGAGAAGGTGCCCGAGGCGAGGAGCTCGCGGGCTGGCCGGACGTAGGTGAGCACGTCGGTGCCGGACCAGCGGTTCTCCGCGTACGGGCCCTCCGGAGGGTGGAGGTTCCGACGGGAAGTGGGGAAGGCCCCGAGCACCGCCAGGAAGGCCAGGTTCCAGAGGACGCCCGCCAAGTGGAGTCGGAAGGACGCGCCAGGACGGTCGAAGATCTGGCTGACCCGCGCCATGGGATCCCTCCTGCTGCCCGAGCGAGCGGCGCGCTGCTCTCACCTCGAGAAGCGGGGTGCTCGAACGCGCAGGATAGCATGGCCGGCGCCGCGGCTGTGTCTTGGGTCACACCTCCCGCCGAGCCCCGCCGAGCCTCCTTGACACCCGTGCTCGGGGCAAGCGATATTGAAGTCGCTGAACGAGAAGTCAGCCTCGATCCGGCGAGACGGTCTCAGGATCGCGGCTGCCGCTGAGGAGCGGTATGGCACTTTTCTGCCGTCAGAGCATCTCGGTGGTGTTTCCGGCCTTCAACGAGGAGCGGAACGTCGCGGATGCCATCGAGCAGGCGAATGACTGCCTCGAGGATCTCACCGCGGACTGGGAGATCATCGTCGTCGACGACGGTAGCCGTGATCGGACCGCCGAGATCATCGACGCCATTGCCGGGCGGGACCCGCGGGTCAAGACGGTTCACCACGCCGTGAACCAGGGATACGGAGCGGCGCTCCGTTCCGGCATCCAGATCGCCAAGAAGGACCTGATCTTCTTCTCGGACGCCGACCTGCAGTTCCATCTCACCGAGCTGCCGCTGCTTCTGGTGTGGGCCGAGCAGTTCGATGCGGTGATCGGCTACCGCCACCATCGCAACGACCCCTTCTACCGGAAGGTGTTCGCCTTCGGCTGGAACGTCCTGGTGAGGCTGGTGCTTGGGCTCAAGGTCCGGGACATCGACTGCGCCTTCAAGCTGTTCCGATCCTCGCTGTTCCGGGTCATCAAGATGGACGCGGTGGGGGCCATGGTCAACACCGACATCCTGGTCCAGGCGATGCGGATGGGGTTCAAGATCAAGCAGGTTCCGGTCACCCACTTTGAGCGTCGGGCCGGGGCGCCGACCGGCGCCCGGCTGCGGGTGATCGTCAAAGCCTTCCGGGAGCTGGCACGCCTCCACTTCAAGCTGCGAAGCGTCGACCGTATCTTCGTTCCCTACGATCGCCGCCAGCAGCATGAGCCGGTCGCCCACAACCGTCGCCACCAGCAGCGACGCCGTCACAACCTGCCCATCAACTTCCCGGACCGGCGCCGCCGGATGCTCGTCGAGACCGCCGCCCAACGCGTGCCGGGGTGCCACCTGCTCCCGAACACGATCCGAACGATCGGCAACGAAGGCGAGTGACGGCTCCGGCAGCGCGGCCTCTCCGGGTTGCCATGATCGCGGCAGCCCCTTTTCCGGCCAACTACGGGACCCCGGCGGCGATCGCCGAGATGGCACTGGCCGTGTCGGAGCTGGGACACGACGTCCACGTCGTCACCTATCACACCGGCGAAGGCGAGCCCCCTCCCGGGGTGACGATCCATCGCATCCGGGGCGGCCTGGGCGGCCGACATGTCGTCGTCGGGCCGACCTGGCAGAAGCCGCTCCTCGACCTGCAGTTGCTCATCGCCCTGGTGAGGCTGGTCCGCCGCGCCGATATCGACGTCATCCACGCCCACAACTACGAAGGTGGCTTGGTAGGGGGCCTGGCGCGCTTGCTCACCGGCAAGCCCGTCGTCTACAACGCCGTCAACACGATGGTCGACGAGCTTGGCTCCTACGGCTTCATCCGGCCGCGATTCCTGGCGGACGGCCTGGCCCGATTCCTGGACTGGTTCGTGCCACGCCTGTCCGATTGCACCATCGCCATCTCCGAGGAGCTCGCCGACTTCCTACGTAGGCGCGGGATCCCCGACCGATGCATCCACGTCATCCCGCTCGGCGTCTACCCCGAGATGTTCGAGGGCGCCGATGGCAGCGAGATCCGCGAGCGGTACGGTCTGGGCGGTGGGCCGCTGGTTCTCTACACCGGGACGCTCAACCGCCTGCAGCGGCTCGACTACCTGCTGCGCGCGCTGAGCGTTGTCGCCGCCGAGCTGAGCACGGTCAGGGTGGTGATCGCCGCCAACGCCAGCAAGCCGGAGGACGAGGGCTACTACTGGGACCTAGCGCGTGAGCTCGGAGTCGAGGGGCATCTCAGGATCATCCACCTGAAGGACTTCTCCGAGGTGCCAGCCTTCCTGGCTGCGGCCGAAGTCAGCGTGATCCCCCGGCCGGAATGCCCGGGCTTCCCGGTCAAGCTGCTCAACTCGCTGGCCAGCGGCTGTCCGGTGGTTACGTTCGCCGGCTCGGCCAAGGGGATCCGCGACGGGGACTCGGCGGCCCTGGCCCCCGACCACGACTGGCGGGCGCTGGGGGCTGCCATCGTGCGGGTGCTGACGGATCGACCCTTCGCCGCACGCCTCTCGGAGAACGGCAGACGGGAGGTGCGCGAGCGCTTCTCGTGGCCGCGGCTGGCCAGCCGCGCGGTCAGCGTGTACCGGGAGCTTCTTCCCGTTTCGGTGGGGGCGGTCGCGTCGCGGCCTCGTCCAGAGCGCTAGCCGCGGCCGCCGCCACCTCGGGGAAGTCCCTGGCGTCGCGCCAACCAATCTCGAAATAGGTCGCGCCCAACTCCATCCCCGCCACGAACATCCCCTGGAAGTTCCTGCGTCGTAGCCCCCGGGCCTCGCCGCGGTCGGTATCGCGGCCAAGGCGGAGCGGCATTCGACCGAACCCGATAGTGGCCCTTCCCGCGTGGCGCTCGAGCACTGCCCAGTCCAGGCGCCTGCGCTCCTGCTGGGCTAGCAGGATGTTGTTCTGGAGGAAGATGCGGGCGCCGTAGCGGTCCAGGGCCCACTCGACGACGGACTCCACCACCCCGTCGTCGAAGATCGCGGGGCCCAGGTCCAGGGCCAGCGCGGAGCTCGGGAAGGAGCGGCCAAACGCGTCGATGCACCGCTGCCAGGCCATGATCAGTTTCTCGGGAGAGTAGCCGAGCTGCTTCCAGTGCTCCCGATCCTCAGGGCCGCGTGGCAGCAGCATCTCGGCGGAGTGCCTGGTGGGGCCGGTCACGTGGACCATCGTGATCGGCTGGCCCTCCAGCCGCTTCCCGAGCGCTGCTACGAAGCCCTCCCAGGCGACCAGGAACGGCTCGTCCCACGGTACCGGCAACCGCAGCTTCTGGCCGAGGGTGGCGTTCCGGTGTCCTTCCGGGTACCGATCCGTGCCGTGATAGGGGTTGCGGTCGACGAACTCGAAAACCCGCGCTCCCCGCTGGTAGACCCAGTCGGGGACCGTCACGCCGGGGAGAACCCGGAGGCCGACCTTTTTGTTCGCCTTGGCGATGATCGCGACGCGCCGGTCGAGCGACTCCCAGACGAACCGATCCGGCTCCGGTTGGAGACGCGGCCACTCGTCAGAGACGGCCGTGCCGGTCAGGAAGGGAAGGCCCACCACGTGGGCCCAGCGTTGCTCCGGGAGCTGTCCGGCGAGGAGGAACAGACCCGTGTGGTCGTGCGGCTCGAAACCCGGCGGGGGCGCCTGCCGGTCGTCAGCCCCGGTCCGCCCCGGGATGGCCAACGACACAGCCGCAACGACGAGAGCGGCTGCCACCCTCGCCCCACGGGATGCGGGTGCGGCGGACCGCCTACCCGCGCCCGCGTCCAATGACGGCTCGGCCGAGGTCGGCGACGACCAGGCGTAAGGTCTTGAGAAAGCTGTGACCGTAGGCATAGTGGGAGTCCCCCTGGAGGAGCACCTTCAGCGTCGTGCGTTCGTCGTAGGGATAGGCGTTGAGGTCGTGCGAATCCGAGGTTGGGGGCGCCGCCCCGCCCGCCGGCGGAGGGGCACCGACGTAACGCTTCTTCTGCAGCTTGATACGCTGCAGGAACTGTCGCATGGTGCGCTCCGTCTTCGTCTCCTCGATGCTTCGCAGGACGTTCAAGAGGGTGCGCAGGAAAGCAACCGGGTGATAGACCAAGCGGGTCAGGTGGAAGGTCAGGTACGCGCGTCGCCGCAGCCCATTGAGCTGTTCGTCGGAGATGGTGTCGTTCCATGATTTGGCGCGGTTGAGGTCACCGATTGCCAGCAGGTCGAGCCAGTCGACGCCCTCCAGCTTGGCTCGCACCGCATCGAACAGGGGTGTCCCAGGGAGCGGTATGAACAGGCCGAACGCCACCTCGTCCACCCCCACCTTGGCTAGATCGCGGGCGTAGCGGATCGAGGCCTCGATGTCCTGGTGGGTCTCTCCCGGCATGCCAAGGATGAAGTAGGCGGCCACCTTCATGCCGAGCTGATGGGCGCGGGCCCCGCACGCCTTGAGCTGCTCCAGGGTGAAGTCATTGCCCTTCTGCACGACCTCCTTGAGCACCCGCTCGGAGCCGCTCTCGGGGGCGAGGGTCACGTGCATGCACCCGCTGGCCTTCATCTTCTCCAGCATCTCGTCGCTGGTACGGCTGGCGCGGATGCCGTTGGGGGTCTGCCAGCGGATTCGCAGGTCGCGCGCGATGATCTCGTCGCAGATCTGCATGAGCCTCTTGGCGTCGATCGTCATGTTGTCGTCTTCGAAATGGAACTCCTCGATGCCCCACTCTCGGACGCAGTGCTCCATCTCGTCGACCACGTCGGAGGCGGGCCGCGAGACCCACTTGGTCCTCCGTGAGCCACAGAAGGTGCAACCGTACGGACACCCCCGCGAGCTGAGGATCGACGTCCAGCGGCCGGCGGAGGGGCCGTGGCCTTCCTGGGCCCGGATGTAGTTCTCCATGGGGAGCAGGTGGCGGGCCGGGAAGGGGACGGTCTTCCTGGTCAGGTCGGTGATCCGCTTGGCGGATATCAGGTCCACCACGTTCCCGTCCGAGTCGCGAGTGGCCAGGCCGGTGAGGGCGCCATAATCGACCCGACCCTCGAGGTGTCGCACCAGCCGCAGCAGGCTCTCCTCGCCCTCCTCACCACGGGCGATCCAGCTCACCTCGGGGCACGTCTGCAGGATCTCCCGGTACATCGCCGAGGGATGGGGACCCCCTAGCACCAGCACCTTGTCCGGGTGCCGGGCGTGGATGAGGCGGCACAGCTCCTCGATGGCAGGCCAGGCGAAGCTGAACAGGTTCGAGACGCCGACCACCGCCGAGCCCTCGTCGATACGATCGACGATCTCGTCGAGGGCCAGGCCGCGCAGGAAGGTCTGCCGCTGGAAGGGATAGGTGCTCTGCGGTGCCTCTCCCAGCGCATCGATGACCTGGACCGGATGCTCGTAGCTCAGCAGGTAGGCGGCCAGATAGGCGATGCCCAGGGGAGGAGTGAGGCCGG
>CAZNNH010000023.1:0-54831 GCA_964574335.1 uncultured Acidobacteriota bacterium | reverse complement strand
GGGGCGGGAGCCCCCCGCTTGATAGCGGCGACCGAATTCACTTCGGGCGCCGCGGACGACACGTCGGCCCCGCGCAGGTGCGCAACGTCGCCAGGCGCTTGGTCAGGGGGCGTAGCTCTTCGGGTGAGGCGCTCGAGATGACGTTTTCGAGCTCGTCTTTGTCTCGGTCGAGGTGGTAGAGCTCCCGCTCACCCGACTCGTATTCGACGTAGAGGCGGTCCCGGCTGCGCAGGGCCGCGAAGGCGGGAAGACTGTCCTCGTAGTTCGGCCAGGACTCCACCAGCACGTCGGTCCGCCAGCTCGCGGGCACCTCGCCGAGCAGCAGCGGGACCAGCGAGCACCCGTCGACGGAAGCGGGCACCGACGCCCCCATCAGCTCCGCGATGGTCGGCGCCAGGTCGATGTTGAGCACCAGCGACTCGACCTTCCGGCCGTGCGGGATGCCCGGCCCGCGCGCCAGCAGCGGGACGCGTATCGACTCGTCGTAGGGGTCGGACTTCCCGTGTTCGCGTCGGTGGGACCCCTGGTGGAAGCCGTTGTCCGAGGTGAACAGGACGAAGGTGCGGTCGAGCTGGCCGGTGCGCTCCAGCGTAGAGAAGAGCTCGCCGATCATCTCGTCCACGGCGAGGAGGGTCTCGACCCGCCGGCGGAACAGGTCGTCGATCCGGGCCACCGCCTTGCCGGACAGCGGTGGCCGCCGCCGGACCCAGTCCGGCTTGTCTCCCACGTCGGCCTCGTCGAACGCCGGCGTGCGGGGCGCCCGGAGGTCTCTCCGCGTCCCCCGGTGCCGTGGCGCCGGCCAGGTCGGGCCGTGAGGCGCGTAGGGAGCCAAGTAGACGAAGAACGGCGGCCCGCCGTCCACCCCGTAGCCGGCGACGTGGTCCACCAGGCGCCGGCGCAGGACGTCGGTCTGGTAGTCCTCGGGCGCGCTGCCGTGCTTCAGCAGATGGCCGTCGGAGTTGAGCACGAAGCCGTAGTAGTCCTCGCGCGAGTAGAGGCCCTCCCAGTGGCTCCAGCCGGGTGGGACATAGTCGGGGGGGGCCTGCCGCGGGTACCAGTTGAGGTACTTGCCCACCAGCAGGGTCCTCCGGCCCGCCTGCTGCAGCCAGGTGGCGAGCGTCGAGCTCTCGCGGCCGCTCTTGAAGAAGCCCGGGAAACCCCCGTCGGAGCGGTCGTTGCGCCGCACGCCGTGGTTGTGGGCGTACTGACCGGTCAGGATCGAGGCCCGCGACGGCGCGCAGGAAGGGGTCGAGACGAAGGCGTTGGTGAAGGTGACGCCCTCCTGGACCAGCCGCCTCTGGACCACCGGCAGGTGGGGCAGCTCGGCCCAGCTCATGTCATCCGTCACGACCAGCACCACGTTGTACCGGCCGGCGACCCCCGGGGCGGCGGCGTCGGGTCCTGCTCCTCGACAGCCCAGCCCCAGGAGGCAGACAAGCGTGGCCAGGCGTTTCGGGCCCATGATCAGAGCGGGGGCGCCGCCGGGGTCGGCTCGCCGGCCCGCGCCTTCAGCATCGCGCCCGCCTCAGCCAGCACCAGAAGCGCCAGCAGAATCAGCACGCCGCAGATGCCGGCCAGGAAGAAGCGCGGCTGCTCGGCGGTGATGGCCCCGAAGACCTGCCAGATCAGGGCCCCCAGCGTGGTCACCAGCAGGAGCAGCGCGGGGAGCAGGATCGGCAGCGATGGGCGACCCCGCTGCAGCAGCCAGCACGCGGTCACCAGCAACGCCAGGGCCCCCACCAGCTGGTTGGAGGCGCCGAAGGCCGGCCAGAGGGCCCGCCACTGGCCGGAGAGGGCGAGCGCCACCGCCGCCACCGTCACCACGGCGGTGGGCAGGTAGCGGTTCTGCCAACCGGTCATCTCCTGAAGCAGGTAGCGGGCCAGGCGGGTGGCGGTGTCGAGGGTGGTGAGCATGAAGAAGTTGAGGGCCATCACCGCGAAGGTCGCGCCGTATCCGCCCAGGGCCCAGCCGGTCAGCGAGCCGTAGCCCTCGCCGAAGGCCGTGATCGCGCCCCCCGGTCCGCGCAGCAGCTCCGCGTGCCTCGGGACGCTCAGGCCGGCCCCCACCGCGACCACCACCAGGGTCGCCACCAGCGACTCGGTCACCATTGCCCCGAAGCCGATCCGGCAGGCGAACGCCTCGCTGTCGAGCTGCTTGCAGGTGGTGCCGGACGAGACGATGGAGTGGAAGCCCGAGATGGCGCCGCAGGCGATGGTCACGAACATCAGCGGCCACAACGGGCCGGCCTCCGGCCAGTCCTTCGGGAGGAAGCCGACAAAGGGTGCCGCCTGCATGGCCGGTCCGGCCACCAGTACGCCCAGGATCCCCAGGCCGATGGTGGTGAAGAGAACGTAGGAGGAGAGGTAGTCGCGGGGCTGGAGCAGGTACTGGACCGGCACCACCGAGGCCACGAAGCAGTAGCCCATCAGCAGCAGCACCCAGCCGGTCTGGGGGGTGAGGGGGCCGAGCGTCGGCAGCGATATCGGCACCCGGTCGCCGACCGCCAGAAGCGCCACGATCGAGAGCAGGCCGACGGCGGTGACGGCAACCAGGGTGCCGCGCCCGGCCTTTTCCCGGTACAGGGCAAGCCCGGCGACCACCGCCACCGGGAGGATGCCCCAGCTCGGCACCACGATCTCCGGCACCTGGGTGAAGGTGCCGGCGGTCAGCACCGCGAACACCGCCAGCACCAGCACCAGCGTGATCAGGATGAACACCGAGAAGAGCAGGCGGGCGCGCGGGCTGATCACCTGCGCCGTCACCTCGGAGATGGAGACACCGCCGTGGCGGACCGCCACCATCAGCGAGGTGAAGTCGGCCACCGCCCCCATCAGCACGCCGCCCAGCAGGATCCAGAGAAGCGACGGGGCGAAGCCCCAGTACGCCACCGCCAGCGCGGGACCGACGATGGGACCGGCGGCGCAGATGGACGAGAAGTGATGACCGAAGAGCACCAACCAGTGGCGGGCGGGTACGTAGTCGACACCGTCCCGACGGGTGTGGGCCGGCGTGGGCCGGCTCGGGTCCACCTCGACCAGGCCGGAGATGAACCGTCCGTACCACCGGTAGCCGAGGGCCAGCCCCGCCATCACCGCCAGCAGCAGGAGACGCGAGCTCATCCGGTCAGTATAGCCACTGGCCGCGCCGGCGATCGAGCCGTGGCGGAACGTCGGGTGATCCGGGGCTCAGCCCTTTCGGATCCTCACCGCCCCGTTGACGGTCGATATCCGGTAGCTTCCCCGGCCGTCGCCGAGCCGCCCCTCGAGCCGCTTCTTGAACATCCTGCCCTCCACGGTCAGCGGAAAGTCGGTGCTGATGCTGCCGTTGACGGTGTGCGCCTCGAAACGGCCGGTCACGTCGTCGGGCAGGGTGACCGTGACCGACCCGTTGGTGGTCTCGAACCGGTGCTGGCCGTCAGGGTCGGCGGCGTCGTACTGGGCCCGGATGCTCCCGTTGACGGTGGTGGCGTGCACCTCACCCGCCGCGTCGGCGATCTCGACTCCGCCGTTGACGGTCGAGGCCTCGAGCCGTCCCTCGAGCCCCTCCACGCTCACCCGGCCGTTGACGGTCTTGACCTCCAGGCGGGCGTGCCGAGGCAGCGTGATGTGGTAGTTCACCACGCCGCTGCCGTTACCGAAGAATCCGCCTCGTGGAAGCCGGGTGTGGACCGAGACCCGGTCGCCCTCGCCCCGCACCTCGATCTCGATCCGCTCGAGCTGGCTCTGGCTCGTGGCGCGCAGCTCTGCCTCGATGCTCACCTGGTCCCGTTCCCAGGTGGCGACCCGGACCTCCCCGTTGGTGTTCTCCAGCGTGAAGGTCCCGCCCGGGGTGAACGGCCGCGTCTGCTCGAAGCTGTCGCGCACCGTGAGCGGGCCGTAGCCGGGCCCGCAGCCCGCGGCCCACAGGCCAGCCACAGTCAGGAGAGCGAAAAGTCGTGCCCTGTGCCGCATGAATCCCTCCGTCTGTTGGGCCAAACGGAGGCGGGAGCCGGAAGGTTCCCCTTTTCAGGGAGCCGGCGTCAGGGCGCGGCCGGTGCCGGGTCCTGGATTGTCACCTTCATCTCGACACGGGTCTTGGCCCGCTGACCGTCCACCGGCGTCAGGCTGATCTGGTCGACCACGTCCATTCCCGAGACGACCTCCCCGAAGATGGTGTACTGGCCGGCCAGCGCCGGCTGGTCGCACAGGCAGATGAAGAACTGGTCGCCGGCGCTGTCCAGGCTGGAGGGCCGCCGAACCGCCGCCACCGTGCCGCGGGTGAAGGGCCGGTCGGAGAGCTCGGCCTTCAGAAGCCCCAGGCCACCGGTGCCATAACGGTCGGCCTTGGCCGGGTCCTTGGAAAGGGGATCGCCACCCTGGATGATCCCCCCCGCGACGATGCGGTGGAAGGTGGTCCCATCGAAGCCGCCCTTGCGGGCGACTTCCAAGAAATGCTCCACGTGGGCGGGGGCCAGCTCCGGCAACAGCCGGATCACGAACCGGCCCAGGTCGGTCTCGACCACGGCCTGGGGGCCGACCGGGGCGGTCGGGGCGGTTTCCTCCTGGGCGTGCCCCAGGCACGCCGCCGCCAGGAACGCCGCGACTGCCAGCATGCCCAGCCGGCGAGCTGCCCGCCGACCGCTTGACTGCTCGATCATGTCGGGAACCCTCCCCTCTCTCGGGGCCACACGCCGGCCCCGGGCCCGATCGTATCCCAGCCGGGCGCTCGGCGTCAGTGGGGGACCGGGAGCAGTTGCTGGATCGCGCCGGCGACGTCGGGGTGCAGGTCCACGAAGCTGAGCCCGTGAGCGAACCCGGTGGGAAGCTCCTTGCGCCACTGCACCTTGCCGTCGAACTCGAGGGATCGGCCGACCAGCGCCGGGTCCAGCGCCACGCGCACCTTCACCCCTTCGTCGAAGGGCCGGATCAGGATGACCTGGGCGCCGCTGGCGCTCAGGTCCCGCAGCTCTCCGATCGCGGCGGTCTCCTCGTTCGTCTCCACGTGCACCGCCACCATCAACGCGCGACGCTCCTGCTGGCGCCGCTCCCGCACCGCCTTGGGTACCCGGGCGTCGTCTCGGGCGTGGCTGAGGGCGCGGCTGCAGGCGGCGGCGATGCGGGTGGTGTCGATCGGCTTGGGGACGAAGGCGGCCGCCCCTTCCTTGACGTTGCGGGCGAAGTCGGCGAAGTCCTCGACGGTACCCGCCACCACGATCAGGGGTGCGCTCGGCGTCTCACGCAGCCTCTCCAGCAGCCCCCAGCCGTCGAGTCCGGTCACCCGCAGGTCGAGCAGCAGCAGGTCCGGCCGCTGGCGGGCGATCTTCTCGATCGACTCGACCCGCTGGCTGGCCGAGTCCACCTCGAAGCCCGCCGCCGACAGCGCCTGGCAGGCGTCCCGCCGCACCGGCTCGTCCAAGTCGATGACCAGGACCCGGCTCACTCGTCCCACTCCCCTTCTTCGAGCAGCCGCTCTCGGAGCCGCAGGCGCCGCTCCACCTCGGCCCGCGTCCCCAGCGACGACGCCCCCACGCCCTCGACGCAGCACGAGGCGGCGCAGGCGCCGAAGGCCGCCGCCGCCAGAGGGTCGCCGGTCTCGTAGTAGCGTACCAGGAACGCGGCCGCCAGCACGTCTCCGGCGCCGGTCGGGTCCAGCTCGGGGCGAGGCAGGGTGGGAACTTCGTGGACGGCGTCCCGGACGAAGAGCCGCAGGCCCTCGAAGCCGCGGGTCAGGGCCAGCATCGGCACGAAGCGCAGCAGGTCGGCGCCAGCCAGGCGGGCTCCCGACAGGTCGTGCTCCGACAGGAAGAGGGCGTGGACGCCGGCGAGGTCGGCCGCGGGATCGGTCCAGGTCCCGGCCGAGACCTCGCCGTCCGCCTCGATCTGCCGCAGCCAACCCTGCCCGGCCGCCCCCACCAGCTCCGCCTCGAAGGCCAGCGCCAGCCGTGGCGGGACCTCTCCGACCACCGGCCCCAGAAGCAGCGCCTCGGGGCGCCGCCACTCGTCGGGCAGCACCGAGAGGTCGATCGGCTCGGCGCGCGACGTCACCACCTGACGCCGGGCGCCGTCGTCCGTGTAGGTGTTCTGGAACCGGGTGGTTCGTGCCGCGGGGGTGACGAAGACCGACAGGCCCGGCAGGTCCCGGCCCGGGTCGAGATCGGCGCCGGCGGCCGTCAGCACCGCCACGTCCCATCCGAGCCGGTGCGCGGCCAGGCCGGCGTAGGACGCCGCCCCTCCCAGGACCTCGCCCTGCGGCCGTCGGTCCCAGGTGACGTGGCCGACGGTGACGAGCCGTGGCATCGGATCTGGACTCCGGGCCGGCGCCCTCAGCGTTGAGCGGCTTCGAACAGCGCCATCTGCCAGTCCTCCGCGAGGGCCACGGCGACCGGATAGCGCCCGGTGAAGCAGGCCGTGCAGTGGCGCCGGTCCTCGGGATCGCCCACCGCCTGGACCAGCCCCTCCCGCGACAGGTACGCGAGCGAGTCGGCGCCGATGTGCTCGCGGATCGACTCCACGCTCTGGGTGGCGGCGATCAGCTCGCTGCGGCGCGGGGTGTCGATCCCGTAGTAGCAGGGGCCGATGGTGGGCGGGCTGCTGATCCGCATGTGGATCTCGCGGGCGCCGGCGGCGCGCACCATCCCCACGATCTTGCGCGAGGTGGTTCCACGAACGATCGAGTCGTCGATCAGCACCACCCGCTGCCCGGTCAGCACGCTCTCGACCGGGTTCAGCTTGATCTTGACCCCGAAGGACCGGATCGACTGCTTGGGCTCGATGAAGGTCCGGCCCACGTAGTGGTTGCGGATCAGCCCCCACTGGAAGGGCAGGCCGCTCTCCTGGGAGTAGCCGAGCGCCGCCCCCATCCCGCTGTCGGGCACCGGGACCACCACGTCGGCGCCGGCGGGCGCCTCCCGCGCGAGCTGCCGGCCCAGCTCCAGCCTCGACCGCAGCACGTTGCGGCCAAAGACCTGGCTGTCCGGGCGGGCGAAGTAGACGTGCTCGAAGATGCAGTGCCGGTGCTCCCCACGGGGGAAGGGGTGGAAGGAGCGGATCCCCCGCCGGTCGATCACCACCAGCTCGCCCGGCTCCACCTCACGGACGAGCTCGGCGTCGATCAGGTCGAGGGCGCAGGTCTCGGAGCAGACGATGGTGGCGTCCTCCAGCCGGCCGATCACCAGCGGCCGGAACCCCCACGGATCGCGCGCCGCCACGATGCTGTCCCCGGTCAGGAACAGGAGCGAGAAGGCACCGGTGATCTTGGAGAGGCTGGCGGCGATGGCGTCCTCCAGGCGGGTCCGGTGGCTCCGGGCATACAGGTGCAGGATCACCTCGGTGTCCGAGGTGCACTGGAAGATCGAGCCGGCCGCCTCCAGCTCACGCCGGAGGATCGCCGCGTTGACCAGGTTGCCGTTGTGGGCCAGCGCGATGGGGCCGCGGTGGCAGTCGATGAGGATCGGCTGCGCGTTCCCCGCCACGGTGTCGCCCGCGGTCGAGTAGCGAACGTGCCCGATGGCCAGCGTCCCCGGCAGCGCGCCCAGGCGGCCGTCGTCGAACACGTCGGCGACCAGCCCCATCCCCTTCTCCATCCGGAGCCTCTGGCCGTCGCTGGCGACGATGCCGGCCGATTCCTGGCCCCGATGCTGCTGGGCGTACAGCCCGAGGTAGGCGATGTTGGCGGCCTCGGGGTGCCCCACGATCCCGAACAGGGCGCACTGGTCGTGGAAATGGTCGTCGCCGACGGCTGCGAATCGCGGCATGGCCCCTAGAGTTTGGTGCTTCCGGGTGGGATTGACAAGGCCGCCCCGGGGCGCGTCCCCGCCATCCCCCGACGCTGGCTGTCGGCCGCCCGGACAGGTAGACTGGCGTGAGAGGTCTCAGGATGCTGTGGAAGCGCCGCCTGGCACGTCTGTGGTACGACTGGGTCCGCCCGCTGGCGGCGGTTCTCCTGGTGCTGGTCTCCTTCCGCTCCGCGATCGCCGACTGGAACGACGTCCCCACCGGGTCGATGAAGCCGACGATCCTGGAGGGCGACCGGGTCTTCGTCAACAAGGTGGCCTACGACCTGCGTGTCCCGTTCACGCGGATCCGCCTCGGCGTCTGGGCCACCCCGAAGCGGGGTGACATCGTAGTGCTCGATTCGCCCCACGACGGCAAGCGCCTGGTCAAGCGCGTGATCGGGCTCCCCGGCGACCGGGTCGAGATGCGCGACCATCGGCTGATCATCAACGGCCAGCCCGCCGGCTACCAGATCACCGGCCCACCGCGCTCCGACCACGAGTGCCTGGTGCGGGAGACCATCGACGGCCGCAGCCACCTGATCCTGGCCACGCCGGAGCACCCCGCGATGTCCTCCTTCGAGCCGGTGACGGTCCCGGCCGACTGCTTCATCGTGATGGGGGACAACCGGGACAACAGCTTCGACTCCCGCTTCTTCGGCTACGTGACCCGGGACCGGATCATGGGCGAGGTGACGACGGTGGTCCTCTCCTTCGACCTCGACCACCACCTCCTGCCGCGCTGGGGGCGGTTCTTCAGCCCCCTGAGCTGACCCCAGACCCCCCGAAGACCCGGTCGAAGATGGCGTCGACGTGGGTCAGGTACCGCTCGAGGCGGAAGACCTCGTCGACCTCGGCCTCGGTCAGGACCTCGCGGATCTCGGGGTCGCCGAGCACCAGCGCCCGGAAGTCCCCGTCCTCCTGCCAGGCCCGCATGGCGTGGCCTTGGACCAGGCGGTAGGCGTCCTCGCGCCTCTTTCCCCGGGCGGTCAGCTCGAGCAGGAGCTGCCCCGAGAAGACCAGCCCGCGGCCCGAGTCCAGGTTCCGCCGCATCCGCTCGGTATCCACCCGGAGGCCGGCGAGGATCCGGGTGAAGCGCCGCAGCATGTGGTCGAGGGCCAGGAAGCTGTCGGGGATGATGACCCGCTCGACCGACGAGTGGCTGATGTCGCGCTCGTGCCAGAGAGCCACGTTCTCGAGGGCAGCCAGCGCGTGGGCGCGCACCAGCCGGGCCAGGCCGCAGACCTGCTCACAGCCGACCGGGTTACGCTTGTGCGGCATCGCCGAGGAGCCCTTCTGCCCCTTCCCGAAGGGCTCCTCCACCTCGCGGACCTCGGTCTTCTGGAGGGCCCGGATCTCGGTAGCGAACTTCTCGAGGCTGGCGGCGATCACCGCCAGCGTGGTCAGCAGCTCGGCATGGCGGTCCCGCTGCAGCACCTGTGAGGAGATGGGCGCCGGACGCAGGTCCAACCGCTGGCAGACCGCCTCCTCGACCTCGGGCGGCAGGTGGGAGAAGGTGCCCACCGCGCCGGAGAGCTTGCCCACCGCCACCGCCTCGCGGGCCCGCAAGAGCCGCTCCCGGTCGCGGACCAGCTCGGTGTACCAGAGGGCGAGCTTGAACCCGAAGGTGGTCGGCTCGGCGTGGACGCCATGGGTACGGCCGATCATGGGCGCGTGCTTGTAGGCGTGGGCCCGCTCCCGGACCACCTCGAGAAGCGCGGCGAGGTCCGCCTCGATCAGGTCGCAGGCATCGCGCATCAGCAGGCACAGGGCGGTGTCCACGACGTCGGAGGAGGTCAGCCCGAAGTGGATCCAGCGCCCCTCCGGGCCCACGTTCTCGGCCACGTTGCTGACGAAGGCGATGACGTCGTGCTGGACCTCCTGCTCGATCTCCTCGATCCGCGCCACGTCGAAGCGGGCCCGGGCCCGGATCGCCTGGAGGGCTTCCTGGGGGACGGTCCCGCGCTCGGCCAGGACCTCGGTAGCCGCGATCTCCACCCGCAGCCAGGCCCCGAAGCGATTCTCGTCGGACCAGATGCGCGCCATCTCCGGGCGCGAGTAGCGGGGGATCATGGGCGGCAGCAGTCTAGCATGAGGGGCCGGGCGGCTCTGCTGCACCGGAGCCGGGCCTGGGTTATAGTCCATGGCCTGGCGTCGGCTCCGGGCCGAGTCGCCGGCGCCCGACCCGAGACCCGAAGAAGTCCACGGCGTGGAGCCACGAGAGATCACCCTCAGCATCGACAGCCGGCGGGAGAACGTCCCGCTGGTGGGGTGGGCGATCCACCGGCTGTGCGAGGAGAGCGGCCTGTCGGCGGACGACTGCCACCAGGTGGAGCTGGCCACGGTGGAGGCGGTGAGCAACTGCGTGCGGCACGCCTACTCGTGCGAGCCCGGTCATGCGGTCAGCGTCACCGTGACCTTCCTGGCCGAGCGGCTCGAGGTGAGGGTCCGGGACGAGGGCTGCCCGATACCGGCGGAGAAGAGCCGGCCTCGGGTGGTCGAGTTCGACCCCAAGGACCCGGCCTCGATCCCCGAGGGCGGGCGGGGGGTTTTCCTGATCCATCAGATGATGGACGACGTCCGCTACACCGTCGAAGACGGCGTCAACGTGCTGATCATGGGCAAGCGTCGCCCCCTGGGGCCGGCCTGAGGTGGGCACCCAGGTGGGCACGCTGATCGTCACCGGCGGGGCCGGCTTCATCGGGGCCAATTTCGTCCACCACGCGCTTCTTCACACCGACGATCGGGTGGTGGTGCTGGACGCGCTCACCTACGCCGGCCACCTGGAGAGCCTGGCCGAGGCCCAGGACCATCCCCGCTTCCACTTCGTGCGCGGAGACATCGCCGACCGCGAGGCGGTTCGGGCCCTGTTCCGAGAGCACCGCCCCACCGCGGTGCTGAACTTCGCTGCCGAGACCCACGTCGACCGGTCGATCGACGCCCCGGCGGAGTTCGTCCGGACCAACCTGGTCGGCACCTTCGAGCTGCTCGAGGCCGCGCGCGGCTACCTGGCCGGGGCGCCCGAGGCGGAGCGGGCGAGCTTCCGCTTCGTCCACGTCTCGACCGACGAGGTCTACGGCTCGCTCGGCGAGACCGGCCGCTTCTCCGAGACCACGCCCTACGCGCCCAACTCCCCCTATGCCGCCTCCAAGGCCGGCGCCGACCACCTGGTGCGTGCGTACTGCGAGACCTATCGGCTCCCCACCCTGATCACCAACTGCTCGAACAACTTCGGCCCGTTTCAGTACCCCGAGAAATTGATCCCGCTGATGATCCTGAACGCCGTCGAGGGCCGGCCGCTCCCGGTCTACGGCGACGGCGGCAACGTGAGGGACTGGCTCTTCGTCGAGGACCACTGTGCCGCCGTGCTGCAGGTGCTCCAGCGGGGGGAGCCGGGCGGCAAGTACAACATCGGCGGCGACAGCGAGCGTACCAACCTGGAGGTGGTCGAGGCCCTGTGCGCGGCCCTCGAGCGGGAGCGGCCGGCGAAGGAGAGCCCGGCGCTCCAGGCCCGGGGCAAGAAGGGCTACCGCGAGCTGGTGACCATGGTCCCGGATCGTCCCGGCCACGACCGGCGCTATGCCATCGATGCCAGCCGCATCCGCCGGGAGCTGGGCTGGCGGCCGCGCCACGACTTCGAGCAGGGCCTGGGCGAGACGGTGCGCTGGTACCTGGCCCACCGGGAGTGGTGCCAGGCGGTCCAGGCCGGCCGCTACGATCGACAGCGGCTGGGCCTGGGCCAGGGAGCCGCTTCATGAAGGGGATCATCCTGGCCGGCGGCTCGGGGACGCGCCTTTTCCCGTTGACCCTGGCGGTGAGCAAGCAACTGGTCCCGGTCTACGACAAGCCCATGGTGTACTACCCCCTCTCCACGCTGATGCTGGCGGGGATCCGGGAGATCCTGTTGATCACCACCCCGCAGGACCAGGAGAGCTTCCGCCGCCTGTTGGGCGACGGCGCGGAGCTGGGCATCCGGATCAGCTACGAAAGCCAGGCCCGCCCCGAGGGGCTGGCCCAGGCCTTCGTGATCGGCCGCGAGTTCGTGGGCCGGGAGCGGGTGGCGCTGGCCCTCGGCGACAACATCTTTTATGGCGAAGGTTTGGCCGACCAGCTCCAGAGAGTGGCCCGCCGGGAGCAGGGCGCCACCGTCTTCGGCTACCGAGTCCGCGATCCGCAGCGCTACGGCGTGGTGGAGCTCGACGCCTCGGGGCGCGCCGTCGGCCTGGTCGAGAAGCCGACCCAGCCGCGCTCCCCCTACGCCGTGACCGGCCTCTACTTCTACGACAACCGGGTGCTCGACATCGCCGCCGGCCTCTTGCCTTCGGCCCGCGGCGAGCTCGAGATCACCGACGTCAACCTGGCCTACATGAAGCGCGGGGAGCTTCACGTCGAGGTGCTCGGCCGCGGCATGGCCTGGCTCGACACCGGGACCCACGAGTCGCTGCTGCAAGCCTCGACGTTCATCCAGGCGATCGAGCAGAGGCAGGGCCTCAAGATCGCCTGCCTCGAGGAGGTCGCGCTCAAGATGGGCTTCATCGACTGCGACCAAGTGCGGCGAGCGGCCTCGGCGATGAAGGGCAACGACTACGGTCAGTACCTGCTCCGTCTGGTGGAGGAAGGCTCCTGATGAAGGTCCTGCCCACCGAGATCCCCGGCGTGGTGATCATCGAGCCTGAGGTGCACCGGGACGAGCGAGGCTTCTTCCTGGAGACCTTTCACCAGCGCCGCTACTCCACCTACGGGATCCCGGGGCCCTTCGTCCAGGACAACCACTCCTTCTCGCTGCGGGGGACGCTACGCGGCCTGCACGCCCAGCTCCCACCGCGCGCCCAGGGAAAGCTGGTCCGAGCGGTCGACGGCGAGATGTTCGACGTGGCGGTCGACATCCGGCGGGGCTCTCCCACCTTCGCCCGCTGGGTGGGGGTGGTGCTGTCGGGCGAGAGCTTCCGCCAGCTCTACATCCCGCCCGGGTTCGCCCACGGCTTCTGCGCGCTGAGCGAGAACGTTCGCGTCGAGTACAAGTGCACCGACTTCTATGACCGGCTGTGCGAGCTGACGATCGCCTGGAACGACCCGGCCATCGGCATCGAGTGGCCGATCGAGGCCCCCAGCCTGTCGGCCAAGGACGCCGCCGCACCGGGGCTGGCCGAGATCTCCGCGCAACTGCCCGACTTCAAGCTGATCCGCTGAGAGACCCGACCGTCGATCCGGCCTTCGCCGACGCCCTGGGCGAGGCCCGACGCGCCGGCGTCCGCCTGCTGGCCCGTCGTTGCCACGTGACCTGCGATCCATCCGCCTCGGCCCGCGCGTACCGGTGCGCCTGCCGGTCGGTCGGCCGGGAGGGAAGCTGGGCTCGAGGGCCCAAGCTCAGAACAGCTCGAGCTGAGTGGGGCCGTCGGCCTCGCGCGCGGGAGACCCCACCTCGAGCCAGCCCATCCCCGACCGTCCCGCCACCCGCAGGCGGACCTCGGAGCGACCGCGGCGGCCCAGGCTCGCCTCGGCCGCCATCAGCGCCAGCTCGGGATGGTTGTTCTGCTGCGACAGGTGGGCCAGCACCACCGCTCGGCAGCTCTCGCCGAGCTCCTCGGCGAGGTAGCGGGCGGTGTCCTGGTTGGAGAGGTGGCCCCGCGGCCCCATGATCCGCTCCTTGAGCGACCAGGGGTAGGGCCCGTCGCGCAGCAGGCTCGGGTCGTAGTTGGACTCGATCAGCACCGCCCGGCAGCGCCGGAACGCCCGGGCCACCGGGGCGCTGACGTGTCCGAGGTCGGTGGCGTGACCGAACGAGCTGCCGTTCGCCGAGACCACGAACGCCGCGGGGCCGGCCGCGTCGTGGGGCATCGGCACGCACTCGACCTTCAACGAGCCGAAGGCCTGCGGCTCCTCGGCTCGGAGCACGACGTACCCCGGCAGCTCTTCCGCCCCCAAGCCAGCGGCGGCATAGGTCCCGCGGGTGCCCGCCAGCGGCATCCCCCACTTCCGGACGAAAGGAACCGCCCCCCGGGCGTGATCGTTGTGCTCGTGGGACAGCACCACCGCGGCCAGGCTGGCCGGGTCGACGCCCACCGCCTGGAGCCGCTCGGCCAGCACCCGCGGGCCGAGCCCGGCATCCAGCAGCAGGCGGGTCTTTCCCGCCTCGATCAGCGTCGCGTTGCCGGTGCTGCCCGAGCCGAGGATGCAGAAGCGGAGTCCCACCGGCGTTAGTTGACCACGGCCGTTGCCGGAACATCAAGGACGAAGTCGGCGACCTCTACCGGCGGGTCGGGGCTCTCCCCCGCATCACGGCCTCGCGCCCGAGGATCAGCGGCTCCCTCGGGGCGAGGCTGCTCGGCCCGAGCGCCGCCCCCCCGCCGACCGGAGTGAACGCGGCGGGGGTCTGGCCGTGTGTGATCGCCTCGAAGAAAGTATCCGCCATCAGCTCGAAGCCGGCCGCGTTCGGGTGGACGTGGTCCTCGAAGAGGGTGTCGAGGGGTCCCGCCTGGAGAAACGCCGCCTCCAAGTCCACCAAGAGCGCCCCTTCTTCGGCGGCGAGGGCCCGGATCCGCTCGTCCTGGAGGGCGATCCACTGGTTCCGTTGCGGCGGCGCCCGCAGGTCGAAGCCCGTGTTGCTGGGGAGGATCGTGGCCAGGCAGGGAAGGCTGCCGGCGGCCAGGGTCTCCCTCACGATCGTGCGCAGGCTGGGGATGGTGAAGCACTCGTCGATGGTCTCCACCCGACGACAGCCGCTCTTGTTGAAGTCGTTGGTGCCGTAGTGGATCAGCGTGTAGGCGGGGTGGTGGGCCAGAAGCGAGGCCCCGATCCGGGCGGCCCCGTCCTCGCTGCTGCTGGAGCCGATCCCGTCGTTGATGACCTGGGCGGCGCCGAAGAAGCCGACGAGCTCCGACTGCAGGCGGCCTCGGTAGGACATCCCGTCGGTGTGCCCGAAGCCGTCGGTGATGCTGTTGCCGAAGGCCAGGTAGGTGTTCGCGCGGTTCATCCCGATGGGCAGCGTGCACGGAACCACCACCTGCCGCTGCTGGGGCACCTGCACCGAGATGGGGACCGCCGGGGCCTGGTAGAAGGGTGGCAGCGTGCTGGTGTCCACGGTGACGGCATGTGTCCCCTCGGGCAGCCCGGAGAGGAGCGTCGTGCCACTGCCCGCAGCGGTGCGGCCGGAGGCACCGGCCACCGAGACCAGCACCTCCGGGAGCCTCACCACCTCGCCGGGGTCGATCTGCCCGTTGCCGTTCTCGTCGTAGAAGAGGGTGATGCCGAGCGTGCCCGTCATCCCCGGCGGGTTCGGTTCGGTCGGGGACGAGGAGCCGCCTCCGCAGCCGGCCAGGGAGAGGCTGCACGCCACCCCGCCGGCCACCAGCAAGTGTTTGGGCCTCAACAGCATCGAGGCTGGAGCGTAGCATAGCCGCCGCCCGGTCGGCGAGCGGCGGTGATATCCTCCGCCGGTGGTCCGCGAGGTGACGAAAAGGCGACACGTCCCCCTGGCCGAGCTGCTGCTCGCGCTCTTCTCGCTGTTGGCCACGGCGGCGCTCTTGGTGATGCTGGAGCTGGCGCTCCGGGTCCTCAGGCCGTGCCCCTGCCCCGACGCCTGCAGCGGCAGCGTCATGACCTGTCTGCACGCCTACTCGGAGGTCTACGGCTGGGAGCTCCGGCGCGACCTCCGCCTGGAGCGGGACGGGATCCGCTACACCACGAACTCGGCGGGCTATCGGGGCCGGCTCTACTCCGGGGAGCGCGACTCTGCCCACACCCGGTTGCTGATGCTCGGCGACTCGGTCGCCTACGGCCTCGACGTCGACGACGAGCAGGTCTTCTCCCGTCGGCTCGAGATCGGCCCGGGCCGGTACCAGGTCGTCAACCTGAGCGTGGCCGGCTACGGCACGGACCAGGAGCTGCTGCGCCTCCGCCACGAGGGGCTCGGCTTCCGGCCGGACGTGGTCCTGGTCCACTTCTGCCGGGCCAACGACTTCGCCGACAACATGCTGCCGAGCTTCCTCTACAACGGCGTCCACCCCAAGCCGTACTTCACCCTCGAGGGGGACCGACTGGAGCTGCACGACAGTCACCTTCGTCTGAGCCTGAGCGGCCGTGTGGCGCAGTGGCTGGGCGAGCGGTCGCACCTCTACAACGCGGCCCTGGCCTGGACCGGAACGACGGCCCGTCTGGCGCGAGCCCGAGCGGCCAGGGGCGAGACGCTTCCCCACTGGGAGACCCGAGCCAACGAGGTCTTGCTCGACCACGCCCGGGTGTTGACGCTGGCGACCCGGCTGCTCCGGGAGATGAGGGACCTGCTGGCGCCCAGCCGCGCACGCCTGGTGGTGCTCGCCTACCCGATGCGGACGACGTTCGACGACGAGCGCTCCGACCTGGTGGGCCAGCTCGCTCGGCGCGCCGAGGCCGAAGGCATCCCCTTTGTCCTGATGGGGGAGCGTTTCCGGGCCAAGGGACGCTCGTACCGCGAGCTGACGTCCGACGGCCTGGGGCACCTCAGCCCGCTGGGCCACCAGGTGACGGCCGAGATCGTCCACGAGGTGCTCGAGGAGCTCCGGCTCGACGCCTACCGCTCCTCGCCCGGGGCCCCCTAAGCCTCGGGGCGCGTCGCGTCGGCCCCGACCCTCGAGGGCCGGCCTACACGCGGAGCGCGCTGGTCCGGGGCCGGTAGCCCGAGAGGTTCCCCACCAGGCTCATCGTCAGCTCTCCGGAGAAGTGCTCCGTCGCGATCTGCTGGACCTCGGCGTCGGTCACGGCCTCGATGGCCTGCAAGGTCTCCTCCAGGCTGAACAGGCGCCCAAAGTAGATCTCCTGGCGCGCCAGGTGTCCCATCCGGTTTCCGGTGCTCTCCAGGGAGAGCATCAGGCTTCCCTTGAGGTGGTCCTTGGCGCGGCGGAGCTCGTCACCGGGGACCGGCTCCTGGGTGAGGCGGCCCAGCTCCTCGAGGGTCAGGCGCACCACCTCGTCGACCGCCTCCAGGCCAGTCCCGGCACAAACCGTGAGGTGGCCGGCATCGGAGTAGGCGGCGATCCCGGAGGAGATCGAGTAGACCAGGCCCCGCTGCTCGCGGATGTTCTGGAACAACCGGGAGGACATGCTGCCGCCGAGCACGGTGTTGAGCACGTAGGTGCCGTACCGGGCGTCGTGGCTCTGGGGGTACGAGCGGCCGCCCAGGCACAGGTGGACCTGCTCCAGCTCCTGCTTGGAGCGGCTCACCACGCCCGCGGTGGGCTGCGGCGGGACGCTTTCGCCTTTGCCCCGGCCGGGCTCCAGCCCGGCGAACCGCTCCTGCAGGAGCCGGGAGAGCGCCTCGTGCTCGAGGTTGCCGGCGGCCACCACCAGCAGGTTCTCCGGGCGGTAGGCCTCCCGGAAGAAGGCCTCGAGCTGGTCCCTCTCCAGAGAGGCCACGCTCTTCTTGGTGCCGAGGATCGGACGACCGAGCGGGTGGTCGGGCCAGAAGGCTTGCGAGAACAGCTCCAGCACCAGGTCGTCCGGAGTGTCCTCCACCATGTTGATCTCTTCGAAGACGACCTTCTTCTCCTTGGCCACCTCCCCTGAATCGAAGAGAGGGTTGACCACGATGTCCGCCAGGATGTCCACCGCCAGGGGCAGGTGCTCGTCGAGCACCTTCAGGTGGAAGGCGGCGTACTCCTTGGCGGTGAAGGCGTCCATGTGGCCACCGATCGAGTCCACCTCGGCAGCAAGCTGCTGGGCCGAGCGGGTCTTGGTCCCCTTGAAGACCATGTGCTCGATGAAGTGGCTGATGCCGGCCTCGGCGGACCGCTCGTGGCGGCTCCCCCGCTTCAGCCAGACGCCGGTGGCCACGCTTCGCACGGACGGCATCCGCTCGGTGACCAGCGTCAGACCGCTCGGCAGCTGCTCCTTGACGATCATGGGACCCTCGCCGCCTCGGCCCGTGGCGCCGGACGGCCTGGAACTGGGCGGGAGATCCAATCTAGCACGCTGCCTGTAGGGCACCAAGCGTGCGTGCTAGACTGACTTTCAAGAGCCACCGAGACAAGTCAAGGGGATCGGTTGAGCGAAGAGGCCCAGCGCCGCTACGCGTGGATCAACCTTCCGCACGCGCGCACGGTGCTCCATCGCGTCGACCGCAGCCTCGAGACACTGGGGGCCTACGGAGAGTCGGGAAACGGGGGCGCCAGCGTGCTGCGCCACGTCATGGCCGAGCTCGAGGGTCGGCTGCGGGGCTACGTCGAGGACCCGCCCCCCCAAGAGGCCATCCCGGCCGCCGATGCTGCGGCCGAGGCGGGGCGTCGGCTGGTGAGCGCCATCGAGAAGACCCGGTGTCGCAGCGACCGCCTCGGCCAGAGCATCCGGAACCTGTTCGAGTGCCTGGGTCTGCGAGAGGAGGGCCTGCGGCTGTCGCTACGCTGTGGGGAGCGCCCCGACTCGCCCTTGCGCTGACGAGAAGAGTCCGGACCGACGGTCAGAGCGCTCCGTCACCACCAGGCTGCCGCCCGTCGTACAGCAGGTTCAGAAACCACGTCAGGCAGACCAGGGTGACCAGGAAGACCCCGGCCACCCAGGCCACGCCGGCATGCGTCGGGTCGTATGCCCACGGTGCGCCCACCGGGAGCAGCACCCCTGGGTGTAGGAAGGCGTAGAAGCCCAGCAGCGCCAACGTCGCCGAGAGCGCATGGGCCAGAAGCAGCGAGCGTGGGTAGAGCACGCCGATCGGCACCACCCACACCAGGTACTGGGCGCTCACCGAGCCGTACAGGGCCAGGAAGGCGACGAAGACGGCCAGCGCCGCCTGGGGGAGCGTGAAGCGGAGGAAACCCCGGGCGAACCCGAGCCACAGCAGGGCGTAGGCGAACAGGTACAGGCCCTTGGCGATCGGGATCAGCGCCCCCCAGTGGGGCGGCTCGCTACGCAGCAGCTCTCCGGTCAGCAGCCAGCGTGCCCCGCGGAGGAGGCCGATCCAGCCGAAGTCGGCGAAGCCGCCGTAGCCGAACAGCTCTCTCTGCAGCGCCTGGTGGTCGTCGAGCGCGTAGGGAACCAGCAGCAGCACCCCCGGCAGCGTGGCCAGCAGCAGGAAACGAAGGGCTCGGCGCCACGTCCCACAGCGAGCCAGGAAGAACGGCAGCAGTAGCACCGGGAACGACTTGGTGACGATGCCGGCGCACAGGGCGAGGGCGCTCCGGTCGAGCCGACCGCGGGCGTGGGCGTCGAGGGCGAGCAGGACGAAGAGGAGGGCGATCGAGTCGAACTGGCCGTGGAAGCCGGTGATCAGCAGGCTGACCGGATGCAGGGCGAAGAGCCAGGCGGGCAGGGCGCCCTTTCCGAGGCGGGCCCCGAAGCCCAGCAGCAGCGCCACGATCAGGGCGTCGGCGGCGACGATGGGCAGCTTCACCCAGATCGCGTAGCCCACGCCCGGCACGTTTCGGGCCAGCCATTCGGCCCCCGCCTCCACCCAGACCCAGGCCGGCGGGTAGGGGTAGAAGCGGGCCGGCAGCTCGTAGGGGTTCCACGCCCCGGCCAGGACATGCTGCCCCACCTTCCGGTAGATGCGCACGTCGGCGACCACCCGATCGGAGACCGCGACGGCAAAGAGGCGCAGGGCGACCGCCACGGCGACCGGCAGCAGCCAGCGTGGCCGGCTCATCGCGCCGCCTCGTCGGAAGCGGGGAGCAGGGCCTCGACGACCGGGCGGATCTGGCCGGCAGCGATCCGGTGGGCCACCTCGTTCGGATGCTCGTCGTCTGTGCCGTCGACCACCAGGATCTCGTGGCGAAGGCCGCGGAACGCCGGCCACAGGTCGAGCACACGGGCACCCGCCGCCCGGGCCGCCCGGGCCACCTTGGTGTGGATCTCGGCAAAGGGATAGGACTCGTCCAGAGGGTTCCCGAACAGCGGGAAGATCGCCACCACCCAGGGGACCCCGTGAAGCCGGCACGACTCCCCGATCTGCCGGAGCGCCTTCTGCCCCGCCAGCCACCCCGGCGCGTCCTCTCGGTACATCGACAGGTAGCCGGAGACCCGGCGGCGGCTCTCGGCGGTCGCCCAGAGCCGTCGCTGGATCCACCGGAACAGCGCCGAGCGGCCCAGGATCGGAGGGGGCTCGGGCTCGCTCCAGTCCCGGGCCCTTCGGGCCTCGGCGGCCTCGGGATCCTCGCTGTCGTTGAGCACGTACGCCAGCAGCACCAGATCGGGCTGGTAGGCGAAGCCCCGCTCTTCGAGCTGACCGGCCTGGTCCACCGTGTTCATGCCGGGCAGGGCCAGGTTGATCACCTCGTAGCGCTGCGAGTGGCGCCGGTTGAGGATCCCTTCGAGCCGGTAGGGGAAGGCGTCCTCGAGCTCGACCCCATGCCCCCAGGCGAACGAGTCCCCGAGGCAGACCACGCGAAGCACTCCGGGCGGCTTCTTCAGGGTTCGCTCGCGGTCCCGGAACCCGGCCGAGTTGAGGCGCTGCTTGGAGGTCCTTCCGGTGTTCACCGGGGCGTAGCCGGTGGGCGCGCGCTCCGCCGAGCCGGTCAGGCGCACCACCAGCTCGGCGGCGCCCAGCGTGAGCATGAGGCTCGCCACACACAGGGCGATCTCAGCGCGTCTCGAGGCCCCAGTCACACCGCCATCATAATGCGACCGCCTCGTGGTCGGGGCTGAGGGCCGCCCCGAGGGGCGTGATATGCTCGCGCCAGGTTGGGGAGGGTCGCCACGGGACCGTCGAGAGGTTGTGTGTCCGCCGTGTGGCTGTGCGCGGCTCTGCTCGTGCTGGGCCTGCCCGCCTCGGCCCTGGCCCAGATCGACCCTCAGGACGAGCTCGACTTCCAGGCCGGAGCGACCACGGTCGGCTCCGGGGCCCGCGCCCTCGGGATGGGCGGGGCCTTCCTGGCGCGCGCCGACGACGCCACCGCCGCATCGTGGAACCCCGCGGGGCTGAGCTACCTGCGGCACCCGGAGATCTCGATCGTGGGCACCCGGACCTCGTTCCAGACCAGGCGCGACGAGACCGGCGTCCTCAGCACCGACCACTTCTTCGGCTACTCGCCGGACTTCATCTCGGTGGCCTACCCTTTCGAGCTGGGAGGGGCCACCGGGGCGGCCCAGCTCAGCTTCCAGCGGACGTTCTCCTTCTTCGCCGGGGACCGCACCATCGTGCGGGGCCCCAACCCACCGATCGTGCTCAGCGGCAGCGGGGGCTTCGACGTGCTGGCGCTGGGCACCGGCGTACAGGTGTCCCACAAGTGGCGGCTGGGCTTCACCCTCAACCGCTGGATCAACGGCTACTCGCAGACCCGTGAGCGGCTCTACAGACGTCGCACCCAGCAGCAGGTCGACTTCGATCTCTCGGGCTGGAACACCAACCTGGGCGTGATCTGGACGCCGATCGAAGCCCTCAACATCGGGTTGGTGGGCAAGACCCCGTTCCGGGGCCAGGTGAACCTTGCACGCTGGCGCAGGGACACCGAGAGCGGCAGCGAGGGCGAGCCGGACATCGTCACCACCAACTCCTACGAGAGCGACGAAGTACGGCTGGGCTTCCCGGGCGCGGTCGGCTTCGGGCTCTCGGTCCGGCCCCACAGCACCCTCACCGTCTCGGCGGACTACACCCGCACCTTCTGGTCCCAGGCCACGGTCTACCACTACTTCGTGCTGCCCAAGGAAGGCGAGCCCACCGCCCCGGACCATCGCTTCAACGAGCTGTCGTACCCCACCCTCGGCCGGGAGCAGGTCGACACCGAGCAGCTCCGGATGGGTCTCGAGTACGTATTCATCCGCGGGCTGGTGAAATGGCCGCTCCGGGTCGGGTACTTCAGCGACCGCCAGTACTTCCGGGTCACCTCGGGGATCCCCCGCTTCACCGGCTTCACCGTGGGCACCGGCATCATTGCCGGACCGTTCCTGCTGGACGTGGCGTACCTGCGCGAGACCGGCAGCTACGTCGACGGGGACGTGAGCATCGACGTCCGGCTCCGCCGCTTCTACGCCTCCGTCATCTACCGACACAGCCAGTAACCCATGGTCGCGCTCCTGAGACGGCTGGTCGCCCGACGCGCCGCGGCGCTTCTGCTGGCGGTCGGCCTCTGCTCGTGCGCCGTGGGCCCGGAGGCCCCGCGCCACCGCTATCAGGACGTGGTGGTCGTCACCATCGACACGCTGCGTGCCGACCACCTGGGCTGCTACGGCTACCCTCGGCCCACCTCGCCGTTCCTCGACGAGCTGGCGGCGCGCTCGGTCCGCTTCGAGCACGCCCTGAGCGCCAGCTCGCACACCGGACCGTCGCACGCCAGCCTGTTCACCTCGCTCTACCCGGAGCAGCATCGGGTCTTGGTGAACGGCGTGGTGCTCGACAAGGGGATCGCCAGCATGGCCGAGCTGTTCCGGGAGAACGGGCACGCCACCGCCGGTTTCGTGGGGGTCGGCTTCCTGGCCAGCCTGGGCCACGGCTTCGAGACCCTCGATGCCGAGATGCCGCCGAAGCAACGTTATCGACCCGCTGCGGAGGTCGTCGACCGCGCGGTCTCCTGGCTGCGGGGGCTGGATCCCGAGCGGCCCTTCTTTCTCTGGGTCCACGTCTACGACGTCCACGAGCACGGCCCGCAGGCGGTGGTTCCGGAGCCCTACCTCTCGGTGATGCTGGAGGACTCGCGGCGGCGCGGTGACTCCCTGCTCCAGTTCCTCCGCGAGCAGCACGGGCTCTCCGCACCGGAGCTGCACGGGAACTTCAACCGGTACGACGGCCAGCTTGCGTTCGTGGACGCCCAGCTCCGACGCCTCTACCAGGCCGCCCAGGGCCTCGCCGGCCGCCGCCCGGCGCTGTGGGTGATCACCGCGGACCACGGTGAGGGCCTTGGCAACCACGGCTACATGGGGCACGGGAAGCACCTCTACGGCGAGCAGCTCCACGTGCCTCTGCTCTTCAGCGGCGGCAGCGACCTCGCGCCCCGGGTGGTCCCGGAAATGGTCCGGCTGGTCGACGTGCTGCCGACGGTGGCCGGGCTGGCGGGCCTAACGTGGACGCCTGCGGCGCTGCGCCTGGAGGGACGGTCGCTGGTGCCGCTGCTGGACGGAACCGGCCCCGTCCCGATCGACCACTCGTTCGCTCAGCGACGCCCTGCCGACGAACGGCGCAGCGAGCTCGGCTGGACCGGGGGCCGGATGATCGCGGCGCAGGACAAGCGCTACAAGTACATCCACCGCCAGGACGCGCCGGACGAGCTGTACGACCTGGAGAAGGACCCCCACGAGCTCCAGAACCTGATCGACGAGGATCGCCCCGAGGGGCGGGCGCTGGGCCGCTGGCTGGAGCGGAAGTACCAGGAGCTGAGCCACGACCCCCGTGGCGGCGCGCGCGCGCTGGAGATCGAGGACCGCTACATCGACGAGCTGAAGGCCCTCGGCTACCTCTCGGGTGGCGGCCCCGACCGGGGCGACCCGGGTCACGACCCCCCGTAACCGCCGGGACCCCGGCGACGTCTCAATCCTTGAGTCACGTGTGGCCGAGGCACGCCACTCGGGGAGGTGCACATGTCCGAGCGTCGACGGATCGCGGGGCCGGTGGTCGTCGGGTTGGCTGCCGTCGGCCTGTGTGTCCCTTCGGCGGTCTTCCCGGCTGAGCCCATCGATATCTCCGGGACCTGGAACCGCAACCCTGGCTTGAGCGACGACCCCCACGAGGTGATGAAGGCCGCCATGGCCAAGGCAGGTGGCCGGCGGGAGGGCTCAGGACGCCGAGGCGGCGGTCCCGGGATGCCAGGGGGAGGCCCACCGGGAGGTGGATCGCGCGGGGGGCCGCCCAGGGGGGACCGGTCCGGCGGGCCGGGCGGTGGACCGATGGGGCCGGGCGGCTTCAAGGAAGTGCTCTCCGCCGCGGACACCCTCTCGATCGAGGTGAGACCCGCCGAGGTCCGGCTGGAGGCCGGCGAGAACGGCCTCCGGATCCTGCGGCCCGACGGGCGCAAGCAGACCCGCCAGGGCCCGGGGGGTGGCGAGGTCGAGACCCAGGCCGATTGGCGGGAGGGGTCGCTGGTGGTCGAATCCAAGAGTCAGCGCGGCATGAAGACCACCGAGACCTACACCCTGACCCGGGGCGGACAGGCGCTCGAGGTGACCGTCCGCCTCGAGGGCGGACCCTTTCGCGAGCCGATCCGGTTCCACACCCACTACGATGCGGCCGGCACGGCCCCGGAGCCGGAGGAGCAGGTCGAGGGCCCTCCGGCCCCATCATCATCTTCATTCCATTGAGGTTGTGCCTTGCGGACGGGACCTCCCCGTGAGCCAGCGGGAACCGTAACCGGTGGGCCGCGTCCAGCGTCTTGATGCCGAGGGTCTCGACCGAGAGGCGAGACCAGAACGGAGGACACCACGATGAGGGCTGGACACGACGGGCTGGGGCGTCTCACCATCGCGGCCGGGCTTCTGGCCGGCCTGGCAATGGCCTCGAACGGCTGGGCACAGCCGGGGCCTCGTGGGCCACGACGCGGGTTCGGGCCACCCGGCGGCGGGCCGATGGCGATGCTGCGGGAAGCCAATCTATCCGACACCCAGCGGGAGCAGGTCAAGGCGGTGCTGGATTCCGAGCGTGAGCGGCTCGCGGAAGAGCACCAGGCGCTGGCCGAGGCGCGCCGGGACCTGCAGGAGGCCGTCCGGCAGGACGCTGAGGAGCCGACCCTGCGCGACAAGGCGGCCCAGATCGGCACCCTGGAAGGCGACCTGGCCGTGACCATGGCCGAGGTCCACCAGCAGGTTCAGGGTATCCTCACCGACGAGCAGAAGCAGCAGATCGAGAAGCAACGTGCCGAGCGTCAGCAGCGCCGGGACCAGTGGCGAGAAAGGCAGAAGCAGCGCCTCCCGCAGATGCGCGACGGCGGAGGACCTCCCTTCGGAGGACCGATGCCGTTCGACGAGCCCGAGCCGTTCGACGGGCCACCGCCTCCCCCCGACGAGCCGGGACAATAGCTTGGCCGCGGGAACGGCTCTGGCGGTCCAAGAGCCTGACGACGAGGAGCTGGTCGCCGGTGCCCGTGCCGGCGACCAGGCCTCGTTCGAGGAGCTGGTGCTCCGCTACCGCCGGGCCGTCGAGGCGGTGGCGGGCCGCTTCTTCTTCGCCCGTCCGGAGGTCGAGGATGTGGCCCAGGAGGCCTTCGTGAAGGCCTTCCTCAACCTGCCCCGCCTTCGGCCCACCACGCCGTTCCGCTTCTGGATCCGGAGGGTGGCCGTGAACTGCAGCATCGATCGGCTGCGCCGCGAGAAGCGGCATGTCGAACGGCCGGCAGCCTACCAGACGCAGAGCGAGGCGGAATGGCTGGGGCGCCACCTGGCCGGCCGCTCGTTGGCCGAGCATCGCGCCCTCGAGAGCGCCCGGGAGGCCCGCTCGCTGGTCGCCAGGGTGCTTCCCCGAGTGGCGCCCAAGGACCGTGCCGTACTCTATCTACTCGACGGAGAAGGCCACTCGGTCGCCGAGGTGGCCACCCTGCTCGGTTGGTCGCAGACCAACGTGAAGGTGCGGGCGTTTCGAGCCCGGCGCCGCCTGCGACGAGCGATCGAAGAGCTGGCCCGCGGGGCCGAGGCGGGTGCGAGATGAAGGACCGAATGGACAGAAGAAGACCAGATCCTCTGGGAGCGGCGGGTCGAGCCCTGCTGCGAGTCGAGCCCGAGGGCGCGCCGGCACCGGACGCCGTCTTCCTGGCCGGGTTCCGAAGGAAGCTCCAGGAGACCCGCGACGGCGTCGCCCCCGGCGTGGCGGTGGGCGAGCTCTGCTGGCGGCTGGTACCGGCGCTCGGCGCGGCCGCCGTGGTGCTCGCCCTGTCGTCGTGGCTGGTGGTCAGGACGCAGCCCAGCGGGTCCGCCGCCGGGGACCAGGTACTGCTCTCGCTGTTCACCCACGGACCGTCCGAGGGCGTCGAGGACGACCTGATCCTCTCCGCGGCGCTCTTCGAGGAGGCCGCCCGATGAGCCTGGCACGCTGGAAGTCGATGGTGGGTGTGGCCCTGGTCTTTGCGATCGGCCTGCTCTCCGGCGCCGCCCTGGTGGTGATCCTCCAGGCACGGTTCCTGCGGGGCCCCGACTTCCCCGAGCGCATGACCGGGCGCTTCCGGCAGCGGCTGGCCGAGGATCTCGACCTCACCGAGGCCCAGCAGCAGGCGATCGCCCAGGCGATGAAGGCCTCCGGCGAGGACGTCCGCAAGCTGCACGAGGAGATGGGTCCCCGCATGGACGAGATCTTCGAGCGGATGCGCAGGGCGGTGGAGGCGGAGCTGACCCCGGAGCAGAAGCAGCGGCTGGAGCGGCTTCGTGGGCGTCGCCCGCTTCTCGGCCGGGTCCTGGGCGGACCCCGGTTCGGCCGGTTCGGACCCGGCGCGGGTGGGCCCTTCGGCGAGCCCGGCGCCTGGGACGGCGAGCCGCCGCTTCCACCGCCCGCCGGGGCTCCGGCTCCCGGGCAGCCACGGTGGGAGGGAGGGCCGGGGCGGCCGCCGCGAGGCCCGGCGCCTCCGCCTGGAGCCAGCCCCGAGACCTCCCCGCAGCCGCCGGCCGATCAGCCCCCGCGCTGACCCTTCTGGCGGCCCTTCCGTCCCGGCAGGCGGGCGGCGTGGCGGGCCGCCCACGGGTTTCTCGGTCGGCGCGCGACCGGATCGTTGGCCTGGTCGACGCGTCAGTTGTCGAGTAGGACTTCCACTCCCTGACGTCCACGCCGAGCTCGGTCGACAGCTCGCCGAGCAACGCGTCCCAGAGCGGCTGGGTGGCGCCGAGCGCCTCGGCCAGCTCGCTCTCGGTGGGCTTCTTCTTGCCGGCGAACGCGTTCGGTTGCACCTGTGAGCCTCCTGCTAGGGTTGCGGCGCCTGCGGCTGGACCCGGGACCAGTGTGCGTGGACGATCCGCCAGTTGCCCTGCCTCTTGCAGAACACCTCGGTCGAGCTCCAGCGGTCCGTGGTCGACCCCCGGTGGGTCACGAGCTGATACGTCAGGACGGCGGCGTCACCCGCGGCCTGGACCTCCGGATCGTGGATCTCGTAGGCGTCGAAGAGGGGCCTCCCGCGGTAGGGCTCGAAGAGGGCCCTCACCGCCGGAAGCCCCCGGAGCCGTTCCTGCACGGGATCGTGGAAGTAGGTGATCTCCGGGTCCAGAAGCGCCAGCGAAGGCTCGGGGTCGCCGACGCGCCAGCCGTCCATCGCTCCCCGCTCGAGGGCCAGGATCTCCTGGGCCACTCCGGGGCCGACATCCGCCGCCAGGAGTGTCCCGCACAGGCCTGTCCAGATGAGGCACGCCACGAGAGCCGTCTTCATGTCTTCACCTCCAAAAACATCAGACAACCTGCGGGGGGGCCTGTGACAGTTGCGGCAGGAAAATCAGGAGGGCGGCTCCAGCGAGACGGATTCCAGGGCCCGCCTCAGCATCGCCACCTGCTCCGTGGGCTCGTAGAGCGGGTGGTTCCGGTAGACGTCGGCGGCCACCTTCATGTAGGCCTCGGTCAGCTCGTCGGCCCGCCGGCCGGCGATGTCGCGGACGCGGCGCACGTGGCCGACCGCGAACTGCAGCCTCTCTGGGTCGACGAAGCCGCTCTGCACGAAGCTGCGGGTCTTCCGCACGCACCTGCAGGACGCCTCGGGGTTCACCAGGCTGCAGTTGTCGCGCAGGTACTCGTAGAGATCGCGCCGGGCGCGAGAGAGAATCTGTCGGAAGTTGGCGGGCGTGACCTCGGCGATCTCGGCGCCGACCTCGTCGCTGACCCCGAAGATCTCGCCGAGGATGAAGACCAGCCGCTGCCGGCCGTCCAGGCAGAGAAGCGTCCCCACCGTGCAGCTTTCCTTGGTCTCCTCGATCAGGATCTCGATCGGCGCCGGAATGGTCCGCGGGTCCGGGAGGTCGAGGTCGGGGAGCTTGTGGAGTCCCCCGGCCGCATCGGCAAACGAGCAGACAGCGTCGCGAACTTTCCACTGCCTCTTCCTCATGTTGAGGAGGTGATTGACGGCGATGCGGTAGAGCCACGTGCGGAACCGGCTCTCGCCACGGAAGGAGGGGAGGGCCTTGAGGACCCGGATCAGGATGTCCTGCGTCGCATCTTCCGCGTCTGGACGTCGTGAGAGCATCCGTAGCGCAATGTTGAAGATCCACACCTGGTGCCGGGCAAGGAGCTGCTCCAAGGCCTCGCCGTCGCCGGATTGCGCCCGTGAGACGAGGGCCTCGTCGCCATCTTCCCCTGAAGCGTCGTCGAATGGGGACGTGGTGCTCGTCATCGCGATACCTGTGCGAAGGATATAGCATCGACCCGGCCGCAGCCACGATCCGGTGGGCCGAAGGCGTGGGCGAGGTTCCGCGATCAGCCCCCGCGCTGACCCTTCTGGCGGCCCTTGCGCCCCGGCAGGCTGGCGGCGTGGCGGGCCGCCTCGTCGACCAGCTCGGAGACGAAACGATCGGCGGCGGCTCCCCCATGCCAGAGCCTCCGCGTCACCAGCCGCACCGGGTGCGGCGGCATCTCGGCAGCCTCGAGGACGATCGGCTGGCGGACGAGACCCTCGCAGGCGAGGGCCGGTACCAGCCCGATCCCGACGCCGCCCGTGGCATAGGCCAGCAGCAACGAGACGCTCGGCACGTCGATGGTCGAGGTCGGTCGCAGCCGTCGTTCCTCGAGGTAGTGGTCCAGAAGCCTGCGACCGCCGCTACCGGGCGCGAGCCGCAGGACGGGCTCGCGCGCGAGCCGCTGGTCGAGGGTGGCACGACCAGGGCGGCGGGGCATCAGCCAGACGAACCGCTGCTCGAGGAGGGTGCGCGAGGCGAGGGCCGGTCGTTCTCCCGCCCCGGACACGATGGCCAGGTCCACCTCGCCGCGCTCGAGACGGCGCAGGGCCTCCTCGGAGTGGACAGTCGTGATCTCGAAGTGGAGGGGTGCTCCCGCCGAGGCGAGTCGCCGCAGCACCGGCACCAGAAGCGCCCGGCCAATGTAGTCGCTGGCGGCCATGCGGAGCAGGGAGACGCCGGTCCCGGCGAGATCGCCCAACAACCCGAAGGCGGCGTCCGCCTCGTCGAACAGGCGGGTGATCGCCGGCAACGCCTGCTGCCCGATCGGAGACAGCACCAGCCCGCGGCCGCGCCGTTCGAAGAGCGGCGCGCCGAGCGCCTCGCCGAGGCGCCGGAGCTGCTGGCTCACGGCCGACGGTGTCTTGTGCAGCCGCTCCGCCGCCTGCGCGACCGAGCCGAGGCGGGCCACGGTGATGGCGTCGTGGAGGGCCGGGATCAACGCGGGATCCATGACCATATGTTAAGCGATACTAACTCTATCTTCAAGAAGCATTCACTGGACTTAATTCAGTCTCCAGGCGACACTGCACCGCCGCCAGAGGGGCGGCGCTTCTGGCGGCGACGGCGAGCGCTCGAGGAGGGTCAGGTGGGCAAGAGTCTCTTCCACAAGGTCTGGGACCAGCACGTCGTGCGGACGCTGCCGAACGGCCAGGCGCAGCTTTTCGTGGGTCTGCACCTCATCCACGAGGTGACCAGCCCACAGGCCTTCGGAATGCTGCGCGAGCTGGGCTTGGAGGTCGCCCGTCCCGATCGCACCTTCGCGACCGTGGATCACGTCGTGCCCACGGACGGCGGCTCACGGCCGTTCCAGGACGCCCTCGCCGAGGAGATGGTCGTGGCCCTCGAGAGGGCCTGCCGTGAGCTCGGGATCCGCCTCTTCGACACCGCTTCCGGCCGCCAGGGCATCGTGCACGTGATCGGACCCGAGCTGGGTCTCACCCAGCCGGGCATGGTCATCGCCTGCGGCGACTCCCACACCTCCACCCACGGCGCGTTCGGAGCGGTGGCCTTCGGCATCGGGACGACGCAGGTGCGTGACGTCCTGGCGACGCAGACGCTCAGCCTCTGGCCGCTCAAGGTCCGACGGGTCGAGGTGCGGGGCCGGCTGCGCCCGGGCGTCTCGGCCAAGGACCTGGCCCTCCACACCATCCGCCTGCTCGGTGTCGACGGCGGAACCGGCTACGCCTACGAGTACGCCGGGGAGGCCGTCGAGTCCCTCGAGATGGAAGAGCGGATGACGCTGTGCAACATGGCGATCGAAGGCGGCGCCCGGGTCGGCTACGTGAACCCCGACCAGAAGACCTTCGACCACCTCGAAGGCCGTGAGCTGGCGCCGAACGGGCGAGCCTGGGACCAGGCGGTCGCCTGGTGGCGCTCGCTCGCCTCCGACGAGGACGCGGTCTACGACGACGTGGTGCGCCTCGACGCTGCCGCGATCCCACCCACCGTCACCTGGGGCATCCACCCCGGGCAGGCGATCGGCGTCGGGGAGCGCATCCCGCGGGTCGAGGACGGCAAGACCCTCGCGGAGCGGGCCTCGATCCAGGAGGCCCTCGACTACATGTCGCTCGAGCCGGGGTCGAGGATCGAAGGTCTCCCGGTCGACGTCGCCTTCATCGGGAGCTGCACGAACGGCCGGCTCTCGGACCTCCGGACGGTGGCCCGCTGGATCGAGGGCCGGAAGGTGGCACCCGGCGTTCGCGCGCTGGTGGTCCCCGGGTCAGCCGAGGTGGCGCGCCTGGCCGAGGCGGAGGGGTTGGCCGGTGTCTTCAGGGAAGCCGGCTTCGAGTGGCGTGGACCCGGCTGCTCGATGTGCGTAGCGATGAACCCCGACAAGCTGATCGGAGGACAGCTCTGCGCCTCCTCCTCCAACCGCAACTTCAAGGGGCGGCAGGGAAGCGCCACCGGCCGCACCGTGCTGATGAGCCCGTTGATGGTGGCGGCCGCCGCGATCCGCGGCCACCTGGCCGACGCCCGCGAGGTCTTTTCGATCGCCTGACCGGCGATCAGGAGAAACGAGATGGCTCAGGGCAAGATCAGAAGCGTGGCCGGACGCGCCGTCCCCGTCTCCGGCGACGACATCGACACCGACCGCATCCTCCCGGCGCGCTTCATGAGGTGCGTCTCGTTCGACGGCCTCGGCGCGCACCTCTTCCACGACCTGCGCTTCTTCGAGGACGGCTCGCGGAGGCCCAACACGCTCGACGACCCGCGCTTCGCGGGCGCAACCGTCCTGCTCTCGGGCGCCAACTTCGGCTGCGGCTCTTCGCGTGAGCACGCCCCGCAGGCGTTGACCAGGAGCGGCTTCCGCGCGATCGTGGCCGAGAGCTTCGCCGAGATCTTCGCCGGCAACGCAACCGCGCTCGGCATCCCGTGCGCCTGCGTCAGCCACCGTGCGGCGATGGCGCTGGCCGAGCGGGTCGAGCGGGAGCCCGGGATCGAGGTGCGGGTCGATCTGGAGGCCCAGGAGGTGACGGCGGGGGCGCAGCGCTTCTGCTTCTGGATGAAGCCCGGCGCGCGCGAGGCCCTCGTCAACGGGCAATGGGACCCGATCGGGCAACTGCTCGACGGGGCGGCCGAGGCGGCCCGGGTCGCCGACGCCCTCCCCTACCTGCGCTTCGCCCAGCCCAGCACGTGAGCCCGCGCCGCACCCCGGACCGGAGCGAGGTACACTGCCGCGGGCTGACAACCGAAGGAGGCTTGCCCGTGGTCACGACCGACACGTCCCGCAAGGCGCCGCGGCGCCCGTCCCTGACCTGGGTCGCCCTGACAGCGGCCACCGCTATCCTCTCCGCGCAGGCTCTCTCGGGTGCCGAGACGGAAAGGCCGCGGCTCGTCGAGCGCAACGGTCGTCACGCCCTCCTGGTCGATGGCGAGCCGTTCCTGATGCTGGCCGCCCAGGCCAACAACTCGAGCAACTACGAGGCGGCGTTGCCGAGCGTCTGGCCGGCGGTCGCGTACCTGCACGCCAACACGCTGCAGATGCCCATCGCCTGGGAGCAGATCGAGCCCACGGAGGGCGTCTTCGACTTCTCGTTCCTCGACACCCTGCTCGAGCAGGCTCGGGAGCACCGGGTGCGGCTGGTGCTGCTGTGGTTCGCCACCTGGAAGAACAACTCCCCCAAGTACGCGCCGGCCTGGGTCAAGCTCGACAACCAGCGCTTCCCTCGGGTGATCACCAAAGACGGCGGCCAGCGCGACTCGCTCTCGCCCGTCCACCCGGCGACCCTCGACGCCGACCGGAAGGCCTTCGTGGCCCTGATGGAGCACCTGGAAGAGGTCGACCGGCAGCACACCGTGATCCTGGTCCAGGTGGAGAACGAAACCGGCACCTACGGCAGCGTCAGGGACTACTCGCCGGCCGCCCAGCGGCTGTTCGAGGGCCAGGTCCCCCAGGAGCTGGTCGCGGCGATGGGCCGGAGGCCCGGAGCCTGGGCCGAGGTCTTCGGAGCGGACGCCGACGAGTCCTTCCACGCCTGGCACATCGCCCGCTTCGTCGAGCAGGTGGCGGCGGCCGGCAAGGCCGCCCACCCGGTCCCCATGTACGTCAACGCCGCCTTGCGCGACCCGATCGACCCCCAGGCCCCCCTCACCTATTCGAGCGGCGGCCCGACCCACAACGTCCTCGACGTGTGGAAGGCCGCCGCCCCTTCGCTCGACTTCATCTCGCCCGACATCTACCTCCGGGACGACCGCAAGGTGATGGCGGTGCTCGACCACTACGGCCGGACCGACAACGCCCTCTTCGTGGCCGAGATCGGCAGCGACCGGCCCTTCGCTCGATACCTCTTCCCGGTGCTGGGCCGGCACGGGATCGGCTTCGCCCCCTTCGGCATCGACTACACCGGCTACTCGAACTACCCGCTGGGCGCCAAGCAGGTGACCGAGGAGACGCTCGAGCCCTTCGCCCTGAACTACCGGGTGCTGGCCCTGATGGCCCGCGAATGGGCCCGGCTGGCCTTGGAAGGCGAGGTGTGGGGCGCCAGCAAGCCCGACGACAACGCCGAGCAGGTCCTCCATCTCGGCAAGTGGCGGGCGAGAGTTCAGTACGGCCAGTGGCAGTTCGGGATGCCGGAGTGGTTCCCGAACGCCGACCCGCCGGCGTCCGCCGACCAGCCGGCGGGAGGCGCCTTGA
Source organism: uncultured Acidobacteriota bacterium (assembly GCA_964574335.1). Lineage (GTDB taxonomy): Bacteria > Acidobacteriota > Vicinamibacteria > Fen-336 > Fen-336 > CAZNNH01. The sequence goes on along the minus strand of CAZNNH010000023.1, from coordinate 22,206 downwards.
TCGCGCGGCTGGGCCCCGACGAGCTCCTGGTGATCGGCCGCCACGCCCGGATCTCCTTCGACCTCGACCAGCCCGGGCCGGAGAAGCACGCGATGCTGGCCCGGGTCGAGGAAGGCCACTACCAGGACCGAAGCTGGGTCTTCGAGCGGGTCTGGAGCGGCGATCAGACCGACTACGGCCTGAACTTCACCGACCGACCCCAGGTGCTCAAGGTACGGATGGCCGAGTACTGAGCCGAGTCAGGCCCGAGAGACGAACCGGAAGAAGAGCGCCTGGTCGGCCACCGGCTCCGCCCGCTTCGTCAGCTCGGCCATCTGCCGGGCGCTGAGCGGCGTGAACTCCCGGGCGATCTGGACGTTCTCCTCGAGCTGCTGGATCGAGTCACAGCCCACGATCACCGTGGACACCGGATGCGAAAGGGCGTAGGCCATGGCCTCGCGCATGGTGAGGGTCCCGGGACCGTTGGCGATCACGGCGCCTTCCCAGGAGTGCCGCTGCCTCTCCAGGGGCGGCGGCGTCCAGGTGGACAGGATCCGGCCCCGGGCCGGCACCTTCATGCCGATGATGCCCATCTGCTGCTCCACCGCCGCCGGCAGCAGCTCGGCGACGAAGCTGAAGCGATGGGGGTCGGCGGCGTTGACCGCCAGCAGGATGGCGTCGAACCGGAAGCGCCGCATCGCCTCCAGCAGGGCGTCCGGGCGGAAGTGACCGGTGAGGCCGAGGTGGCGCACCACCTTCTGGTCGCGGGCCTCCAGCAGGGCCTCCATCGCCCCGCCCTTGGCGAACACGGCGTCCACGTCCTCGACCAGGCCGATGTCGTGAAGCTGCCACAGGTCGAGGTGGTCGGTCTGCAGCAGCTCGAGGGACCTGTCGAGCATCCGCAGCGAGCCGTCCCGGGAGCGCTCCTTGGTCTTGCTGGCCAGGAAGGCCTCGGAGCGCCGCTTCTTCATCACCTCGCCGATGTAGCGCTCGCTCCAGCGCTCGGGTCCCCCGTAGATGGACGAGGTGTCGATGTAGTTGATGCCGAGGTCGAGGGCGCGCTCGACGATGGGCACCGCCACCTCGTGGTTCTCCGCCCGCTCCAGCGCCGATTGGCCTCCCAGACTGAAGATGCCGACCCGGTGGCCGGTGAGGCCCAGGTTCCGGGTGGGGAGGCTCTGGGCGGTTCGGGGGTTCATGGGGAGCGCGGGCAGGGCACGCGCCGCCCGGGGCAGGCCGGAGTGGGCGAGGACCGCCGCCGTGGCGACGCCGCCGGCCTTCATGAAGTCGCGGCGGCTCGGCGCCGCCTTTCGCTCGGTACCCTTCTGGCTGCTCATCGCCACCTCCCGGGCCGGGGGCTCCAGCGCCCCAGCTCGACCCGTTCCAGTCTAGCCGCTGTGCGACCCGGGAGATTCCCTGCTACTGAACCGGCCACCACAGGAGACCCCTTCGTGGTAGAATCATCCTGAATAGGTGGTAGGGGGTAAGGGATGGCCTTGAGCATCAAGAATGGCGAGGCGGAGCGGCTCGCCAAGGAGCTGGCCCGGGAGACCGGCAGCACCATCACCGCGTCAGTCATCGATGCCCTCGAGCAGGCCCTTCGGCGGGCGCGAGGACGAACAGCCGCTCCTTCCGTGCGCAACGCCATCCTGGAAGTGTCGGAACGATGCGCCGCACTCCCCGACCTCGATGCCCGGAGCGCCGAGGAGATCCTGGGCTATGACGAGCGGGGGGCCTTTCGCTAGATGGTCCTCGACTCCTCCGCGGTCCTGGCGATCCTGTTCAGGGAGCCGGAGCGCGATGCCTTCGCCACCGCGCTTGCCGCGGCCGGTCAACGGCTGATGAGCGCGGTCAACGCGTTCGAGGCGGCCATCGTCGTCTCGGTCCGAAAGGGCCCTGCCGGCGTCCGCGAGCTCGACCTCCTCTTCCACCACGCGGGGGTAGACGTGGTGTCCTTCACTCAGGACCACCTCCGCCTGGCGAGGGAAGCGTGGCAGAGGTACGGAAAGGGCAAGCACCCTGCCGGCCTGAACCTCGGCGACTGCTGCGCGTACGCGCTGTCCCGGCACTCGGGCGAGCCGCTGCTCTTCAAGGGCAACGACTTCGCGCGTACTGACGTCGTGCCGGCCCTGTGAGCCTCAGGGCCGCCCGCCACCCTTGTGGGTGGTAGCTCCCGTGGCGTTCCGCCACCGGGCAGGCTATCCTGGCCCCGCCTCAGGTGGACTGACCAGGGAACCGCATGCGCCTGCTCGTCGTCGAGGACGACGCCACGATCGGCTCCTTCCTCGAGAAGGGACTTCGGCAGGCGGGCTATGCCGTGGATCGCGCCCACGACGGAGAGGAAGGCCTGCGGCTGGCGCTCTCCGAGCCGTACGACGCCGCGGTCGTCGACCTGATGCTCCCCCGCCGCGACGGGCTCAGCCTGATCGAGGAGCTGCGGCGGCAGGGGAAGAAGATGCCGGTCCTGATCCTGAGCGCCCGGCGCTCGGTCGACGACCGGGTCAAGGGCCTGCAGACCGGCGGCGACGACTACCTGACCAAGCCGTTCGCCTTCGCCGAGCTGCTGGCGCGTCTTCAGGCCTTGCTGCGGCGCTGCAGCGCCGTAGCCGAGCCGACCCGGCTCGCCGTCGCCGACCTGACCCTCGACCTGGTGAGCCGCCGGGTGGAACGGGCCGGCCAGCGCCTGGAGCTGCGGCCCCGGGAGCTCGCCCTGCTCGAGTACCTGATGCGCAACGCCAGCCGCGTGGTCTCGAAGGCGATGATCCTCTCCCACGTCTGGGACTACAGCTTCGACCCCCGCACCAACGTGGTGGACGTCCTGGTCCACCGGCTCCGGGAGAAGGTCGACAAGGGGTTCGACCGCAAGCTGATCCATACCCTGCGCGGGATGGGCTATGTCCTCAGGGTGGACTAGCCGACTGCGCCGGACGCTCGGCTTCCGTCTGGCGCTGTGGTACTCGGCGCTGTTCGTGGTCAGCTCACTGGCGGTCACCAGCCTGACCTACGTGCTGCTGGAGGCCTCGCTGGAGCAGCGCGACCACGACCTGATCCGCAGCACCCTGGCCCGCTACGTCTCCGAGTACGAGCTCGGGGGCCTGGCCGCGCTCAACCAGGCGATCGCCACCGATGCCCGGACCGGCCGCCACGAGCGGCTCTTCGTGCGGGTCCTGGGCCGTGGCGGGGCCGAGGCGGTCTTCTTCACCATGCCCGCCGACTGGGGCGAGTTCGACCTCGACAAGCTGGAGGCGCCCGGGTTGCGCGCCGGGCAGGCGTGGGCCCGCCTGCCCGGACGTGGTGGGACGGTGCTCGAGGTCGCCTCGGTGCGCCTCGAGGACGGGACCGTGTTCCAGGTCGGCAAGAGCACGGAAGCGCGTGTTCTCCTGCTCACCCACTTCCGAGCGCTCGCCTTGGTGCTGCTGCTGACCACGGTCGTGGTCGGGCTGCTGGGCGGCGCCGCGCTCACCCACTGGGCGCTCCAACCGCTGCGGCGGCTGATCGCCCTCGTGCGCGGGATCGTAGACACCGGCCACCTGGCGTCGCGGGTGCCCATTCGGCAGGCGGGCGACCCGCTCGACGAGCTGGGGACGCTCTTCAACGGGATGCTGGACCGCATCGAGACCCTGATCGCGGCCATGCGCGGCTCGCTCGACAACGTCGCCCACGACCTGCGGACGCCGCTGACCCGACTGCGGGGGATCGCAGAGACCACGTTGCAGGCCGAGGGCGACGCCCCGGCCTGCCGCGAGGCGCTGGCCGACTGCCTGGAGGAGTCGGAGCGCATCGAGGGGATGCTCACCACCCTGATGGACATCTCGGAGGCCGAGACCGGGACCATGCGTCTTCAGCTCGTGGCGGTCGAGCTCGCTCCCCTCCTGGACCAGGTCCGCGAGCTGTACGCCGACCTCGCCGAAGAGAAGGGCCTGCGCCTCGAGGTCCACGGGGCGCCGGGCCTGCTGGCGTGGGCGGACCGCCAGCGACTGCGCCAGGTGGTCGCCAACCTGGTCGACAACGCGGTCAAGTACACGCCGGCGGGCGGGCGCATCGCCGTCTCCGCCGAGGCCGCCGATGCCGGGATATCGATCGAGGTGCGCGACACCGGCATCGGCATCCCCCCGGGCGACCTCCCCCGGGTCTGGGAACGCCTCTACCGTGGCGACGCCAGCCGCTCGGAGCGCGGCCTCGGCCTGGGTCTGAGCCTGGTCCGGGCGGTGGTCGAGGCCCATTCCGGCCGCGTCGACGTCCGCTCGGAGGTGGGTGAAGGAAGCGCCTTCCGGGTCTGGCTGCCGGCTCCGGACGCCTGACCGACCGACCCGAGCCTCTAGCCGAGCAGCCCCTTCTCGAAGGCCATCAGCCGCTCCGCCAGTAGCTTGGGGTGTTGTCGCCACACCCAGGGACCATTTCGAATCATCAGGGCATGAGTCCGATGACCGTCGTCCCGGGCCTGCTCCAGGAACTCCTCCACGGCCGTACGCTCTTCCTTGTCGATCAGCGTGCGTATGTCGGTGCCGAGCGCGAAGGCGCTCGCGTCCTCGAAGTCGACCGGTAGGTCCCATCGACGGTCGTCCGTCACGTCGAGATAGCACTCCATGACCTGGGCGATGTCGCCGAGATCATGCTCCCGCGCGTCAGGGCGCTCGAGAAAGGCCACCAGCTTCAGGACGACGACAACCGGCGTCACGGCAACACGGAGGGAAAGGCTGTCTCCCAGGTGAAGGGTCACGTTGTGTTCGAATGCCAACCGGAGGCCGAGGAGGCTCATGCGAAAGCCGCTCCGGGGCCAGATCAGGGAGCCTGCCGCGAGCAAGTCCGGTCCGGCCGGAACCACGTCCACGTCGACGCCAGTCGGCGACCGCCAAGCGTGCTCCCCTTCGGGGCGCTGCCGCCAACCGGCCAGAGCGGCCAGGCCGGCGGGATAGTCGGCAAGGGCGACGGACAGGACGAGGTCCAGGTCGTTGGTCTGCCGCCACGCGAGATCGACCTGAAGGGCGAGGGCGTTGGCACCTATCAGGACGAAGGCCGTGTCGCTCCAGAGTCGCGACAGTTGGCGGATCGTCTCGACCTGCTCGGGAAGGAGCCCCGTCATCGCGAGAAGAGGAAACGATCGCGGATCTCGGCGGCTGCCCGCCGTGCTCGATCGTCGCCCGTGAGGAGCAGCTCTGAGTAGACCAGCAACGGGTGAACGGTCTGCGGCGCTGCGCCAAGAAAGGCGATGGGACCGGGAACGCCAAGGATGATCAGCGGACCGGCGCCATGGGGAAGCGCCTTCAGTCGTCTCGAGAGGTCCACGGGCGCCGTCACGACATGGAGGACTGTCTCGTGGCTCCGGTAGTGCTGCGTCAGGCGATAGGCGGCGGCCGCGCCGCCCCATGCCCAAACCTCGCCGGGGTCCAGCAGGCCTGAGACGCGAGCCTCGAGGCTGGGTGGGTCGGCATCCGGCGTCTGGAAACGTCCCACCAGGAGCTGGGGACGCAGGCCCTCTGCGTAGCCGGCGATCCAACGCTCGACGAGGTCACCGCGCCTCACGAGATGCCACATCGACTTGGTGCGGACGATGACACGGTCGTGCTCGAGCCGCCGCAGAACGTTCGACACCGTGCCCACGCTCACGCCCGAGTCGTGGGCGAGCTGGCGGGCCGGGGCGTTGAGGAAGCGCGGCTCTGCCAGGAGGGCAAAGACGACCCGGAAGCCGGGACCGCGCAAGCCGCCGGGACTGTCGCCGCGTTGTCGGGGCTTCCGCCCTTCGATGTGGGCGACGTAGCTCCCTCCGAGGTTGAGACGGCAGTTCCCGGCGCGGTCGACGAAATTGAGGCCATGTGAGGCCAGAAGCGCCCCCATCTCGGGCGACACATAGGGGGCGAAGAGAATCGATGGCGTCCGTGCGCGCGGCGACGAGCGGGCGATCAGGTCGCCGACCAGAGGCCGACTCAGGTGAGACCGTGTCTCTTCGACCAGCAGGCGTCGACGACCGCGAGGGGTCACCAGCTCCAGGAGGGCGTCTCCCTGTCCGGGCCCCGTACCGACTCGAAGGGAGGCGCCCCTCACGAAAGGCAGCGTCAGGAGGCTGTCCAGATACGGTGAGATCTGCCCGGAGTGAGCCACGGTCACTATTGTACAGTGTTCATTAGTAATGAACAGGAGGAAATACTGCTATCAGGCCGAGAGGTGAGCCGAGCGGGGAGTACGAGAGTCATCCCCGGACAGTAGTAGTGAGCCCGGCCTCTCCAACACCGGTGCATGCACGGATTGCCGGCGCTACATACAATTCGTGCGTGGGGGTCCAAGCCATGCAGAGGAGACTGCTCGCCGCCTGCCTCGCCGTGCTCCTGCTGCCCGCGTGGGGAAGGGCGGAGGAAGCCGCGCCCTCGATCGAGAGGTCGATCGCGATCATCCGCAAGGCGATCCACACGGACTACCGGGGGATGTTCCGCGAGAAGGGTGGCGCCTTCCAGCATCCCTTCCTGACGCCGGGGAGCCAGCAGTACGCCGACGTGCTCTGGGACTGGGACTCGTGGCTCAGCGACGTGGCCCTCCGACAGACCCTGCTCGAGGTGGGGACGGACGAGGACCGGCAGCAGGCCCTGGCCTACGAGCGCGGCTCGGTCCTCAACTACCTCGACTACGGCGGCATGGACGGCTGGGTGCCGATCCTGCTCCGGCGGGACTCGCCGGCCCGCAGCGCGCTGAAGGCGCGGATCGACGTCGACGAGACCAACATGCACAAGCCCTGCCTCGCCCAACACGCGGCCTTCCTGACCCGTCTCGGCGGCGGCGACGCCGAGTGGCTGCGCGAGCGCTTCTTCTTCCTGCAGGCCTTCGTCAACCGCTACAAGAACCGCCAGCGACACAAGGCCACCGGCCTCTACTTCTGGATCGACGACGCCGCCATCGGCGTCGACAACGACCCCGCCACCTTCATGCGGCCGCACCGGAGCTCGGGGTCCATCTACCTCAACTGCATGATGTACAAGGAGCTGCTCGCCCTCGTCTACCTGTGCGAGCGGCTGAACATGGGAGAGATCGCCGTCTTGTACCAGCAGGACGCCGACGAGCTGTTGAAGAGCATCCGCGAGCACTGCTGGGACGAGCGCGACGGCTTCTTCTACAGCGTCGACCTCGACCTGCTGCCCTTCGAGGCGCGACCGTTCAGCGGCGACCCGCGCCTCGTCCTGCACAGCAACTACCCCCGCGACTACGACTGCCTGATCCAGCGCCTGGGTGTCTGGTCGGGCTTCCTCGCCCTGTGGGCGGGGGTGGCGACGCCCGAGCAGGCGCAGCGCGTGGTCGACGAGCACTATCGCAACCCGGCGACCTTCAACGCCCCGTACGGCGTCCGCACGCTGTCGAAGATGGAGAAGATGTACAACGTGCGCGCCTCCGGGAACCCCTCCTTGTGGACCGGCCCGATCTGGGGGGTGTCGAACTACCTGGTCTTCCGGGGCCTGGTGGACTACGGCTTCGACGACGACGCCCGCGAGCTGGCGGAGAAGACGATCCGGCTGTTCGCCCGCGACCTCGAGCGCTTCTCTGCCCTCCACGAGTACTACCTGCCGGAGACCGGCGAGCCGGTCCTCAACCGGGGCTTCCAGAACTGGAACTACCTGGTCCTCAACATGGCGGCCTGGTACGAAGGCCGACCGGCGGTGCACGAGTTCTGAGCGGCGCGCCTGAGGCGCTTCTCCCGAGCGGTGGCCGCCGCTACGCTAGAATGTTGCCGACTGGAGAGCCAACGGTGCTGAGGAGACTGCTGCTGGCCCTGATCGCGTGGAGCCTCGCCCTCGCCGGTCCCGGGGTCTGCTCCGAGGCGGGTCCGCTCGAGTTCCTGACCTGGGCAAAGACCCCGCCGATGGGGTGGAATAGCTGGGACGCCTTCGGGACCACGATCACCGAGGAGCAGGCGAAGACGCAGGCCGACTCCATGGCCGAGCACCTGCTGCCGTACGGCTGGCGGGTACTGACCGTGGACATCCAGTGGTACGAGCCGGGCGCCAGCGGCCATGGCTACCGGCCGGACGCACCGCTGGTGATGGACGAGTGGGGCCGGCTGCTGCCCGCCCCCAACCGCTTCCCGTCGGCCGCGGACGGGAGCGGCTTCAAGCCGTTGGCCGACTACGTGCACGCCAAGGGGCTGCAGCTCGGCATCCACCTGATGCGGGGGATCCCCCGGCTGGCGGTCGAGCGGAACCTCCCCGTGAGGGGGACCGCGGTACACGCCGCCGACATCGCCGACACCTCGAGCACCTGCGCCTGGAACCCGGACATGTACGGCGTGGACATGACCAAGCCCGGCGCCCAGGCGTACTACGACTCGGTCTTCGAGCTGATCGCCTCCTGGGGCGTCGACTTCGTCAAGGTCGACGACATCGCCCGCCCCTATCTCGACAACGTCCCCGAGATCGAGGCCATCCGGCGCGCCATCGACCGGACCGGGCGTCCGATGGTCCTCAGCCTGTCTCCGGGAGAAACGGCGCTCGAGGCCGCCGAGCACGTGAAGCGTCACGCCAACATGTGGCGGATCAGCGACGACTTCTGGGACTCCTGGCCGGCGCTGCTTGCGCAGTTCGCGCGCCTCGGCAACTGGGCCCCCCACTGCGGCCCCGGCCATTGGCCGGACGCCGACATGCTGCCGCTCGGGGTGCTGGAGATGGGGCGGCGGACGACGCGTCTTTCCCCCGAGGAGCAGCGCACGCTCATGACCCTCTGGTCGATCGCACGCTCACCGCTGATCTACGGCGGCGACATGACGAAGACGGACCCGGCCACGCTCAAGCTGCTGACCAACCCCGAGGTGATCGCCGTCGATCAGCACAGCCGGGACAACCACCCGCTCTTCGACCGGGAGGGTCTCCTGGCCTGGGTCGCCGGTGACCCCGGCTCCGGAGATCGCTATCTCGCCGTCTTCAACACCCGCGACCGGTTCCCCGTCGACCTCTCGCACCCCGCCTTCACGAGCCCGCTGGTGACGAGGGCCACCCCGGGCCACGGCGTGCCCGTGGATGTCGGCCTGGCCGGCGCGGCGCGGCTGGTCCTGGTCGCCGAGGGGGGCGAGGACGGCACCGGTTGGGACCATGCGCTGTGGGTGGAGCCGAGGCTGGTCATGTCCGACGGGAGCGAGCGGCGGCTGACGGATCTGCCCTGGGTCCAGGCGTGGGCGGGCTGGGGTGAGGTCTCGACGGAGGAGTCCCCGAGCGGCCGGGCGATGACCGTCGCCGGCCACACCGTTCCCTATGGGATCGCCGCCCACGCGCGGTCGCTGGTCGAGTACGCCGTGCCCGAGGGCGCCGTCCGTTTCCGGGCGCTGGCGGCGCTCGACGACGGCGGCCTCACCGGCCCGAGCGGGAGCAGCGTCGTCTTCTCGGTCCACGCCCTGGAGGCGGCGCCGCCAGCCGAGGCGGCCGGGGTCGAGATCCGGGTCCCGCTGGCCGAGCTCGACCTCGGTCCACGTTGTCGCGCCCGGGACCTGTGGCAGCACCGCGACCTGGGTGTCGTCTCCGAGCTGGCACCCGTCGTCCCCTGGCACGGCTGCGTGCTGTATCGGCTTTCGGCGGTGCGGTAGTCGACGGGGGCTCCGGGCTCGAGCCCAGGGCCGCGAGGCCAGATCCATGTTCATCCCAGTCGGTGACGCTCCGAACCCGAAGGGCGTTCCCTTCGTCAACTACACGCTCATCGCGCTCAACGTCGCCGCCTTCCTGCTGATCAACCTCCCCCTGGGCCAGCGGCGGGCGGACCTGAACGACCCGGCCTTCCCGGAGTACCTGGAGGTGATGGCGCACCAGATGGGCGGCCAGGTGGACGTGCGCCAGCTCGTCGCCCGGACCAGCGCCTACGACCTCTTCTCCTTCGAGCACGGCTTCCGGCCGGCAGCCCCGCAGCTTTCGGACCTGCTGACCTGCATGTTCCTCCACGGCGGCTTCCTGCACCTCTTCGGGAACATGCTCTTCCTCTGGATCTACGGCGACAACGTCGAGTCTCGCCTGGGGGCGCTCGGCTATCTCTTCTGGTACCTGGCCACCGGCATCGCAGCCACGCTGGCCCACGCTCTGGTCTTCTCCTCCTCCGAGGTCCCGCTGGTGGGGGCCTCGGGCGCCATCTCCGGCGTCCTCGGCTTCTACTTCCTCTGGTTCCCCCGCAACATCGTCCGGATGCTGATCTTCCTGCCTCCGTTCTTCATGCAGGTCATCAGGCTGCCGGCCCGCCTGGTGCTCGGGATGTTCCTGGTCGTCGACAACCTGCTCCCCTTGCTGCTGGCGGGCCAGGGCGGGGTGGCCCACGGGGCCCACATCGGCGGGTTCGTCGCCGGCACGCTGGCCGCCTGGGTGATGGATCGGCGCGGCCTATCCATCCCGCCCACCGGCATCGAGCCGCCAGAGGCGACGCCGACCGGCGACGCCATCCGGGCGGCCCTGGATGACGGCCGCTTCGAGGCGGCGGCTCGCCTGTACTTCGCCCTGCCGCCGGCTGCGGCTCACGGCGCCCTTTCGCCGACGGAGGCGGCGCCCCTGGCCCAATGGCTGCGTGGGGCCGGGCACATCGACGCCGTGCTGCTGCTGCTGCGACGCGTGGTGCGGGACGTCCCGCAAGGGGCCGGGCTGGCGGAGGTCTACGCGCTTCTGGGCACGATCCTCCTGGAGGACCGACGCGAGCCGTCCGCCGCCTACCAGTACCTGCTCGCCGCCCTGGAGCTGTCGCCGCTGCCGGAGACGGCGGCCGCCGTGCGCCAGACACTGCAGAGAATCGACGAGCTGCAGAAGCGGCGGATCGGACGCTAGCAGCCCCGGCGCCACCCGCGCCACCGCGCCACCTGCTGTGCCTTGACTCCCCTGACCGGCCAGCCTATCTTGAAGCGCCGATCAGCCACGAGCATCGTGCCCATGCACCGCCGCTTCGCCCCGCCGCGAGCGTGTGCGCCGCGCGTCAGGAGCAGGCGCACGGACGCCTGGGTCGCATGCCCGCCGGAATGAGCATGGGTGGCAAGGCGTTGCGCCTCCTCGTCGTCGACGACGACGCTGACCAAGCCACGGCTCTCACCCGTCTGCTGCGGGAGAGCGGCCATGTCGTCGAGACGACTCGGGCGCGGACCGCGCACCAGGTTCGTGCCCTCCTGGTGGCGCAGGCGTTCGACGCGGTCATCTCCGCCTATCGCCTGGCCGCCTTCAGCGCAGAGCGCGCCCTGGCGCTCCTCCAAGAGAGGGGCCTCGACACGCCTCTGATCGTCGTCTCGGACCAGGCGGAAGAAGACTCTGCCGTCGAGCTGATGCGGCGGGGAGCGCGGGACATCGTCGTCAGAGGCAAGCCGGCCAGGCTGGCCGCGGCCGTCGATCGTGAGGTCGGGCAGGGCCGAGCCGCCGGCCCGAGCGGACCGGCGGGAAAGGTCCTCGCTCACGACGCTCTCACTCGGCAAGCGCTCATGGACGCATCCCTCGACGGCATCTGCATCATCAACCAGGAGCACGCAGTGGTCGAGGCCAATCGCCGCTTCGCCGCCATGCTCGGATACTCGCCTGATGAGCTGCTCGGCCTGCACACCTGGGACTGGGAAACCCAGATGAGCGAGGCCGAGATACGCAGCCGGTTCGCCGACCTCAGCACGGCCCGCGTCGTCTTCGAGACCCGCCATCGGCGAAGGGACGGCTCTGTCTACGATGCCGAAGTGAGCGTCGCAGGAGCTCGCGTGGGGGGCGAATCGCTGATCTTCACCGTCTCCCGAGACATCACGGAGCGAAAGCGTGCCGAGGAGGCCCTGCGGACTTCCCAGGCATTCCTCGACAGCGTCATCGAGCAGAGCCCCTACCCGATGTGGGTCTCGGACGAGAAGGGCCTCCTGATCCGCATCAACCAGGCGTGCCGCGACCTGCTGAAGATCGAGGACGACGAGGTCGTGGGCAAGTACTGCGTGCTCGACGACCCCATCGTGGCCTCGCAGGGGCTCCTGCCGCGGGTCCGCAACGTCTTCGAGCGTGGGGAGACCGCCCGGCTCGAGATCGACTACGACACCACGCGGCTGCCCAACCTCCCCCTGGCGCGACGGACCCACGTGCTGCTCGCGGCGACCATGTTCCCGGTCAGGGACGCGGCGGGGCGGATCACTCACGCCGTGATCCAGCACATGGACATCACCGAGCGCAGGAGTGCCGAGCTGGCGTTGCGCGAGAGTGAGGAGAGGTTCCGTGGCGTCTTCCAGGGGACGCTGGACGGCATCCTGGTGAGCGAGGCGGGCGGCGAGAAGGTGGTCATGGCTAACCGTGCCTTGCGTGCCATGCTCGGCTACTCGGAAGAGGAGATGCTGCGCCTCCGCGTCCGGGACGTGCAGCCCGCCGAGGGCGCCGGGGAGGCCGCCGTGCCCACCCTGGACGGTGTGGGCGGGGAGCGGTTGGTCAGGTCAGTGCCGCTTCGGAAGAAGGATGGGGACAGGCTGCTGGCCGAGGTGAGCTCGGTGCCGCTGGAGTGCGGTGGGAAACGCTGCCGGCTCAGCGTCTACCGCGACATGACCGAGATCAACGAGGCCGAGACCCGGATGCGGCGAGCCCAGAAGATGGAGGCGGTCGGCCAGTTGACAGGCGGCATCGCCCACGACTTCAACAACACCCTGGGGATCATCTTGGGGCACAGTGAGCTGGCGCTCCGCGATCTCCGCGCCGGTGACCCACTGCTCGTCAGCCTTCAGCAGATCCATGGCAGCGCAGAGCGTGCGGCCGAGCTCACCCGCCAGCTCCTGGCCTTCAGCAGGAAGCAGACGCTCCGCCCCAGAATACTGGACCTCAACACCACGGTGCGAGGCCTCCAGAACATGGTTCAGCGGCTGGTGGGGGAGAACATCAAGCTCCAGACCAGGTTGGCCTCGGCGACGGGTCGGGTGAAGGCCGACCCGGGCCAGATCGAGCAGGTCATCATCAACCTCATCGTGAACGCGCGAGACGCGATGCCTTTGGGCGGGACGCTCGTCGTCGAGACGACTGATGTCGACATCGGCTCCAGCCCCAACCACGGGGCCTCACCCATGAGCGCTGGCCCATACGTGGTGCTGGCCGTGAAGGACACCGGCGTCGGAATGGACCCGCACGTCCAAGAGCATCTGTTCGAGCCCTTCTTCACGACGAAGCAGACGGGGAAGGGCACCGGGCTGGGGCTTTCCACGGCATACGGAATCGTCAAGCAGTCCGGCGGGTACATCTGGGCTCACAGCGAGCCGGGGAAGGGCTCGACGTTCGAAGTCTACCTTCCACGCACGCAGGAAGCGATCGAGATCGAGCCAGAGCCTGCGGCCACAAGCACGGTTCCGGGCAAGGGGCAGAGCGTCCTGGTGGTGGAGGACGAGCCTGCGCTGCGCCACCTGGTAAGGGACTGCCTCGAGCAGCTCGGCTACCACACCGAGGTGGCCGCCAACGGGGGCGAGGCCCTACTGGCCGTCGAGGAAAGAGGCTTCCGGCCTGACCTCCTCATCACGGATGTCGTGATGCCTGGGATCAGCGGCTCGATCGTGGCCGAGCGCCTGCGCCGACACACACCGCGACTCAAGGTCCTGTTCATGTCGGGCTATCCCGACGACGGAGTGAGGCGTCATGGTGTGCTCGAACCAGGGACGCCCTTCATCCACAAGCCCTTCGGGCTCAGAACCCTGGCAGAGAAGGTGGCGCAGGTGCTGCGGGAGTGACCTTCGGCCATCGGCCAGTGGGCGTCATCGGGCGCTGCATCGAGCTCTCCATGGCCCGGTCGCCTCGACGGGAGCTTGTGGTGCCGCAGTCCCTGCCGAGAATCGAGGAGCTCCAGAAGCGGCGCGTCGGAGGCTGACCCGAGCGCCGCCGTGGGGAGCGAGACCTCCACGCGGGGCTTCCCGTTTCGTCTGGCATTGCGGGTCCTGGGCCTGTATCCTGGCGGCAACAGGAACCTGCCGTGGACCAGCCGCACCCGGAATCCGGCGACTCCGAGGGGGTCACCGCCTCCCCGCTGCCACGCGCGCCTCTGGTCGCGGGTGTGGTCGCCTTGGTCTCGGCCGTCGTGGCGGCGGGGGTCTGGCTCGAGTGGAGTGAGGCCCAACGTCTTCGCCGCGAAGCCGATCTGGACCTCGAGACGGTCGCGACGCTCAAGGTCGAGGAGATCACCGCCTGGCGCGCCGAGCGCCTCGGGTACGGGTCTCTGCTCACGGAGAGTCCCTCGCTCCCTGGCGACACCGCTCGCTTCTTCGCCGCACCCAGCCCTGCGACCCGTGCGCCGTTGCTGACGCGCTTCCAGTCGTTGAGGCGGCTGGGGCCATACGACGACGTGCTGCTGGTGAATCCAGGGGGACACATCCTCCTGTCACTGAGCGGCCACGCCGCTGGCGAGGAGACCCATGGATCCGCCCGGCGCTCTCTGAGGACCGCGTTCCAGGGGCATCGTGCCGTCCTCACCGACCTGCATGCCGGGCCGAACGGCCTGCCTCCGCACCTGGAGGTCGTGGCCCCCGTGTTCGCCGGCCCGGGAGACACGGCCGAGGCCCTCGGGGCGGTCCTGCTGAGGTGCAACGCCGAGAGTGCGCTCTTCCCCCTCATCTCCACCTGGCCCACGCCGAGCTCGAGCGCCGAGACGCTGCTCGTGCGGCGCGAAGGGAACGATGTCGTCTTCCTGAACGAGCTGCGCCATCGGAAGAGCACCGCGCTCCGCCTGCGTTTCCCCCTCTCGCAGCTCGATCTTCCGGCGGCCCAGGTCGTCGGCGGCCAGCGCGGCGTGACGCGCGGCAAGGACTACCGAGGCGTCGACGTGCTCGCCGTCGTCAGCCCGATCCCCGACTCGCCGTGGTTCATCGTCGCCAAGGTGGACGCCGCCGAGGCCCTCGGCCCGGCGCGGGATCGCGCCCTTCTCATCGGGGGGCTTCTCGCCGGCTTCGTCGCCGCCACGATCGCCGGGTTCCTGGCCTTCTGGCAGCGAACCAGCAAGGGCCACTACAAGGAGCTGTACGAGGTCGAGCGTGCCAGGATCGAGAGCGAGAGACGCTTTCGCAGCCTCTACGAGAACACCACCATCGGGCTCTATCGCTCGACGCCCGACGGACGCATTGTGATGGCCAACCCGGCGCTCGTGCGCATGTTGGGCTTCGATTCGGCCGCCGAGCTGTTGGAGCGCAACCTCGAGCAGGAGGGATTCGCGCCGGGCCACGCTCGGGCCGACTTCAGGCGCCTGATCGAGGACGCCGGCGGTGTCGAGGGCTTCGAGAGCGGGTGGGCGAGAAGGGACGGGTCGGTGGTGTTCGTGCGCGAGAGCGCCACCGTGGTTCGCGACCAGTCCGGCCGGCCCCTCTACTACGACGGCACCGCCGAGGACGTGACCGGTCACAGGCGGGCGGAGGCCGAGCGCGACGCCCTGGCCCAGCAGCACCGGTTGGCCCTGGCGGCGGCGCGCCTGGGCTGGTGGCACTACAACCCCCTGACGCGGATCTCCGACTACGACGAGCGCTACTGCGAGATCTTCGGCGTCTCCGGATCCCAGCGCCCCAACGACGAGATCCTGACATTCCTCCATCCAGACGACCTCCCTCGCGTCTGGGCCGCCGTGGAGGCGGCGCTCGATCCCGTCGACCCCAAGCCCTATGTCACGACCTACCGCGTCAACCGACCCGACGGGACGGTGCGCTGGGTGGAAGCCCACGGTCTGGCCACCTTCGAAGGCGAAGGCGAGGCGCGGTGTGCGGTCGGCTTCGTCGGGACGGTGGAGGACGTGACGGACCGCAAGCTGGCCGAGGACGAGCGGCTCCGGCTCAGCGAGGAGCTCGAGCTCCGGGTGAGCGACCGCACCACCGAGTTGTCGGCCGCCAACGAGGAGCTGAGCGCCTTCGCCTACTCCGTCTCGCACGACCTGCGCGCCCCGCTGCGGGGCATCGACGGCTGGAGCCTGGCGCTCCTGGACGACTGTGCCGATCGCCTGGACGATCAGGGACGGCAGTACCTGGGCCGCGTGCGCTCCGAAGCGCAGCGCATGGGCCGGCTGATCGACGACCTGCTGGCCCTCTCGCGGGTGACACGCACCGAGATGCGCGCCGAGCCTGTCGACCTCTCCTCGCTGGCCGAGGCGATCACCGATCGCCTCCGGACCGCGCACGTCGACCGCCAGGTCGAGCTGACCGTCCAGCCGAACCTCTCCGCCAGAGGCGACGCGACCCTGCTGGAGCTGGCGCTGACCAACCTGCTGGACAACGCCTGGAAGTTCAGCTCCACGCGTTCGACCGCACGGATCGAGTTCGGCCGGACGCCGGTCGACGGGCAGCAGGCCTTCTATGTGCGCGACAACGGCGCCGGATTCGACATGGCCTACTCGGACAAGCTCTTCGGCGCCTTCCAGCGCCTCCACCGGTCATCCGAGTTCCCGGGCACGGGGGTGGGGCTGGCCACGGTCCAGCGCATCATTCGCCGCCATGGCGGAAGGATCTGGGCGGAGGCCGGCGTCGACGAGGGCGCCACGTTCTACTTCACCTTGGAGGAGGACGCATGACGGAGAGAGTCATCCTGCTGGTCGAGGACAACCCCAGCGACGTCGATCTGACCCGCCGTGCGCTGAGCCTCGGCCGGGTGGCGAACGCGCTGGTGGTGGTGGAGGACGGCCAGCAGGCCGTCGACTACCTGTTGGCGACGGGCGACTATTCGGGACGCGACGCGGCGGACCTCCCGGCCCTCGTCCTGCTCGACCTCAAGCTGCCGAAGATCGGCGGTCACGAGGTGCTCAGGTGCATCCGGACGAACCAAGCGACACGCCGCCTGCCGGTCGTCGTGCTGACGTCCTCGAAGGAGGAGCAGGACGTGGCCAGGAGCTATGACCTAGGCGTCAACAGCTACATCCGCAAGCCGGTCGACTTCGCCCGTTTCGCGGAGGCGGTCCGGCAGGTGGGCCTGTACTGGCTGGTCCTGAACGAAGCTCCACCGAAAAGCTAGGGCGGTATGGCCAAGCATCTGCGGCTTCTGATCGTCGAGGACTCCGAGAGCGACGCCGCGCTCGCAGTCAGGCTGCTGAGCAAGGCCGGCTATGCCGTCCGCAGCCGGCGCGTCGAGACCGCCGAGGAGATGGGCGCCGCGCTCCGGGAGATGCCCTGGGACCTGGTGATCGCCGACTACCGCCTGCCCCGCTTCGACGCTCCGGGCGCCCTCGACGTCCTGCAGCAGACCGGATTGGACGTGCCCTTCATCGTCGTCTCCGGCGTGGTCGGTGAGGACACGGCGGTGGCCATGATGAAGGCCGGGACCAGCGACTACCTGATGAAGGACAGGCTGGCGCGTCTGGCGCCGGCGGTGGAACGCGAGCTGCGCGAGGCCGAGGTGCGGCAGGAGCGGCGGTCCGCCGAGAGGGCGAACCTCCGCCTGCTCGAGAGTCTGCGGGCCATCAACGAGCTGGCGATCGAGCTGGGGGGCCTGCAGAGCCCCGAGCGCATCCGGGCCATCATGGCCGAAAGGCTGCTCCAGATCTCCGGCGCGGTGGCCGTGGTGGTGTCGTCGTACGACGAGGCGACGAAAGCCCTGGTGGTGGAGCACGCCGCCTTTCCTCCCGGCCACGCAGACCTGCGCCAACGGGTCGAGGCTGCGCTGGGGGCTGGCTTGATCGGCCTCCGCGTGCCGGTCAGTGTACAGGTGGAGCAGGAGGGCGCCTTCGGCTCCATGCCACACGCGATCTCCAGCGCGGTCGAGCGGGAGCTCCAATCCGGTGAGCTGTACGCGCTGGTGCTGGCCGACAGTGGCCAGCTCCTGGGGACCTGCGTCATCGTCATGCCGCGTACAGCCGAGGCGGTACCCGAACAGGTGCGCTCTATGCTGGCCCGCGTCTGTAGCGTCGCTCTGAGTCGCGCCACGGCCGAGGAAGATTTGCGCGCCAGCGAGGCCCGCTTCTCGACCGTGTTCCACGCCAGCCCGAACCCCGTGGCCCTGACCCGGCTCGCCGACGGCACGCTGGTGGACATCAACGATGCCGGAACCAAGGTCATCGGGTATGCCCGCGCCGAGGCCATCGGGAAGACGCCGGTCGGTCTCAACACGTGGGTCGAGCCCCTCCAGCGAGACCGGCTGGTCGAGCTGGTGCGCGCGCGTGGGGAGGTGCAGGGGTTCGAGCTCCGCCTCCGGCCGAGGGAGGGCCCGTCTCGCGACCTGCTGGTGTCCGCGGCGACCATCGACATCGGCGGCGAACCTTGCTTGCTGACCATGGCGGCCGACATCACCGAACGCAAGCGCGCCGAGGAGCAATACCGGGAGCTGATCGAGAACCTGAACGACGTGGTCTTCGCCCTCGACCTCGATGGGACCGTCCGCTTCGCCAGCCCAGCGGTCCGGACGAACTTCGGGTGCCACCCGGCCAACATCGTCGGTCGGCCCTACGACGAGCTCGTCCACCCTGAGGACGCGAACGCCGTTCGGGCCTCCTTCGAGAGGACGATGGCCGGCGACTTGCGCCCCAGCGAGTTCCGCTTGAGGACGGCTTCCGGCGAGTATCGCTGGGTACGGACCTCGAGCCGGCCGACGCTCGATGGTGAACGGGTCGTCGGGCTCAGCGGCGTCTTGACGGACATGACCGAGCGCCGTCAGGCGGAGCAGGCCGCACGCACCAGCGAGGCCCAACTGGCCGCCGCGCTCAGGCTGGCACACCTCGGTCACTGGGAGTACGACGTCGGGAAGGCCCTGTTCACCTTCAACGACCACTTCTATGCCCTGCTCCGAACCACGGCGGAACGCGAAGGCGGCTACACGATGCCGGCCGAGACGTACACGAGGCGGTTCCTACCGCCAGACGAGGCCGGGCTCGTGGCCTCGGAGGTACGCAAGGCCCTCGAGTCCACCGATTCCAGCTACGCCGCCATGATCGAGCACAAGGTGATCTTCGGCGACGGTCAGCCCGGCTACCTGGCGGTGCGGATCTTCGTCGTCAAGGATGATCAGGGCCGGACCGTCCGCACCTACGGCGTGGATCAGGACGTCACCGAGCGCCGGACCGCCGAGGAGGCGCTGCGCGTCAGTGAAGAGCGCCTGCGCGGCGTCTTCCAGGCGGCGGTGGACGGGATCCTGGTGGCGGACAGCGAGACCGGCCACTTCGTGATGGCGAACCAGACGATCTGCGACATGCTGGGCTACTCGGAGAATGAGCTGCTGCGCCTGAGCGTCAAGGAGATCCATCCGGCAGAGGCGCTCCCCATGGTGATGGAGGCCTTTCGGAACCAGGTCGCCGGGCTGGACTCGCTCGCTCCGAGCGTCCCGGTGAGGCGGCGGGACGGGACGACGTTCATCGCGGACATCAACGCGGTACCCCTGGTGATGGGCGGGCAGAGCTGCCTGTTGGGCGTCATCCGCGACATGACGGCTATCAAGGAGCTGGAGGCCCAGGTACGCCAGGCCCAGAAAATGGAAGCGGTGGGTCGGCTCGCCGGCGGCGTGGCCCACGACTTCAACAACATCCTGGGCGTCGTCCTCGGCCATTGCGAGCTGGCGCTCAAGCGCCTGCGGCCCGACGATCCGCTCCACGGAAACCTGAAGCAGATCCTGAGCGGCGCCGAGCGAGGGGCGGCGCTGACGCGCCAGCTCCTGGCCTTCAGCCACCAGCAGCCGCTCTCTCCCGCGCTCCTCGACCTGACGGCCGTCGTTCGCAACCTCACCAGAATGCTCGAGCGCCTGCTCGGCGAGGACGTCGAGCTGGTGCTCGACCTGGGCGAGGGTCTCCGCCCCATCCACGCCGACCCGGGCCAGGTCGAGCAGGTCGTCATCAACCTGGCCGTCAATGCCCGCGACGCCATGCCGGGGGGAGGTCGGCTCGTGATCGCAACCGGCGAGCACGTGGCCATGCCCGGCCCGCCGGGCGTGGCAGTTGACGGCGCAGGGAGGCCGGCCCTCGTGCTTACCGTCACGGACACCGGCCACGGGATGGACGAGACGACGAAGCAGCACCTGTTCGAGCCCTTCTTCACGACGAAGGCGGTGGGCAAGGGGACCGGGCTCGGCCTGTCGACCGTCTACGGGATCGTCGAGCAGGCGGGCGGCCACATCGAGCTCGAGAGCGAGCGGGGGCAGGGCACGACGTTTCGCGTCATCCTCCCTTCGGCCGAGACGACGGCCGCGGTCGCGCCGGCCGCCGTCTCCCGCCGCCCCGAAGAGGGCCACGGCGAGACGATCCTGGTGGTCGAAGACGAACAGGGCCTACGCGAGCTCGTTCAAGACCTGATCCAGGAGCTCGGATACGCGCCGGTCGTGGCCGCCAACGGGGGCGAGGCGCTGCTGGCGGTCGAGGAGCAACAGCTGCGGCCGGACGTGCTGATCACGGACGTCATCATGCCTGGCATGAACGGCACCATTCTGGCAGACCGCCTTCGCCGAACCCTGCCGGACCTGAAGGTCCTGTTCATGTCCGGCTATACGGACGTGGAGGACCGCACCGACGAAGGACGCGGCGGGCTCCAGAATCTGTTGCACAAGCCTTTCCACGCGAGCGACCTGGCCAATGCGATCCACGACTTGCTGAGGGGCGCCAGCGATAGTCGGGCAGGCTGAAGGGCTGACAATGAGCCATAGGCAGGGTCCGCCCGGCCACCGTCGTGCCGGGCTGAGTCGGGCTTCCGTGGGTGTCTTGGTGCGGCGAAGGGCGAAGGATTCGCCCCGAGCCCGAAGGTCGGCTTGAGGACACGCCGCCATCCGAGGTCAGCAGGCGCGGGGAATAGCCTGCGCGACGGTCCTCCTGGCACCAGTGGAGCTCCCCGGGGAGGGCGCATGGTGGAGCGGAGGGATGTGGCGGACATTGCCACCGCCAGGCGACTAGTAGTCCACATCGTGGGCGCCTACGTCGCTCTGGGCGTGCTCTGGATCGGTCTCTCGGACTATCTCGTCGCCCACCTCGTCGCGGAGAGGTCCTCGTACGGAGCTATGCAGACGACGAAGGGCTTGGCTTTCGTGGCGGGCACCGGGATCGTGCTCTTGCTTCTGCTCCGACGGTTCGTCACGCAAGCCCATGAATCGGCGGCGGATCGAGCAAGGTCCTTGGCGGCACTTGCGGAGTCCGAGCAGCGCGCGCAGACCGTGTTCAGCACGACCGTCGTCGGGGTCGTCTTCCAGGACGTCGAGGGACGTATCACGACCGCCAACCCGGCTGCGGAGCACATCCTCGGCCTGACACTCGACCAGATGCGAGGGCGGACGTCCGCCGACCCTCGCTGGAGAACCATCCATGAGGATGGCTCGGATTTCCCGGGCGAGACGCATCCCTCGATGGTGGCCCTGCGGACCGGCGAACCAGTCCGCAACGTCGTCATGGGTGTGTTCAGCCCGACGGACGATCGCCTTCGCTGGCTCTCTATCGACGCTGTACCGGTCCGCCGACCCGGTGCCGCCGACACCCGCGAGGTGTATACGACGTTTCAAGACGTAACTGACCTGAAGCTGGCGGAGCAGCACCTTCGCGACAGTGAAGAACGGTTTCGTCTCGCCCTCGAGAACATCCCGGATGTCGTGGTGATCTACGACACCGATCTCCGGATCCGCTACATCAACGCCGCCACGCGCGCCGTGACCGGCCGCCCGGCCTCCGACTACATCGGGCGCCAGGATGAGGATGTCTGGCCACCGGAGGTGTACGGAGCCTATCTGCCCGCCCTGACGACGGCCCTCGAGACACGGACCACCTCCTCCGTAGACACGGAGCTCCTGCTGCCGGAGACGGGAGCGCGCAGCCTCACCATCACCTGCGTGCCTCTCCTCGGCACGGAGGGCCAGGTCCGCGAGATCCTGGGCATCACACACGACTCCACCAAAGAGAAGCGCGCCGCTCAGGCGCTGGCAGTCGAGGTCGCGCGACGGCGTCTCTTGGTGGAGCAATCCAGGGACGGCATCGTCGTTCTCGATCAGGACGGCAAGGTCTACGAGGCGAACCGACGTTACGCGGACATGCTTGGATACTCGCTCGAGGAGATCCACGAGCTTCACGTATGGGACTGGGATACCCAGTTCACGCGCGAGCAGCTTTCTGAGATGATCCGGTCGGTGGATGCGACAGGCGATCACTTCGAGACCCGGCAGCGCCGCAAGGATGGCAGCCTGGTCGACGTCGAGGTCAGCACCAACGGCGCCGTGTTCGGGGACCAGAAGCTGGTGTTCTGTGTGTGTCGCGACATCACAAAGCGGAGACGGACCGAGGCCGCGCTCCGCCGAAGCGAGGAAAGCCTCCGCGAGGCTCAGCGAGTCGCCAGGCTGGGAAACTGGGAGCTCGATCTAGCCAGCGGGACTGGCACGTGGTCGGACGAGATGT
>CAZNNH010000022.1:54060-55693 GCA_964574335.1 uncultured Acidobacteriota bacterium | reverse complement strand
GCGGCCCCGCAGCCGGTGCCCCGCCATTCCTCGGGCAGCCCAGGCAGGTGCACGCCCGGCCTATCGCGGCCTCCCCTCAGATGCGTCCTGCCTCGCGAGGCTCGCCTGCCGCACCCAGGCTGTAGGGCGCCCTCTGCGTCGAGCCGTGCCCCTACCGCTGCCCGAAGACCCGCTCCTCCAGCCGCACTCGCGTCAGCTCGCGTCGGATAGTCGCACCCCGTTGGGTCAGGATCCAGCAGTCCATCAGCGCCGTCCGCTGGGCGCTAAGCTGTCGGGTGGCAACGGTACCCGAGAATTCAGGGAAGGCGACCGCCTGGCACTCCTGCCCAAGCTCGGTGCTCGAGGCGGTGAACGCGAACCGGATTCCCCCTGCCGTCGTCACGGTACCGGCTACGGTGGCGAGGGTCCGGGCGCACGGGTTGCGGCCAGCGAACGCGCCCGTTCCCTGCCCTCTTCCGGAGGTCTCAAGCCGTCCCGACCACGCGGTATCTGACTGCTGGTCGATTGTGAAGTAACCCTCGCATCGGCTCCCGCCTGTCCATTGGTCCGCGAGGTAGATCTCCTTGGACCAGAGGGCTGCGTCCGAGTAGGTGCCGGTGATGCTGGGGTAGGAAGGATTGGAGGGCGACGGCGCTGTCCCCGAATCACCACCACAGCCAACAAGCAGCAGCACGACTACGCCCAGGAGCCACCACATTCACTCCTCCTTCGCTTCTCGTGTGGCGCACCTGCCCCGGCGAAGATCATCAGATTTGAGATGGCCCGCGCGCCGCAGGCGGCCGTGCCACTACCGGCGGGCGCTTCCGCGGGTGGCGGAGTGGTCATCCCCTGCGCAAATCCGTTCCAGAAGGCCGCGCTGCAGCTCCACAGCAGCAAGGCGAGAATCAACGTCGCAGCGTAGCTAAGACAACGAGCTTGGCGCTTCCAGGGCCCCACCTTCGCCACCGCAAGCGGTTCGCGCTTCCCGGCTCAAGCTACTCCCGCTGGGGGCCATGCGCAAGAGCTATCTCGGTCGGCCTCCCGGGACACCCCCCGATTCGATTCGGGCGCGGCAGAATGGGCACGAGGTAGAGGCATGCCGATAGCAGCCGATGCGGTCTATGAACACGGCATCCTGAGGCTCAAGTCGCCCGCGGGCCTCCCCAACAAAGCCGAGGTCCACGTGACCATCGAGTCAAGCAGGACTGCCCGCACCGCCCTGGGCCGCCGCCTCAAGGACCTTCGCGCGCGCGTCCTCGAATCGGGGGCTCCGCCCCTGGGTTGGGACGGGATCTCCGAGGAAGTCGCGACCCGTCGCGCTGGCTGGCGGGAAGGGCGGTGAAGCTCACCTTCGTAGACGCTGGCGTGCTGATCGCCCCAGCCCGGGGCGGCACGGACCAGACTGCCCATGCCATGTCTATCCTCTCGATCCTGGACGACCCTGAGCGTGAGTTCGCGTCGAGTCCTTTCCTGCGTCTCGAGGTGCTGCCGCGGGCCGTTTCCAACAGGCACGAGCCCGAGGTAGCGTTCTACGAGGCCTTCTTCGAGGCCGTCACCAGTTCGGCAAGCGATCTTCCAGCCATCGCCGAGGCCGGCTATCGGGAGGCCGCGATCTAGGGTGTCGAGGCGATGGACGCGCTCCATGTCGCGGCAG
>CAZNNH010000022.1:37334-54050 GCA_964574335.1 uncultured Acidobacteriota bacterium | reverse complement strand
ACTGGTCACCACCGAGAAGCCCGGCCTCGCGATCCACCGACCTCAATCAGTGAGGATTGTGACGATCTACCCCAGCACCTGAGTCGCGCCACCGGTCCGGCGATTGTGGGCGGGCGGGGACGATGTTCAGTCGTAGCGAGGCCCAGCACCCCGACGCCCGTCACCAGTCCCCTCATCTTTCCAGGACGCCACGCTCACACATGTAGCCGGCACCAGGCTCTGATATCACGTTCGCGAGGTCCCCCAGTAGCTGCGCGACGTGACGCGAAAGGTGGTCCTGGCGAGTCGGGCCGGGGGCGCCCTTTCCTTGGCGCGAGCGATAAACGGGTTGACAGAACAAACCAGTTGACGCATATTCCATTCAAGGGTACCGGCGGAACGGCCGCTAGGTAGCCGGAAACACCCGGAAGGAGGCCACTTATGACCACGACCCTGGAGACCACCAAGGCGCCCATGGCGCCGAGCGGGCGCCTGCACTCGCTGGACGCCGTCCGCGCCGGGGCGCTGCTGCTTGGCGTGCTGCTCCACGCCACCATGTCGTTCCTCCCCGGCCAGCAGGTGTGGGCCGTGCGCGATGAGCCGAGCACCCTCCTCGGCTTCTTCTTCTATGTGCCCCACATCTTCCGGATGTCGCTGTTCTTCCTGCTGGCCGGCTTCTTCGGCCACATGTCACTCCACCGTAAGGGGTTGCGCGCCTTCGTCCGGGACCGCCTGAAGCGTATCGCCGTGCCCCTGGCGGCCTTCTGGCCGATCCTCTTCCCGGCCCTCGCCGCCATCTTCGTGTGGGGTGTGGTCAGCCAGTGGGGGCTCGAGGCCGCCAAGGCAACGGCCCCACCTCCCGGCCCCATCGTGGAGACCTTCCCGCTCACCCACCTCTGGTTCCTCTACGTGCTGCTCGGCCTCTACGCCGCGGCCCTGGCGGTGCGCGCCGCGGTGGTGAAGATCGACCCCAGCGCCGCCCTGCGCCGGGGCGCCGACTGGACCGTGAAGACGTTGGTCAAGACCGGCCTCGCGCCGGCCGTCCTGGCCGTCCCGACCGCCCTGGCCCTCTACTTCCGCAAAGACTGGCTGATGTGGCTGGGCGTCCCCACCCCGGACCGGGGCTTGATCCCCAACGCGCCGGCACTGACCGCCTACGGCGTGGCCTTCGGATTCGGTTGGCTGCTCCACCGCCAGGTCGACACCCTGCGTCTCCTCGAGCGGCGCTTCATCCCCCACCTGGTCGCCGCCGTCGGCCTGAGCGCCCTGTGCGCCTCGATCGCCGGCGTCACCGTGGTCCTGGATCCTGCGGCCCAGCCCGCCGCCCACGACCCGATCCTGAGGATGACCCTGGCCGCCTGCTACCCGCTCGCGACCTGGGCCTGGACCTTCGGCCTGATCGGCCTGGCGATGCGCTTCCTCACACGGCCCAGCACGGCCATCCGCTACGCCGCCGACTCCTCCTACTGGGTCTACCTGATCCACCTTCCGCTGCTGATGGTGGCCCAGGTCCTGGTGCTGCCGCTCCAGTGGCCGGCGCTTCTCAAGTTCACCCTGGTGCTCGTCACCACGGTCCCGATCATGCTGCTCAGCTATCATCTGCTGGTGCGCTTCTCGTTCCTCGGTGCCCTCCTGAACGGCCGGCGGCACGAGCGGCGCGGCCGGCCCAGCCGCCGGAAGGAGGCGCT
Organism: uncultured Acidobacteriota bacterium; assembly: GCA_964574335.1. Classification (GTDB taxonomy): domain Bacteria; phylum Acidobacteriota; class Vicinamibacteria; order Fen-336; family Fen-336; genus CAZNNH01. The sequence continues at coordinate 52,383 of CAZNNH010000022.1, read as the reverse complement.
GGTCGCGGCGGCCCAGTGAGGCGTGCGGTTCGCGGCGGTTCGGCGAGGCCTCGGCGGGGTGACCCGGCGGGGCCTCGGTCGCCGCGACCCGATGAGGGAGGTGACGCGAGGATGAACGACACGGATCAGGCAAGAGCCGACCTCGCCTTCATGAAGGCGCTGGTGGAGGAGGGCGGCCGCTCGCAGATGATCGGCGGGTCGGTCTTCGTGGCCGGCGGCTCGCTGTACGGGCTCCAGTGCCTGGTGCACTGGACCCAGACCGTCGGGATCACCCACCTCTCCGACACCTTCATGCTGTTCTTCGTCATCGGCATCACGGCCGCCTTCCTTCTCGCCCTCGGTGTCGTGCTCTGGCGGCATCGAAAGGCCGTGCAGCACGCGGTCGGCACGCGAGCCCTCAACGCCGCCTTCAACGCCGCCGGCGTGGGCAACCTGGTGCTGTGCGCCGTCTTCGGCCTGGTCGCCTGGCAAGAGAAGAACATGACCATCTGGCTCCTCTACCCGGTGACGATCTCCGTCGCCCAGGGATGCGCCTGGTTCGTCGCCTACATGGTGACCCGGCGGCTGTGGCTGGGGGCCGTCTCGCTGGGGTGGTACGCCACCGCGGTGGGCCTCGGCCTCCTGATCGGCACCGACCGCCTGGCCGACTACGTCCTGCTGATGGCGCTCGCCCTGCTGCTGCTGATGGCGGTCCCCGGAGGGATGATGATGCGCCAGGCGAAGAGGTCGCTCTAGCGGGCGGGCGCACGGTGGGCGGCTTCGACATCGGCAGGCTCGACGACGTCATCCACGGCCGGGTCCGGCTGGGGATCATGGCCTACCTGGCCAGCTCAGAGGTCGCCGACTTCACCGAGCTCAAGCAGGTGCTCCAGGTCACCCAGGGCAACCTCTCCGTCCACCTGCGCAAGCTGGAGCAGGCCGGCTACGTCGAGATCGAGAAGAGCTTCCTGGACCGCAAGCCCCTCACCCGCGCCCGGATCACCCGGGCCGGCCGCCAGGCCTTCTCCGGCTACCTCGAGGCGATGAGCAGGCTGGTCGGCGCCCCCCCGTCGACGAAATAGCTCGAGTCCGGAGGGGTCACGAGCGCGTCACGCTACAATGACGGCGTGAGCACCCGAGCGCTGAGCCCTGCGGAGAAGCTCCAGGTGGCCCTCGATCTGTTCGATACGGGCGTGGAGCTCAAACGCCAGAACCTCCGCCGCCAATACCCCAAGGAGACGGCCGACCAGATCGAGGCGAGGGTCCTCGTGTGGCTGCGCACCCGGCCCGGCGCGGAGCACGGCGACGGCGTCGGCCGGCCCCGCCCCTTCGTGGAGCCCGCCTGAGCGCTCTGGGGGACGCCCTTCGCCTGGTCGCCGCGGCGCTGCGCGCCCACCACGTACCGTTTGCCCTGGTCGGGGGCCTGGCCGTCTCCGTGCGCACGGAGCCCCGCTTCACCCGCGACATCGACCTGGCCGTTTCGGTGAGCCAGGATCGGGACGCCGAGGCCCTCGTCCACTCCCTGATGGGAGAGGGCTTTGCGGTCCTGGCCCAGATCGAGCAGGAGACCACGCACCGGCTGGCCACAGTCCGTCTCGCCCCGCCGTCGAGCTCCCCCGCTGCCGGCGTGGTGGTGGATCTGCTCTTCGCCTCCTCGGGTGTGGAGGGCGAGGTCGTCTCCGCCGCAGAGCCCCTCGAGGTGCTCGAGGGAATCGTCGTTCCGGTCTCCACGACCGCGCACCTTCTGGCCCTGAAGGTGCTGGCGCAGGATCCTCGTGCACGTCCCCAGGACACCGTCGACGCACGGGCCCTGATCCAGATCGCGGGGCCATCCGACCTCGACCGGGCGCGCGCGCTGCTGTCGCGGATCGAACAGGCTGGCTCTCACCGCGGAAAGGATCTGTCGCACGAGCTCAGTGAGCTTCTGGCCTCGACCGAGCCTTCTCCCTCCCCCCCGGACCGGAGCCGATGAGCTGGCGTCGGCCAGCGCTCTCGACGGCCAGACCCAGACCCGAGCCTCGAACGCCGCGGCTGCCCGGAGCTCACTCCACGCGCAGCGTCGTCTTCAGCAGGTCGCGGTCGCGGGACGAGGGGCCGACCAGGACCTCGAAGTCGCCGGGCTCGACCACCCGGCGGCCGTCCGCGTCGACGAGCTGGAACGACTCCCACGGAAGCTCGAGGCTCACCGTCTTCTTCTCGCCGGGCTCGAGGTGGACGCGGGCGAAGCCCTTCAGCGCCTTGGTCACCCAGGTCACGGACGTGACCACGTCGCTCACGTAGACCTGGACCACCTCGTCCCCCGCACGGTCGCCGGTGTTCTCGACGTCCACCGACACCGAGGCCGCCCCCTCGCGGGGGAGCGTCGGCGAGGCGAGGCGCAGGTTCGAGTAGCGGTAGCTGGTGTAGCTCAGGCCGTGCCCGAACGGAAAGAGCGGCTCCTGGGTCAGGTCGGCGTAGCGGGTCCCGTGCTGGCCGCGCACCTGGTTGTAGAAGACCGGCTGCTGGCCGACGTGCAACGGATAGGAGATGGTGAGCTTGCCCGACGGGTTCAGCTTCCCGAACACCGCCTCGGCGATGGCCCGGCCGCCCTCCATCCCCGGGTTGAACCCCTCCAGGATCGCTGCCGCGCCCTTGACCGAGGCCGGCAGCACCAGCGGCTTGCTGTTGACCAGCACCACCACCATCGGCTTGCCGGTCTTCGCCAGGGCGTCCAGGAGCGCCACCTGGCCTCCCTGCATCTCGAGGGTGGCCGTGCTCCTCACCTCGCCGATGAAGTCGAGGTGGTCGCCGACCACGGCCACGATCACGTCCGATGCCTGGGCGGCGGCGACCGCCGCCGGGATGCCGGAGAGGTCGTCGTCGTTGATCGCGCATCCCTTCTCGTAGCGGACGGTCGTTCCCTCGGGCGCCACCGCCTTGAAGCCGTCGAGGACCGTGACCGTCAGCTCGCGCGGGTGCTTGCCGGCCTCGGGCGGGTGCTGCGACGAGCCGAGCGACCAGTCGCCGAGCTGCTGGAGGTCGTCGTCCGCGTTGGGCCCGATCACGGCGATTCTCTTGACCTTGGCCGGGTCGAGGGGCAGCAGGCCGTCGTTCTGCAGCAGGATCAGGCTCTGGCGGGCGGCGTCGAGCACCGCGGCGCGGTGGTCGGGGCGGGCCACCTCGACTGCGGCCCTGGCCAGGTCGGGCCGTCGCGGGTTCTCGAACAGGCCCATCCGGAACTTGAGGGCCAGGAACCGCTTGAGCGGCGCCTCGATCTCCGACTCCTGCAGCCGGCCGCTCTTCACCGCCTCGATCGCGCCCTCGTAGAACTGCGGCGTGGTCATCATCAGGTCGTTGCCGGCACGAACGGCCATGATGGCGGCGTCGGCGTAGGTGGCGGCGACCTTCTGCTCGTACACCAGGCGGCCGACGTTGTCCCAGTCGGTGACCAATACGCCCTCGAAGCCCCACTCGTCCTTGAGCACGTCGGTGAGCAGCCACCTGTTGGCGGTGGAGGGGACACCGTCCATCGACTGGTAGCCGGTCATGAACATCATGGCGCCGGCCCTCGCGGCGCGCTCGAACGGCGGCAGGAAGTAGCTGCGCAGCTTGCGCCGGGAGATGTCGGCCTCCGAGGCGTCGCGGCCCCCCTGGGTCTCGGAGTAGCCGGCGAAGTGCTTGGCGGTGGCCAGGACGGCGGTGGGATCGTCGAGGCCCCGGCCCTGGTAGCCGCGGATCAGGGCGGCGCCCAGCTCGCCGTTGAGGTAGGGGTCCTCGCCGAAGGTCTCACCGGTGCGGCCCCAGCGCAGGTCGCGGGCCACGCCGAGCACCGGCGAGAAGGTCTCGTGGATGCCGGTCGGCGCCATCTCCTCGGCGGTGACCCGCCCCATCCGCTCCAGCAGCTCGGGGTTCCAGCTCGCCGCCATCGCGAGCTGGGTCGGGAAGATGTTGGCGTCCTTCCAGAACGAGTGGCCGTGGATGCCGTCCTCGCCGATCAGCAGCGGGATGGCGAGCCGGTTCTGGGCCGCCAGGTCCATCGCGTGGTCGATCTTGGCGCCCAGGATGTGCAGCAGCGCCCCGGGCTGCCGGCTGTTGATGAACGACAGGTCCTCGCCGCGGGCGTCCAGCATCAGGAGCTGGCCGACCTTCTCCTCGAGGGTCATCCGAGAGACCAAGTCGTCGAGGCGCGCCTCCACGGAGAGGGCGGGATCGAGACACGGGGGCGTGGCCGCCTGCGCCCCGCCCCCGGCCCACGAGGCCACGACCATCGCCAGAACCACCCGCTCCGCCATCCGCGTCACGTGCATGGAAGCCTCCAGGCGGCCAGACCCCAGCCCGAGGCCCGGCGTGTCGCGCATGGTAGTGACACCACGTGCCACTGTCAACACGATGCGCCACGGGATGCACCACGTGCTAAGATCCCTGGCACAATGGCCTCCTCCACGAAGCGCCCAGGGCGCAAGACCACACCCTTCGCCAAGGCGATACCCTCCGGCTCGATCAGCCTGAAGCAACGCAAGCAGGAGGTCGTCCGCGTGGCCCTGGCCGCCGCCGCGGAGGGCCTCTTCGTCACCCAGGGTTTCGAGGAGACGACCGTCGAGCAGATCGCTCGGGCGGCCGGCGTCTCGCGTCGCACCTTCTTCCGCTACTTCGAATCCAAGGAAGACGTGCTCGCCGATCGCGCCGAGCGGCTCGGAGAGCGCCTGTACGCGGCGCTTGCGGCGCGTCCCCAAGGCGAGCGCCCGCTTCAGGCCATCCGCAACGCCCTGGTGCCGGCCCTCGAGGCCGGCATCCAGGACCGCGAGGTGCTTCGCTGCACCATCCGCCTGCTGCGGGAGACCAACAGCCTGCGCCGCGTGGTGCTGGCCCGTCGCAACCGTCTGGAAGAACGGGTGGCCGCACTGATGACCCGGCGCCTCGGCGCGGACCCGGCGGACAACGCGCCCATGGTGCTGGCCTTCCTCACCCGCGCGCTGCTCGACACCGCGTTCAACGCCTGGTACGACCACGAGACCGACGACGTTGCCGGCCTGGTCGACGAACTGATCGGTCGCCTTCGCGCCCTCGTCTCGGCCGCGGCGCCGACCCGGCGCCCGGCGGTCCGCGCCACGACCGCTCGCGCGCGCCGCCGGTGATCCCGGTCGTCGAACCGCCCCTACACTCGCAGCACCACGGCCGGGTCGGTTCGGGAGGCGCGGAGGGCGGGCAGGTAGCCGGCCAATGTTGCCACCAGCGTCAGCAGGGCCACCGTCACCAGAAGGGCCGCCGGGTTGGCGGCTCGGATCCCATAGAGCAGGGGTGCCACCAGGCGCGCGACGGCGACGGATCCGAGCGATCCCATCAGGATGCCGAGAGCGGAGAGCCTGAGCGTCCGGCCGACCACCTGGGCCTGCACCTGGCCGGCCGAAGCGCCCAGCGCCATCCGTATCCCGATCTCGTGGGCCTGCTGGCTGACCGCGTATGAGATGACGCCGTAGATCCCGATGGCGGCCAGCAGGATCGCCGCCAGGGCGAAGCCGCCCAGCATCACCAGGATGAAGCGGCGGGGAGAGACCGCGCGGTCGACTCGGGCCTCGAGGATCTGGAGCTCGGCCGTGGGCAGGCGTGGGTCCAGAGCTCGGAGCGCGGCCCGCACGCCGGGCACGACCCCCTCGGGCGGAAGGCTCGAGCGCACCACCAGGTCCGGGGCGTCCCAGTCGGAGTGCTGCCTCATCGGCAGGTACATCTCGAGGCCGGCCTCCTGCTCGAGGGAGAGGTGGCGCACGTCCGCGGCCACGCCCACCACCTGCCAGTCGTCGCTGAGCTGAACGATCCGGCCGATGGGATCCCCCCCGGGCCACAGCCGCCGGGCCATGGTCTGGTTGACGATCATCACCCGCTCCGTCTCCGCCGTGTCCCGGGGCGAGAAGTCGCGCCCGCTGACCAGGCGGATCCCCATCGTCGCCAGGTAGCCGCTGCTCACCAGCCGCGGAAATGCGTTGGGCCGCTCGCCGTCGTCGTAAACCTGGCCCTTTGCCCCGACGCTCCAGGCACGGTTGCGGCCGAGGGGCAGGACGTCGCTGAGGGCGACGGAGTCGACGCCGGGCACCGCCCGGACGCGCTCGAGCAGCCGATCGATGAAGGCCAGGCGCTCCTCGCCCCGGCCGGCATCGATGGCCTCGATGCGCCACGCGATCACGTGGTCGGGCCGGAAGCCCAGGTCCACCCGCAGCAGCCGGACGAAGCTGTGCAGCAGCATTCCCGTCCCCACCACCAGGACGCAGGCCAGCGCCACCTCGGCCACCACCAGCGCCTCGCGGATCCAGGTCCGCGCCCGACCGCCGGTGGCGCCGCGGGCGGAATCGGCCAGGGCCTCGCGGTGGTCGGCCCGGGAGCCCTGGAGCGCCGGAATGACGCCGAACAGCAGGCCGGTGGCGAGCGCCGCCCCGAGGGCGAAAAGCAACGTCCCGCCGTCCACCGCCACCGACTGCAGCAGCGGGATGTCGAAGGCCTGGGTCCGACCGATGGCCCGCGTCAAGCCCACGGCGGCGGCCACACCCACCACGGCGCCGCAGCCTGAGATCACCAGGCTCTCCGTCAGGAGCTGGCGCACCAGCCGAGCCCGGCTGGCCCCCACGGCGCTACGAACGGCCATCTCCTTGGCTCGGCTGGAGGCGCGCGCCAACAGCAGGTTCGACAGGTTCGCGCAGACGATCAACAGGACCAGGCCCACCGCCCACGTCAGCACCAGGAGCGCCCGACGGAAGCGCCCCGTGATGTGCTGCTGCAGCCCGCTCACCCTGGCTCCCAGGCCCCACCGATCCGGGTCCGCCTGCGCGAGCTGCCGGTTGACCAGGTCGAGGTCGGCCTGGGCCTGCGCCACGGACATTCCAGGGGCCAGACGGCCGATGACTGCCAGCGTGTTGCCCTGGCGATCCGTCTCGTCGGAGATCGGAAACGGGTTCAAGAAGTCGATCTTCGCGCCTGGAGCGAAGACCGCCGCGAAGTCGAAGGACGCCGGCAGCACACCCACCACGGTGGTGGGCCGCTGGTTGAGCGTGATCTGGCCCCCGACGATCCCCGGGTCGCCGCCGTAGCGGCGCTGCCAGAAGCCATGGGTCAGGATGACGGCGGGGCGGCCGTTGAACACGCACTCCTCGTCCACGAAGTTGCGGCCCCACAGCGGCTGGACGCCGAGGACGTCGAGGAAGTCCTGGGCCACCCCGACCCCCACCAGACGCTGGGGCTCCCCGGCGCCTCCGAGGGTGTAGCTCATGTAGTCGTAGAAGGCAAAGTAGCCGGTCAGCGACTCGAAGGTCCGATTCAGCTCGCGCCAGTCGCGCAGGTTGGAGGCCCGAGAGGTGACGGCGGACAGGCCGCCTTCCCCCGTGTTGGCGACCCGGACCAGGCGATCGGGCTGACGGAAGGGGAGCGGGCGAAGCAGGACCGTGTTGACGACGCTGAAGACCGACGTCGTGGCGCCGATCCCCAGTCCCACCGTCGTCACCACCACGGCGAAGAAGCCCGGGGAGCGACGCAGGCTCCGAAACGTGTACCTGAGATCCTGTCGCAGGCTGGACCAGCTCATCTCTCACCCCCCGGTCACACCACCGCTCCGTTGGACGTCCGAAGCGCCGGCAAGGTTTGAACGGGTCACCGCGGCCCGGCCGCTGCGACTCGGTTGGCATCGAAGGTGCGGGCGCCGCGCCACGTGGCATCCGCGGCGCAGTTGACACCCCGCGCGCCCCCTCGTATACGTACGCCCTCGGCAGCAGCCTCGTCCGTTGGGCGAGACGCCGGCCCCCCGGGAGGACTCGATGAGGATCACGTTGGTCGCGTGCGGGAGCCGCGGCGACGTCCAGCCGATGCTGGCGTTGGCGCTCGGGCTGCGGCGGGCGGGACACGAGATCTTGCTCACGGTGCCGCCGGAGCAGGTCGCCCGCGTCGAGTCCCACGGCTGCCCGGTCCAGCGGCTGGGGGCGGGCTTCAAGGACAATCCCGCGTTCGCCGGGGCCAGCGCCCGGGCCTTCGGCCGGTTCATCAAGCAGGAGCTGCAGGACGAGATCCGGGAGCTTCCGGAGATCGCTCGCGGCTCCGACCTGCTGCTGGCGACCGGTCTGGTCTTCGGTGTGCCGAGCGTCGCCGAGCACCTCGGCGTCCCCTACCGGATGGTGACCTTCGCCCCGGTCGCCATGCTCGGGACCAGCCGGGACCCGCTGTGGATCCGCCTCGCGGGCTGGGTCGCCCGGGTGGCCACCAACGCCGGCTTCAAGGGCCTGCTCAACCGCGAGCGCGCCGGGCTGGGGCTGGCGCCGGTCTCGGACGTGCTCGCCAACTGGGCCGGCGAGCGCGCCATCGCTGCCAGCGATCCGGCGCTGACCCGGCTGCCCGCCGGGGCGGTCCCGAAGACGGTCCAGACGGCCTACATGCACCTGCCCTCCTCCGGGAAGCTGGGGCCGGAGCTCCAGGCGTTCCTGGAGGCCGGCCCCCCGCCCGTGTACGTGGGCTTCGGCAGCATGCCGATCGAGCGCGCGGCGGCCGTGGGCCGCATGCTCCAGGAGGTCGCCCACCGCCTGCGACGCCGGCTGGTGGTCCTGTCGAACGATGCGACGCTCGACGCCCTGGCCGGCGATCCGCTCTGTCTCGTGATCGGCGACGAGCCCCACGACCAGCTCTTCCCGCGGGTGGCCGCGGTCGTGCACCACGGCGGCGCCGGGACCGTCGCCACCGCGGCGCGGGCCGGCGTCCCTCAGATCGTCGCGCCCGTGCTGGCGGACCAGACCCACTGGCGAAGGCAGGTCACCGACCTCGGCCTCGGCCCGCGCGTTTTCGGGATGAAACGCCTGTCGGCCCGCTCCCTGGCCGCGGCGATCACCGAGTGCCTCTCGAATCCGGCCTACGCGGAGAGGGCGCGGGAGACGGCGTCGAAGCTCGAAGGCACCGACGGCGTCGCGCTCACCGTGAAGCAAATCGAGAACGACCACGGCTTCGCCGGGACCCAGGACGCCGCCGCCGGGACGGCGCCCGCCTGACCGCCAGCTACTCGCCCGGGCGGCCCGCCCCGTCGATGGCGGCGATGGTCGCCGCGCCCGACGTCAGCTCCTCGCTCGATGCCGTGAGTCGGATCAGGCCCGACTCGCCGGCCCTGGCCCGGACGATGGCCAGACACAGCCCGCCGAACGCCCGGCGCTCCGGCGACGGGAACGGCTCGAAGCTGGTCGGATCCCCGTTGTCGGTGGCCACGACCTCGCCCGGGCCCTCGACCTGGAAGCGGATTCGGTTGTCCGCCCGCGGGGCGAGGACGCCGTCCTCGTCCACGACGCGCACGGTGACGAAGGATAGGTCGCGGCCGTCGGCCCGGATCTCGGAGCGATCCGGCAGCACTTCCAGCCTTGCGGGCGCGCCCGCGGTCGTCACCTCGTCGGTCGCCCACTGGGTGCCGTCCTTGTAGGCGACCACCTCGAGGGTCCCGGGCTCGTAGACCACGTCGTCCCAGCGCAGCCGCGAGTCGTAGGGGCCCTTGACCTTCCGGCCCAGCGACCGACCGTTCAGGAACAGCTCGGCCTCGTCGCCGGACGTGAAAACGTGGACGGGCGTGACCTGTCCCTGCCGCTCCGGCCAGCTCCAGTGGGGGAGGACGTGGGCCATCGGATGGTCCGGACGCCAGTGCGACTGGTAGAGGTAGAAGCGGTCCTTCTCGAACCCGGCCAGGTCGATGATCCCGGAGTACGAGCTGCGCGACTCGTAGTAGGGAGTGGGCTCGCCCAGGTAGTCCCATCCGGTCCACACGAGCTCGCCGGCCACGTACGGGTTCCGCGCCAGGGCGGCGAAGACCTTGTCGGCGCTGGAGCCGAAGTCGGCGGTGTGCAGCTCGTAGGCGCTCACCTGGCGGATCTTCGAGTCGCCGCCCCGGCCGTCGCGGACCGGCCCGCTTTGCTCCTTCGACACCGGGAAGAGGTAGACGCCGCGGCTGCTGAGGGCCGACGCGGTCTCGCAGCTCAGGATGGCCTTGTGTGGGAACGCCCGGTGGAAGGCCGGGTACTGGGGGATCCTCCGGATACGCTCGGTCCCCTCGAACTCCGGCGTGTCGCGGATCCCCTCGCCCTGGTAGTTCAGGCCGATGACGTCCACGGCCGCCGGCAACGGCATCTCGGGCCGCGCGTAGTTCATGCCGGTAGTGGTCGGCCGGGTGGGGTCCTCCTGGTGGACGATCTCGCGCAGCTCCCGCGCCACCGCCGCCCCTTCCTCGCCCGTGTACTGCTCGCCGACCTCGTTGCCGATGCTCCACAGGACCACGGAGGGATGGTTTCGGTCCCGGCGCACCAGGGCGCGCAGGTCCTGCTCGTGCCAGTCCGGAAAGATGCGGTGGAAGTCGAGGGGCGTCTTCTTCCGGAACCAGACGTCGAACGCCTCGTCCATGACCAGGAAGCCCATCCGGTCGGCCAGCTCGAGAAGCTCGGGGGCGGGCGGGTTGTGGCTGGTGCGGAGGGCGTTGCAGCCCATCTCCCGGAGCCGCTCGAGCTGCCGCTCGGCCGCGCGGGTGTTGAAGGCCGCGCCGAGGGCGCCGAGGTCGTGGTGGTTGTTGACGCCCTTGAGGGGGATGGGCTCGCCGTTGACCAGGACCCCACGATCCGGATCGAACGACACGGTGCGGATGCCGAACGGCGTCGGGTACCGGTCCGTGAGCCGGCCCTTGGACCACACGCTGGTGACCGCGACGTAGCGGTGGGGGCTCTGCTGCGGCGGCGGCCCCCAGAGCCTGGGGTGGGCGATGGTGACCGAGCCTCGGACCGTGGTGCTGGCTCCGGCGGCGACCGGCGTCTCGATCGGCGCGATGCGGGCCACGACGTCGCCGGTCCGGCGCCCCGCCTCGTCCAGCGCGTAGATCTCGGTGGCGACACGGGCGGTGAGGTCGTTCCTCGAGTCGTTGGCGACGCGCACCTCGAGGTCGAGGGTGGCCGAGGAGGCCGAGACCTCTCGCGAGAAGAGGTACGTCCCCCAGTGGGCGACATGGAGGGGCCGGGTCGTCGTCAGCCAGACGTTGCGATACAGGCCGCCGCCCGGATACCAGCGCGAGGACTCGGGCGGGTTGTCGAGGCGGATCGCGAGCTGGTTCACCCCGCCCCAGGCGACGTACGGCGTGAGGTCGACGCGCCAAGACGCGTAGCCGAAGGGCCAGCCGCCCACGATCCGGCCGTTCAGCCAGACGGTGGCGTAGGACATGGCGCCGTCTATGTCCAGGAAGATCGACTTCCCGGCGTCGCTTCTGGGGATGTCGAGCTTCCGGCGGTACCAGCCCACGCCGGGGCTCGGGAGCCGACCTATCCCCCCGCCCGGACCGGTGGTGATGAAGGGTCCTTCGATGGCCCAATCGTGGGGCAGGGTGACGGCTTGCCAGGAGCCGTCGTCGAAGTCCGCGCGGACGTAGGCGACGTCGCCGTCCCACTCCCCCGCCGGCCGCGCGAACCTCTTCTCCGGGTCCTTGATGAAGTCGTTGCCGGTGGGCAGGATCCAGGCCTTCAGGAGGGTCCGGGACGACATCGAGCGCTCGTCGGCGCTTGTGGGCTGGGCGTCGGCCGGTCCGTCGTCGGTCTGGTCCCCCACCTCGGGGCGGACGTCGTACCGGAGCTCCACCGCGCTCCCCGGGGGATCACCTCTCCGGAACCGCCAGCCGTCGTTGATGGAGACGCGCTCGCGCGGCGCCAGCCACGAAACCGCCGCGCCGGTGTCGTCGGCGGCCGCCGGCGGCCCTGTCAACAGGGCCGCGCCGAAGAGGACGGTGGCGACGGTCGTCGTGTGGTTCTTCATGGCAAGACCCCGGGAGCAGCCGCGTCATGGCTGCGTTCGGGTGCGACGCTACCGGCACGCGGCCGCGGCCGTCAAGCCACTGCCGCGGTTCGGCATCCAGAACCCGCGGTTCAGCCCCCAGAACCCGCAGCTCAGCCCACTGAAGCCGCAGCTCGGCATCGAGACCCGGCGGCTGGCTGGCAATGCCGGTCTCGCGGGTCCAGAATTCGGCATGTCCAGCGCCACCGCACGCCTCCTGCTCCATCTCGGCCCCGGCCTGAGGCAGGCCATCGACCCGGCCGACGTCTTCTTCCTCGAGGCCAAGGACGACGACACCCACATCCGCACCCGACGCGCCCAGCGCCTGGTCGACGTGCGGACCCTGGGTGAGCTGGAGCCTGCCTTCCGGCGGTTCGGCTTCCTGAGGATCCACCGGGACTTTCTCGTCAACCTCGACCACGTGCGCGAGGTGCGCCGGCGGCCGGGCGGTGACGACTGGGAGGTCAAGCTCGATCCCCCGGTCAATCGCGTCCTGCCTATCGGCCGCACCGCGCTGCGCGCGGTGTGGAAGGCCTTCGGAGAGAAGGAGTAGGCCCATGCCCTCCACGATCAACGGAATCGGCACCCACTACTATGGACGCGGCAACCGTTCCGAGGTGACCGGACGCTGCGAGTTCTGCGGCCGCACGGCACGGCTGACTTCCTACGACACCTGGGAGTGCTTCTGTCTCGTCTTCGTCCCCATCTTTCCCATCGGTCGCTATCGGATCCTCAGCGACTGCGCCTCGTGTCGCCGCCACAACCGGGTCAAGCTGGCCGAGTTCCGCAGCATGTTCGACGAGCGGGTGGTGCCGTTGCGGGAGCAGGTGGCCGCCAAGCCACGCGATGCGGAGGCTCGCCGCGGCCTGGTGGCCGCGCTCATGGACTTGCACATGTGGACCGACGCCGACCGGGAGGCGCGCGACGGCGTCGCCACGCTCCCCGAGGACCCCGAGCTCAACCGGCTGGCGGGCGAGATCGCGGCCTATCGGGGCGATGCCGCCGGCGCCACGCCCTACCTCCGAAAGGCGGCGGACCTCGCCCCCGACTCCGCAGCCCAGAGGACCCGGCTCGGACACCACCTGCTGGATCTCGGCCAGACCGAGGACGCGATTCGGGAGCTGGCGCGGGCCCAGGCGAGCGACAGCTCCCACTGGCAGGCGTCTTACTGGTTGGGGCAGGCGCTGTTGCGGGCCGAGCGTTGGTCCGAGGCGCTGCCGGCGCTGGAGCGGGTGCTGTCGCTCCGCCCCGACTTGGCCAGCGACGAGGAGCTGCTGGCGGATATCGCGCGCTGCAAGCGGGCCCTCCACTATCCCCTCTCACCCCGGGAGGAGAAGGTCTCGAAGCGCCGCTGGTGGTGGCCGTTCGGCCGGCGGCGCGCGCGCACCCCCACCAAGCCCGCCGCCGCCACCCCGGCCTGGGTGGTCCTGCCGGTGCTGGGCGCCGCCGCCCTGGTTGCGCTGGGCGTTGCCGTCTGGCGTCAGCGACACGTGACCGTCTACTTCGACAACGGCCTCGACACGCCCGTCAAGGTCGCCATCGGGTCGCAGACCTTCTCGCTCACACCCCAGCAGCTCGACAAGCGCTCGCTGGCTCCGGGGACCCACGAGGTCGTGGTCACCGGCCCGCAGGCCCCCGTCGAGCGAGCCCCGATCCAGCCGACCCGCCTGGGCCTGTGGGACGCCCTGTTCAGCTCCCGGTTCTACGTCTACAACGTCGCCGAGCGCCACATCTACCAGCGCTGGAGCGTCGTCTACTCCAGCAGCTCGACGCCGTCGTCGGGCGGCACCCCGAGCTCGCAGTTGATCGCCCTCCAGCGGTTCTTCCTCGTGGAAGGCGTCAACTACGCCTTCGTGACCCCTCCGCAGTCGATCAGCACCAGCTCCAGCGCCAGCGTCACGATACGGACCGCGTTCGACGTCGCCCGCGGGCTCGACTTCGCGACTCTGGCAGCGATCCGGATGGATGAAGGCCAGCCCGGCGAGGCGGCGCGGGCCGCTCGGAAGGCGGTGGAGGTCGAGGGCTGCGGGCTGCGGGCACGGCGGACCCTGGTCCTGGTGCTGCTCGCGGGCGATTTGCCCGACACCGCCCTGTCCGAGATCGATCGCTGGCGCGACGAGTGCCCCCAGGCCGGCATCGAGCCCGAGCGGACCTACCAGGACACGATGCGGGCCACGGGGCGGGAGGAGCAGCTCCGCCGCGAGTACGAAGCGCGCCTCGCCCACGCCCCCGGAGACGCCGCCGCCCACTATCTGCTCGGGCGATTGATCGACGACCCTCGCGCCGGGCTGGAGCACCAGCGCCAGGCCGTCCGTCTCGATCCCGAGCTGGGGTGGGCCCACGTGGCCATGGCCTACGACCTCTTGGCCCTGGAACGTCCTGCCGAGGCCTTCGATGCGCTATCGACGGCGCTCGATCTGCCCCACGAGAGCATCGTCCTGCTGCCCTTCGCCCATGCCGCGATCGCCTCGGGACGACAGGAGCAGGCGCAGGCCAAGCTCGACGAGACGAGCCGCGACACCCTTCATGACGCCTCTCTCCTCGAGGCGCGTTGGCTGCTGGCGGTGGCGCGGCAGGACTGGCCGGAGGCGGCCCGACTGGACACCCAGCTCGCCAACCTCACCGAGGACGAAGCGGAGTCGATGAGACGCAAGGGCACCGCCGCGGCGCTGCAGCAGGGAGCGGCCGCACCTCAGGCCCCCGGGGCGGGCCCGGACGCCGCGGAGGTCCGATTCCACAGGTTGGCCGAGCAGGGGCAGCACAAGGAGGCGGTGGCGGCCCTCGATGCCGGCTTCGCCCGGGCTCGGTTGGAGATCCCCGCCGACCTGCAGCTTCACGCGGCGGCGGAGCTGTTGCTGGCCGGCGAGAAGGAGCGGGCGGAGGAGCGCCTGCACGAGGTCGAGGCCGGCCTCGCAGAAGCACCGGCGGAGCCACGCGTCGTCTTCCTTCGCTCGGGGGCGGCGGTGCTGCGAGGTGCTGCCCCAGCCTCACAGGTGATCGAGGCGGCGCGACGGAGCGGATACCTCGACCTGGACGACGCCTACTACTGGGCGGGCGTCCGGGCGCAGATGGACGGACGCAGCCGCACCGCGCGCCAGCACTGTCGTCGCAGCGCCGACCTGTGCTGCGACTTCCGCTTCCCCTGTCTGGTGGCGAGGCGTCTTGCGGATGCCTCAGGGAGAAAGTGAGAACGGTCCTGGCGCACCACAGGCGGACGGACCGCATTCGAGGACGATGCCGAGAGAACGCCTACACGAGTTGGGCCCGGACGGCGAGTGCGTGTGTC
>CAZNNH010000022.1:0-37234 GCA_964574335.1 uncultured Acidobacteriota bacterium | reverse complement strand
ACGATGCCGAGAGAACGCCTACACGAGTTGGGCCCGGACGGCGAGTGCGTGTGTCCGGGATGCGGCACGACCGTCGCACACCGGCCGGGAACGCGCTGCCAGGACGAGCGCTGTCCGCGCTGCGGCGCCCGCATGCTCCGTCGGGGATCTCGCCACCACCAGGCCTGGGTCGAGAGCAAGCGTCGCACCCGGTCCTGACCTCCCGGTCGACCTCCAATGCTGGCGAGCCTGACAGACGCGCTGACCCAAGCCGCGATGATCGCGGGCTTCGTCGCCGTGATGATGATCACCGTGGAGTACGTCAACGTGCTCACCCGGGGCGCGTTCGAGAACGCCCTCAGCGGCTCCCCCCTCACGCAGTACCTGGCCGCCGCCCTGCTCGGCGCTGTCCCCGGCTGTCTCGGCGCCTTCACGGTGGTGGCCCTCTACTCGCATCGGGTGGTGACGCTCGGCGCCGTGGTGGCGTCCATGATCGCCACCAGCGGTGACGAGGCCTTCGTCATGCTGGCCCTGTTCCCTCGCACCGCACTCTGGCTCACCCTCGGCCTTGCCGTCCTGGGGTTCCTGGTCGCCCCGCTGGTCGATCGGCTGGCGGGATCGGCGCGGCTCGCCAGCGAGTCCTGCGCCCGGATGGCCATCCACGCCGAGGAATGCCGATGCTTCGATGTCCCGGCGCTCCTCCGCCAGTGGCGCCGACCCACCCTCTCCCGCATCCTGCTGAGCCTGGCCCTGGCAGGCTACCTGGTCTGGGTCGTGGCCGGCGGGGGCGGGCTGCCCCCCGAGTGGAACTGGGTCCGGGTGACGCTGCTCCTCACGGGCGCCTTCGGCCTCTTCGTGGTGAGCACCGTTCCCGACCACTTCCTGCAAGAGCACCTCTGGCGTCACGTGGCGAGGCAGCACGTCCCGCGCATCTTCGCCTGGACCGCAGGAGTGCTGGTCGGAATCGGGCTGCTGGAGCGGTTCGCCGATCTGGGGACGCTGGTGCGCCACAACCTCTGGGGCGTGCTGGTGGCCGCCGCGCTCATCGGCCTCATCCCGGAGTCGGGCCCGCACCTCTTGTTCGTGAACCTCTTCGCCACCGGTGGGATCCCTATCAGCGTCCTCGTCACCAGCTCGATCGTCCAGGACGGCCACGGACTGCTGCCCCTGCTCGCCCAGTCCCGGCGGGAGTTCCTGCGCGTGAAGGCGACTTGCTTGCTGGTGGGGCTCGTGGTCGGAGCGGCGATGCTCGCGGCGGGACTCTAGAGTCGCCGTCCCTCGTCCGTTCGCGCCGCCACGTGGGCGGGGGCGAACACCTGGTGGCGCGTCATCCGTCCGGACACACGCCCGACGCCGTGATCGAGACAGCCTCCATCTCCCTGAGAAGGCATACGACCCTACGACCCCGAGGCCACCCGCTCCACCTCGGACCAGACCCGCAGCAGGTTCCCCGAGCAGACCTTCTCGATCGCCTCGTCGGTGTAGCCGCGCTTCAGCAGCTCGAGGACCAGGTTCGGGTAGTTGGACACTTCCTCCAGGCCGTGCGGCAGCGAGTCGCCCACCCCGTCGAAGTCCGAGCCCAGGCCGACGTGATCGATGCCGACCAGGTGGGCCACGTGGTCGATGTGGTCGGCCACCGCGGAGACCTCGACCGGCGCGATCGGGTGGGACTCCCGGTAGCCCTTGGCGTAGCTCTCGCCGGCCTCGCTGTCCGGGTCGAGGTGGTGCTCGTTCTCGTACGCCTCGATGGCGTCGTGGCGCTCCTGCCAGCGTTGCCGGTAGTCGCCGTCCAGGAACATGGAGCCGAAGTTGATCTGGATCACGCCGCCTTTCTGGGCCAGCTTCTCGATCATCGGGTCCGACATGTTCCGCTCCCAGCCCGGCGTGAAGTGCCGGCAGGAGGAGTGGGAGGCGATCACCGGGGCGCGAGAGAGCTCGATCACCTGGGAGAAGGTCTCGTCGCTGACGTGGGAGACGTCGACCATCACGCCGAGTCGGTTCATCTCGGCGACCACCTCCCGCCCGAACGGGCTCAAACCGTGCCAGCGGCGCTCGGGGTCGTAGGACGAGTCGCAGACGTCGTTGGCCTTGCCGTGGGCCAGCGTGATGTAGCGGATCCCCCGGTCGTGGAAGTGACGCAGGTTGGCGAGGTCGCCCTCGAGCGGGGCGCCGTTCTCCATCCCGAGGGCGAGCGAGAGGACTCCACGGGCGAAGTTCTCGCGGACCTCGGCCACCGACCGGGCGATCGCCACCTGGCCCGGATGGGCGGAAGCCTGCGCCTCGATCAGGTCGATGAGATCGTCGGCCTTCGGCTTGGCCCGCCCCGTCCCCTGAAGCGCGGCCGGGACGAAGATCGCCATGAACGGCGCGTCGAGCCCGCCTTCGCGCGCCCGGACGAAGTCGAAGTCGCCGTATTGGGTCCGCTGCGAGAGGTCCTCCGGGTGCTCCGTCAGCCGGTAGGGGGCATCGATGTGGGTGTCGACGAGCAGAAGGCGATGGGCCAGCTCCTGGGCCCGAGACTCGAGGTCGGCGCTGGGCGGCGACGGCGGCTCGGCCTGGGGCACAGGCTCGTCCCGCGCGCCAGGTGCCGAACAGCCTGCCAGCAGCACCAGGGCGAGGACGGTCAGTTGGAACGGCGGCCGGCTCATGAGCGGCATGGTGGCTCCCGTGAGGTCGGTTGCGGCCCGGCTTGGGATGTTAGCCGAGTCCGGGATCCTTCGGGGGTACAGCGTGGAAGTCCTTGTTCCCCGTCGCAGAGCCTGAACCGACCTTGGCGGCGCTGGGTCGGACCAGGGCGTCATCCTGAGGGCGCCCGTCCGAGCGTCGCCCGAAGGATCTGGGACTCGACCGGGATCCTTCCGGGGCCCACCCTCGAGCCTGTGAGTGGCGGCAAGGGCCTCGAGGCCACCGCGGAGGGCCCACTTCCGGCGACTCCATCTCGGTGGGCAACGAATCACGAAAGGGGTCTCGCGAAGCATCTCGAGCGCGCTGCGCTCGAGGTTCGGCCTCTCCGAGGGTCGAAGAGGCGGTGCGTGTATTCCAGGTATGAGCATCACACCGACGATCACTCTCAGGGCCCTCGACGATGGCGAGCTACTGGACCGGGTCCACGTGTTGGCGAACGATGCGCGCCGCATCGAGGCCGATCTCGAGTACGGTCGCGCGTGGATGGACCGTTGCCGCCTGGGGGGTGCTGCCGACGCTTGCCGAGCGTCATCGCCTGGCTGACACCGACTCGTCCGGCCGACCGCTCGTGGATCCTTCCGGGGTTCAACCTCGAAGAAGCACTCAGAAGGACATCCGCGTCGTGCGGCGCTTCGTCGCCAGGACGTCATCCTGAGGGCGCTCGTCCGGCTGCGCCCGAAGGATCTGGGGCTCGGCCAGGATCCTTCCGGGGTCCCGCTTCGGAAGGGGCACCTAGGACGACGTCCTCGGCCGGTCCCGCTTCGTGGTGAGCGCTCTGCGGGCGTCCTACCGGTTGCAGCAACGAACGTAGCGCACCGACTACTTCGAGCGGCCAGACGTTGAGGCGGAGACGTCACGCTCAACCTCATCGCGGGAGGCGGGGCACCTGTCGTGGGTACCTCGAGTGTCTCGCATGCTGACGTGGTGCGCCTCGTCGTCGCGGAGTGCCTTCAGGAGCAGCCAGAGAGGGAGGTCGAGGACAAGGCCCAGGGCCACCAGGATCAGGACGAGACCCACCCACTCCCCCATCTTGCTAGGGAGTACGGTGAGAGCGCGCGCAAGGTTTCGCACTCACCGACAGGCCACGGCGCTGCAGAACAGCCCGATGCGGTTGCCTGGGCGCAAGGTGACAGACCAGGCGCTCGCAAGAAACCCACCGTGGACGTCCTTTGTTCCCGGTCGCGGAGTCTGAACGTTCTTGCCGGCGCTCCGTCGGGTTCGGACGTCGTTCTGAGGGCGCTCGTCGGAGCCGCGGCGGCGTCCCAACCGTCATGCTGAGCGGAGCCCCGGCTGGCCGGGCGAAGCGAAAGATCTCGACGCGTCCGCCGTGCCGTCGCGTGGTGGTGGCCGCAGAGCAGATCCTTCCGGGGTACAGCTTCGAGGCGGCCCTCAGGATAACGGCCCAGGGCTTTTGCCCCACACTGACCGGCGGCCACGCCGGTGCCCGACTCAGGATGACGGGGCTCAGTCGGGCTCCGGCTCTGCCTCGAGCGAAGCGGCGAGGATCTCGCGGTCGTTGCGGGCGTAGACGTGGCGGTGGGCGTAGGCGGGGTGCGACCAGTTGACGATCCGGTCCCTCGGGCGCGGCTCCGCTCCGGCCCGACCCCAGGCCGAGTTGGTGGTCGGCTCGATCAGCGAGGTGCGATCGATCTCGTGGTAGCCGTCCGGGTCGAGGCGGGCGATGATCAGCTCTCCCTGGTCGGTGTTGATGAAGTAGCGACCGCCGTTGCGGACGAAGAAGGCGGCCGCCCAACGCCCGTAGCTCACCAGCTCCTGCGATTCCCACAGCCTCTCGCCGGCGCGGGCGTCGAGGCCCCGGAGCTGGCCGTAGCTGCCGACGCCGTAGAAGTAGTCGCCCTGGATGACGGGCGTGCTGATCAGGGCATGCAGCCCTCTGGTGTCCTCGGGCCGCTCGCTGGTCCCCCCGACCTGCCAGAGCCGGGTGGCGGTGGGCCGGCCGAGGTCCAGCCGCATCATCAGGGAGCCGCCGTAGAACTGCGACACCAGCAGGTAGGAGTCGGACATCACCGGCGTGGCCACCGTCATCGCGTTCGGCACCTCCCACGGCTCCTGCCAGAGGACGGCCCCGGAGGTTGGATCGAGCGAGGCCAGGCCGGTCGGGTGCCAGACCACGAGCTGGCGCGCGCCGCCCACCTCGATGAGGACCGGCTGGCCGTAGCCGGGGCCGACCGGGGCCGGCAGCGATCGCCACAGCTCCTGACCGGTCCGCTTGTCGAAGGCCATCACCAGGGCGCCGTCCGCGCCGCCGACGATGGCGATCAGCCGACCCCCGTCGATGAGCGGCGCGCCGGCGATGCCCCAGATGGGGATCCGGGTCCCGAAGTCCGCGGCGTAGTCCCTCTGCCAGACCAGGGCCCCGCTGATCGTGGCCATGCAGCGCAGGATGCCGGTGGCGCCCACCACGAACACCCGGCCCACCTCCACCGTGGGCGTGGCGCGCGGGCCGGTGGCGTACGACCTCATCAGGCCACCGTAGTCCACCGCCCAGTCCTGGGTCCAGAGCTCCTGGCCGCTCTCCTGGTCCAGGCAGTGCAGGCGCTCGCGGCCCCGGGTGGGATCTCCGGCGTCGGGGACGAAGTCGAGAACGAAGACGCGGCCGTCGGCGACCGCCGGACCGGCGAAGCCGGAGCCGATCGGCGCCCGCCACTCGACCTCCAGACCGGTGGCCGGGAACTGCTCGAGGATCCCGCCCTCGTCCCAGACCCCACGCCGGCCGCGGCCCCGCCACTCGGGCCAGTCGTCCCCTTTGGCGTCGGGGGCCGCGCCGAGGCGCCGCGCGGGGCGGGCCGCCGGCGACGAGGGGGTCGGCCGGAGCGGATCCTCTCCCCGGAGCACCCGCTCCAGCTCCTCGTCGGCGAAGCTCCTGTCGATGATGGCTCCGCCGGCGACGCCGCCACCCTCGGGCCACGGCAGATCCTGGGCAGTGGGTGGCTGGGTCGGGTCCCGCTCACGCGTGGGTCGGCCGGTCCCGCCGCTGGTCTGGGCGCAGACATCGGTCCACGCCGACGGCAGGGTGGTCCACGAGGGCAGGACGGCCATCAAAAGGCCCCCCAGGCCCAGCATGGCGAGACGCACCCCCACCCTCATGCTCATTTGGACGGAGGGACGTCCGCGTCGGTCGCGGCCCGACCGGCCCCAGATGCGACTATCGAAGCCATCCGGGAAGGGCGCCGGCATGCCGCGCCTCCTCGAGCAGGTCATCGAGGGCCTTCCTGGCCTCGGCCAGCTCGGCCTCGGCTGCGTCGGCCATCATCTTCATCTGCTGCTGGGAATAGATGACGCGCCGGCCGTTCTCGTCGTACTGGAGGGGTTGACCGATGCGGATCTGGCGATCGAGATCGCGGTAGCGGGCCTCGGCCACCGCGAGGCGTCGACGGGCCTGGGCCACACGGGCCCGCCAGTAGTCTTCCTTCCGCTCCCGTTCCCTCTCCTCCGCCCGTTTCGGGGAGGCCTTCACGCGGCCCGCCGGCCCCGAGGCCTTCTCCTCCAACGGCTTCTCCGCCTCCGATGCCGCGCCGGGCTGGTTGGCGAGCTCACCGTTCGCCGACGACAGGTCGTCGTCGGTGACCGTGCGGGCAGCCACCCCCTCCTTGTGAAGCTTCTCTCGGCGCTTCTGCTCTTTCTGGGCCGTCTCGGCCAGCGACTGGCCCGAGGCCAGCGCCGGAAGGGCCAGCAGGCAAAGAATCCATCCCCAGGTCCTCATGGCGATCCCCCGTGGTGCCCGGACCCACCCGCGCCAGGGCCGGGTGAGGTCATGTTACGCCCGTCCAGCCGACCCCGGACCCGTCGGCCCGGCACCGCCGGCCGCCGCGCGCGCCGCCGCCGCGAAGCGCCGGACGACGTCGCCGGCCGCTTCGACCCGGTCGATGCCGGCCACGCTGCGCCCCGCCTGCCACAGGTCGCGCGAGCTCCCCCCGCGCCGCGAGGCGCGCCGCAGCCGGCGCGCCGAGGACAACGTGTAGAGCGCCCGCATCAGGTGCTTGGTGCGTCGCCCCCTCAGCATCCACCGCGCCAGCGGCCCGGCCCGGGTCCCCATCCGCTCCAGGTAGGGGGTGCGGATCACGGCCAGCGGCACACCGGTCACCCGCTCGGTGAGCACGATGTCCTCGGCGACCGCCGAGAGAATCGCCTGCTTGTAGTCGGGGTGAGCCGTGCACTCGTGGGTGGCGATGAAGCGGGTGCCCATCTGGACACCGTCGTAGCCGAGGGCCAGCGCCTCCACGAACGCCTTCTCGTCGCCCACGCCGCCGGCCAGGACCCGCGGCACCTCGAGGTCCCCCAGCTCGCGAAGCAGCGTCTCGGGGTCCTTCGGGCCGGCGTGACCGCCGGCCCGATTGTTGACGCAGATCAGCCCGTCGGCCCCGGCGTCCAGCGCCTTGCGCGCCCAGCGCCGCTCCACCACGTCGTGGTAGACGACACCGCCCGCCGCGTGGACCCGCTCCACCACCCAGCGCGGGTTGCCGAGGGCGGTGACGAAGAAGCGGACGCCCTCCTCCAGGGCGACGTCGACGTAGCGGCTCATCCGCTGGCCGTAGACTCGCGAGAGCGAGCTCTCCACGATCACGTTGAGGCCGATCGGCCGCTTGGTCAGCTCGCGGATCCGTCGCAGCCCGGCCCGCAGCTCGAGGCCGTGGACGTACTCGAGCGACAGCGGCTGGACCACGCCCAGGCCGCCCGCCTCCGAGACGGCGGCCACCAGCTCCGGGTTGCTGCAGGGGTACATCGCGCCGCACAGGATCGGCACCTCGACGCCGGCGGCGCGGGCGAGGGGCGTGTCGAGGGGATCGGTGGCGGTCAAGGTCAACCCTCCTGCGCCGCTTCGACCAGGCGCTTGAGCCAGGCCACCGCCTCGGGACCGTGAGGGCCCCGGGCGGTCTCGTCCGAGAGGACGAAGCCGGCCACACCGCGCCAGACCAGCTCGGCGACCTGGCAGGCCTCGGCGCGGGTGGGTCGCGGGCTGACGGTGAGGTGGTGCAGCACCTGGCCGGCAACGAAGAGCGGCGTGTCGAGGGGCACCTCGTCGAGGACGCGGCGCTGCAGCCGCGGCAGCCGCGCGAGGCCCACCTCGGCCCCCAGGTCGCCGCGGCACAGCCACAGCGTGTCCGCAGCATCGGCGAGACCGGCCAGGGCCTCGATCGCGTCCGGTTGCTCGATCTTGGCGTGCAGCGTGACGTCGGCGGCCCCCTGCTCCGCCGCCGCCTCACGCACCCGCTCGAGCAAGCGGGGCGCCGTCGCGTACGAGACGGCGAGGTGACGGACGCCGAGGTCGATCGCGGCGCCCAGCAGCTCCCGGTCGCGCGGCAGCAGGTCCTCGGCGGGCGGAAGCGACCGGCCGGTGAGGGCCAGCCCCTTGCGGCCTTCGATGCGACCTTCGGCAAGGGCCCGAGCCCGGAGTCGCCCCGCGGTCCCGTCGACGGCGAGCACCTCCAGCGAAAGCCGCCCGTCGTCGAGGCGCAGCTCGTCGCCGGGACGCACGGCTTCCAGGAAGGCCGGGCGATCCACGGACAGGTCGACCTCGTCGCCCCGGACCACCTCCCTCGGCTCGGCCATCGTCCCGAGACGGGTCTTGCCGCCCTGCAGGTCGACCACGATCCGCCCGGCGCCCAGACCAGCGTCGAGGGCCGTCGAGACCAGCCGGCGCATCCCCTCGCCGTCGAGGAACGAGGCGTTGAGCCGGACCCGGTCGGCGCCGGCCGCGACCAGCGCTCGCACCTCCGCCGCGGTCGAAGCGGCGGGCCCCAGGGTGGCGATGAGCTCCATGGCAAGCCCATTCTAGACGCGATGTCGGAAGTCGCCGCGTTCGCCTCCGGGGGATCGGGGGGCGGGCGTATGCACCCGCGGCCTTTGCGAAAGGCACGATCGGCAGCGGAGCCCTGGTGGCGGGAACGGTGTCCAAGAGGCAGAAGATCCCGCGTGGGTCCCGACCAGGGAGGTACGCCATGGCCAAACGCCCGATGTCGCTCCAGCCGTCCGCGGAGGCCCGGATCAACGTGACGCCCATGATCGACGTGCTGCTGGTCCTGCTGGTCATCTTCATGCTGGTGACGCCGGTGGCCCAGCGCGGCATGGACGTCGCGCTGCCCGCCCCCGACGGGCCCCATCCGCCCACCACCCTGCAGCCGGTGGTCCTGTCCCTCGACGAGGCCGGCGGGCTGAGCGTGAATCGACGACCGGTACCCAGCGAGGCGGAGCTGATGGCGCTGCTGCGGGACACCTTCCAGGCGCGCGCCGACAAGACGCTGCTCTTCCAGGCCTCGGGAGCCAACCCTTATGGCCAGGTGGTGGCCGCCCTGGACGTGGCACGGGGGGCCGGCGTCGAGCGCATCGGCATCCTCTCGGCGGACGTCGCGGCCCCTCCGACCGCACAGTAGGTGGGCGCCTCTCGGGCGCCGCCGCCCCTGCGCCCGCCCGCTCCCGTCTGGGGCACAATGGTGCCTTGTCCCGGCCGGGGCGCCGCGCGCGTCCTGGGCCCCGGAAACATCATTGAGAGGAGGGGTAACGATGGCGAACGTCGAGGCGACCGGCTATCGCGCGGCGGCTTGGAGGTGCGGCGCCTTTCGAGGGGCGTTGCCGCTGACGCTGCTGGCCCTCGTCTCGCCGCTCGCCTTCGGGGCGGACGGCGACAAGGACGGTGTCTCCGAGACCCCGCCCTCTGCGGCCGCGCCGACCGACGGCGCCGGCGCCTATGCCAGCGGCACCTACCGCAACCTCTTCGTCGAGGCCGGCCACTCCCCGGATGAGGTCGCCGCCAAGATCGCGCACGCCTACCAGCAGCTCTTCCACGGCGACCTGGAGACCCAGCGCCTCTACTTCCCGAGCGGCGAGAACGAGAACGGGCCCCTCGCCTACATCCCGGACATCCAGCACCACGACGTCCGCTCCGAGGGGATGTCGTACGGCATGATGATCACGGTCCAGCTCGACAAGAAGGCCGAGTTCGACGCGCTGTGGAACTGGTCGGTGACCCACATGTACCAGCAGGACCCCAGCCACCCGAGCTACGGCTTCTTTTCCTGGCAGCTCGCCTACGACGGCTCGGTGATGGACGAGCTGCCGGCCCCGGACGGCGAGGAGTACTACGTGATGGCCCTCTACTTCGCCGCCAACCGCTGGGGCAGCGGGACCGGCATCTACGACTACCGGGCCTACGCGGACCGGATCCTCGACGCCATGGTCCATCGGGAGCCGATCACGGGGATGGTGCGGCAGCGGGGCGGGGAACGCCAGCACACGGTGGGCAAGGAGGTGAACGAGGAGCACGCGCTCATCCTCTTCTCGCCGGACGAGCGGAACACCTTCACCGACGCCTCCTATCACCTTCCCGCCTTCTACGAGCTGTGGGCGCGCTGGGGTGCCGAGCGGGACCGGCCGTACTGGGCCCGGGCCGCCTCGGCCAGCCGCGACTTCTTCGTGAAGGCGGCCGATCCGAAGACCGGCCTGGTGCCCAACCTGAGCACGTTCGAGGGGGAGCCCCTCGGCTTCCGGGGCCCCCGCTCCGCCGCCTTCCGGGAGGATGCCTGGCGGGTGGCCATGAACTGGTCGGTGGACTGGGCCTGGTGGGCCAAGGACCCCCGGCAGCGGGAGCTGAGCGATCGGCTGCAGGCCTTTTTCCGAGAGCAGGGTCTCGAGACCTACGGCGACAACTGGCTCCTCGACGGCACCGTGCTCCGCGACCGGCACTCCCCGGGGCTGGTGGCCACCAACGGGGTGGCGGCGCTGGCGGCCAGCGATCCCGAGCGGGCTCGCCCGTTCGTCGAGGCCCTGTGGGACCTGGAGGTCCCCTCGAGCCACGTGTTCCGCTACTACGACGGCCTGCTGTACATGATGAGCCTGCTGCACGCGGCAGGCGAGCTCCGGGTCATCCCTACCCCGTCCGGCGCGACGGCCGCGCCCTGAGCGCCGGCTTCCGCTCGGGGTTATCGTAGCCGCGTGAATCCGGTGCCCATGGCCCTCGCGGGGCTCGTCCTGCTGCTCGCCCCAGGGCTTTGCCTGCTGTCGCTGCTTCCACGACGCGACCGGGAGGCGCTGGCGCCCGACGAGGCCGCCTACCTGACCGTCGGCACGAGCCTCGCGTTCTCGGCGTGGGTCGGCGTGCTGCTGGCCGAGGCGGGGCGCTTCTCGCTGCCGATGGCCGGCGCCGTGGTCGCGGGAGCCAGTCTGGTGGCCGTGGTCTTCGGCCGGCGGCGACTGGGATGGCCCTTTGGGCGTCCGACGGGGCTCCGACGTCTGTGGCCGGCCGCGTTGGTGCTGGCCGTCGCCGTGGCGCTGACCGCCCGCCCCAACCAGCAGGTCGTGGGAGGGCGGGAGACGGGAACGGAGGTGGCGGCGATGGCCGTCATCGCCCGCACCGGTGGACTGGCCTGGACCGGGTTCGCGCTCGAGCCGGCCGAGACCGGGCGGGTGGTGGCGCGGGTCTTCCCGCTGTTTCCGGTGGTCGGCGCCTGCCTCTACCAGGCGCTGGGCCTCGACGGGGCGCTCCGGAGCGCCGCCCTCCTCGCCGCGCTGGGCGTCCTCGGCGTCTTCTTCCTGGTGCGGCGGCTGTTCGGACCGCCCGCGGCCCTGCTCTCGGGCTTGCTGCTGGGCCTCAACGTGCTTCAGGTCTGGCTGGGTCGGTCCCCGGTTCCGGAAAGCCTCTCCCAGCTCCTGCTCTTCCTGGGACTTCTTGCCTTCACGCACTGGGAGGAGCACCGCTCGCCGGCGTTCGGCGCCCTGGCGGGCGGTGTGCTCGGCCTTTCGCTCTTGGCCCGCCTCGACAACGTCCTGATCGTGATCCCGCTCGGTGTCGTTCTGCTGGTTCGGAGATTCAGTGGAAGCCGACGTCGCTCGACGATCGCACCGGTGGTGGTCCCGTTCCTGCTCGTCGCCCTCCACGCGGCGCTGTACGGCCTGTGGTTCGCGCCGGGGCGCCTGCCCGAGGCCTGGATCCCGCGGCTGTGGCCGGACCTCCACGGCTTCCTGCGGCTCGGCTGGATGCTGGGCACGGTCGGCCTCGGCCTCGGCGGGCTCGGGCTGCTCCTGGCGGTCCGCAGCCGGCAGCCCCGCCTGCTGCTGCCGCTGCTGACGGCCTTCGCCCTCTCGGGCCTGTGGACGCTCGGCCCCCTCCCCGGCGACGAGTATCCGTGGGCCTTCCGCCGCTTCCTCCCGGTGGCGGTGCCGTCCCTCCTCGCCCTGGCTGCGGTCTTCCTGGTCCGGCTCGCCGGTGCCGGACGCCTGCGACGGGGCCTGGCCACGGTGCTGTCGCTGGGCCTGATGGCCGTCTACGCACGCGACACCCGCCTCGTCGTTGGTCACGTGGACTGGCTTGGCGTCGGTCGCTTCATCGACGACGTGGCGCGCCCTCTCGGTCCCCGGGACGTCATCGTGTTCGAGCGCGGGGAGGTCTCCCGCGCGCTGGCGCTGCCCCTCTACGCCCTCCACGGGTCGAACGTCCTTAGGCTGACGCGCGACCAGGCGGTCCCCGGTCGCGTGCGCGACCTGTCGGAGGCCTGGCGCCGCCGCTACCGCAACGTGTACCTGGCCCACGCCGACGCGGTCGGGCTGTGCGGGCTGTTCCTGGAGCCGGTCGGGGCGCCCCGGCTGTTCTGGTTCTCCGAGTGGTCGGCGCAGGGCGCCCGCCCCGGGCCGCCCGAGTTCCGCCCGCTCCGCTTCCGGCTCTCGCGAGTGGTCCTGCCACATGAGCTTCGCCTGCCGGCGCTGCCGGAGGTGGACATCGGCCGGTCGGACGATCTCCAGCTTTCGGGCTTCTACGACAAGGAGGGAGACAGAGCGCACAGCTACCGCTGGACCGGACCCTGCGCCTCCGTCTATCTGCCGGGCGCGCGCGGAGGTCGGGCCCTGGCGATCACCGCGGCGGCGGGCCAGCGGCCCGCCCTCGCGACGGCGTCCTTCTCGCTGTCGGGGGTCCGCCTCGGAAGCGCCATCGTCGGACCCCGCTGGCAACGACACGTCCTGCCGCTGCCCGTCGAGCTACCGGCGGGAGCGCCCGTGCTCGAGATCGACGTCCCGACCTGGTGCCCGAAGGACGTGATCGCCGGCGCCGACGACGATCGCCGCCTCGGGATCATGCTGGACCGCATCGAGGTGGTGCCGGCGGAGGCCGCCAGATAGAGGTTCGCCTCCCGAGGCGTCACTCGACCACCGAGCGTAGCAGCCGCTGCTGCTCCGGCTCGATGCTGTTCAGGATGATGTGGTCGCGACAGAAGGCTTGGTCCCGAGACAGGAGCTCGGGCCTGGCGAAGAACTCGCTGCACCGGTAGGCGGTGGCCCGAAACATCAGGTAGGCGCGCAGGCTCACCGTCACCAGGGTGAGGCTCAGGGCCACCGGGACGCCGAGACGAAGCCAGGCGCGGCGGCCTGCAGCCGCCGGGTCGGCCGGCGCCAGCCGCGCCGCCCAGCGCCCCAGCTCGAGCAGGCCCTCCGCGGTCACCAGCAGGAACGGGGGCAGCGCCGCGATCACGAAGCGGATGTCGAAGAACTTGGCGAACGGCACCAGGAAGAAAGGCAGGAACGGGACCACCAGCCAGACCAGCAGACCGGCCGGCGGGTGAGCCAGATCGAAGCGCAGCACGGTGGCCGCGATGGAGCGTCGCGCCGACAGCGCCTCGAGCCGGCCCTCACGGCGCGCGGGCGAGGTGTGGCGGGAGACGATGCCCACGACGCCGGCACCGAAGGCGACCAGCACCGGCCCGTTGAACCAGTTGTCGCCCACCGTCCAGCGTGCCGCGAGCTGCCAGACCAGCCAGGCCGAGAGGTCCAGGTAGTGGCCGGCCCCCAGGTTCCCGGTGCCGAGGTAGTGAAGCAAGGTCCACGCCTTCGGCAGGTACAGGAGGGCCGTGGCCAGGCCGCCGGCCAGGTAGAAGACCACGGCTCGCGCCAGCTCGTGTAAGCCGCGCCGGCGCTCGAAGGCGAGGCGCGCCAGGTCGGCGGCCGCGATCACGGCCACCGCCAACTGCGCCACCAGCGCCAGGTGATGGGTGTAGACGGCGCCGGCCGCGCACAGCACGAAGGGAAACAGCAGCCGGAAGCGGCGCCCTGACCGGTAGAGGAACAGCGCCAGGAACTGCCCGGCGAGGAAGAACAGCATCAGGGCGTACGGGCGCGCATCCATCGAGTAGTTGATGTGGTAGACGGAGACGGTCATCAGCAGCGCCGCCAGCCATCCGGCAGCGGCGCCCAGCAGGGTCCGGCCGATCAGCCCCACCAGCAGGACGGTGCCCACGCCGCCCACGACCGAGGCCGCCCGCACGGCGGTGGCCGAGTGGGAGAGCTGCATCACCAGGTAGGTGACGGCGTAGTGCAGGGGCGGGTGGGCCCACTCGTCGCCGGGCACCGTCCCCCACACCTCGGCCAGGCTGGACGCGTCCCGGCAGAAGGACACCGTGAAGCGCTCGTCGTACCAGAGCGGGCGCGAGCCCAGGGTCTCGAGGCGCAGGAAGGCCGCCGCCAGCAGCAGCACCCCCATCCCGATCACGAACCAGGGGAAGCGGCCGGAAACGGGACGACCTTCCGATTCGACGGGGCTCACCAGGCGAAGTCTAGACCGAAAGCTGGCCTCGGCATTCTTCGCCCCAAGGCAAGAGGAGTCGCGACCCTTCTTGCCTTGGGGCCGAACTTGCCAGCCACCCGTCGGGGCCGGACAAGGTAGGGGTTCCTACGCTACCAGACCCACGGGATGAGCCTCTTCGTGCGTCGCTGGTAGGCCCTGTGCTCAGAACCCATCGAGGCCGCCAGGGCAAGCTCCTCCAGATGGATCCTGTACAAGAGCGCCACAAGCGGCACCGAGACCGCGAAGAACAGCGAGAGCCAGTTCTGGGCGGCGATGCCGTAGCCGCAGCACACCAACAGCAGCCCGTCGTAGGCCGGATGCCTCACAAGCCTGTAGGGACCTCTCGTGACCACCTGCTGATCCCGATGGGTCTCGATCGTCGTCCGGAACGATGCACCCAAGGCCGCAATCGCCCAGACACGCAGGGAGAAGCCGAGGACGATGACACCCAGCCCCACCCCCAAGACTGCGGCCGCCCATCGGCCGGGGAAGAAGAACGCGGGCATCCCGTTGACGGCCTCGGCTCCGGCAAATCCGATGGCAAACGCCAGGATGTTGAAGCTCCGGGTGCCATGGTCTCCGGCGGTTGTCCCCTTGCCCCGGGTTCTGTCTCTCACCATCAGGCCCGTCTCGAAAGCGCACCACAGCAATGGGAAGCCGAACAGGAACGCCACGTAGATGTTCATTGATCCGCCTCGTTCGTTGTGGGGATCCGAACCGAGTCCGCGATCCACTGCAGCCCTACGGAAGGGCAAGGAGAAGAGTTTCATCCGTCGGGGGGAATTCGGGGGGTGCACACCCCAGACCGGTGAACGACGGCTGGGGCCCTGCCGACCCGGGGCCGCGTGGGGCGTTGAACTCAGCCCCCGAGGGCACCCCAAGCCGGGGTGGTATCTCCGGCCACGGCCGGGTCCTGCTGCACCACGGCTTCGAGCGATGGAGCGTACGGGCGCGCGCCCCCGGAGAGAACGAGGAGCACGAGGTCTCGGCGTTCTCCAACTCACAGGTCCAGGGCTTGTCGGCGGACGGCGAGAAGCTGTTGCTTTGGGACGGTGGCGAAGGTCCGCCGGGCACCGCGCTGCTCCTCCCCACTAGAGGCGGACCGGTGCTGCGGCTGGGCGAGGGCCATCCGCTGGGGTTGTCGCGCGACGCCGCCTTCTTCCTGATGCAGAGCGGTGACGACGGGAGGCGTTCGCTGCTGCTCACGCCCACCGGGGCCCGGGTCGGCGCGGCCGGTACCGCTGGGCGGCCTGGAGCCGTTCGGCACTTGGCTCGTCGATGGCCGCCAGGTGGGCTTCGACGCCGCCGCGCCCCGCCGCTCGGCGCGATCCTTCCTGGTAGACATGGACGGCGGCGAGCCGCGAGCCGTCGCTCCCGAAGGGGCGCTGGCCATCCCCGGGCGCCTGCCCGACGGTGGTCTGTTGGCCCGTTCCGCCAACGGGTCGCTGTTCCGGTGTGGTCTCGCCGGCGGCGAGGCGAAGCGGCTCCCCTGGATGCTGCCGTCCGATCCTTACCTGGAGACCGTGGGCCTGAGCGGCGACCGCCGCTTCCTGATCGTGCGCCGGGGCAGCGTCCCGGCCCACCTCCGGCGTGTGGAGATCGGAAGCGGGGACGAGACAGCGTGGAGGACCCTCGGCCCGCCGGACCGGACCGGCGCCGGCCACGTCTGGACCGTGCTGCTCTCCGACGACGGCCAGAGCTACGCCTACACCCACGGCCTGTTCCTGCAGGACCTGTTCCTGGCCGATGGGTTGCGGTGAAGGCGGTGTTCCCACACATCACGACCGACCCCTCTCGCCGCGGCCGAGTCCGTCGCCGTCGAGGGCACGGCCAGCGACGCCCGGCCCTCACGGGCCACCCCCCAGGGGTAAGATAGCTTCGTGAAGGTTGTGGGGCGACGCCGAGACCGGCCGAGCACGATCGCGGACGCCCAGGCCCTGCAAGAGCTGGCCATCGGGATGCGGCGCACGCCCTGGCTCCTGCCCCGTGGCGGCGTCCATCGCTTCCTGTCCTTCGAGGAGGCCGAGCAGTGGCTGCTGATGACGACCGCCGCTACGTACGCGTCCCTGAAACGCTCGACCTCGCCCGCATCTGTCGAGCCCTGAACGCGGTCGGCGCCCGCTACATCCTCATCGGGGGCTTCGCCGTCATCGCCCACGGCCTCGGCCGCCCGACCAAGGATATCGACTTGCTCATCGACGACTCCCCCGCCAACGTGGCGCGGGTGAAAGAAGGATTGGCCGTGCTGGAGGACAACGCTGCCGCGGAGATCGACCCCGGTGACGTGCAGCGATACACGGTGGTCAGGGTGGCGGACGAAGTGCTGGTGGACTTGATGGGCCGTGCCTGCGGGGTCACGCTGGCGGAGGCGGAGCAGGACGCGGAGATCATCGAGATCGAAGGGGTGCCGATCCCGGTAGCCAGCAAGCGCACTCTGATCCGGACCAAGCACACGCTCCGCCCCTCGGACCACAGCGATGTGGCCTATCTCGAGGCACTGCTCCGCTCGGAGGAGCCATGAGCCTGCCGAAGGTGCAACGGGCGGCAGGGACATGTCCTCCGGCAACCGCAGCCTGGCGGAGCCGGGCTCCCCTGAGGTCCGGCCGGTGGACGGCGCTCTACGGAGCCACCATGCTCGCCACTTCAGTCGCCTGCACTCCCTACTCTCCGCCGGAGATCGAGGCCTACCGACCTCAGGCCATCGCCCTCCAGGCCACGCTGCCCGTGTACTTTGCGGTCGGGGACGACTTGCACTTCAGCCGCGACGGCAAGGTGTCTCCCGGGGGACGCGCGATCTGGCACGGCCCCCGGGACGGAGTCTGGGTAGCACCGGACTCGGCACACCTAATCGTGCTCTCGGAATCGTCCCTGAAGCTGCTGGACCAGCAGGGCCACGAAACGAAGCGCCTCTCTCCCGCGTACCGCATCTTCAGCGAACGGCCGGCGGGCCAGGACACGTACTGGGATGCGGAGTCCATCCAATGGGCCGCCGACTCGGATGCCATCTTCCTGCTCCGTCGCTCGGGCAACGCAGTGGGGCCGGTCGCGCTCTACCGGTACCGCCTTGGTGACCCCGCGCCGCGCGAGCTGACACAGATCGCCCATCCTCCGCGCAACTTTGTCCCATCTGATGGCTTGTTCCAATCCGACAGCGGGGACGCCGTCTACTACCAGCTGGCCGCGCGCGACGATGACTACGCGCTCTATCGATACGATGTCGCCACCGGAGCCACCACTACCGTGCGGGACGTTCGGAATGGCGTCGCCCGCACCGACGGCCTAATGCCGCTCCCCGCTCACGTGTTCTGCGACTTCCAGCGTGAAGACCTGGCGGGACGCAACGGCGTGGGCTGGTCCTGGGTCCGCAGCTCCGACCTGAGCGCCTGGCTGGTGCTCGCCCGCTCGCTCGACCCCCAGGGGGACGAGTGCGTCATCTTCACTCGCCGCGGCGACACCCTGCGGCCTGTCTTGCGGACGCGAAAGAGCTCCGGCAGCTACAGCGGCTCCGTCTCAATGCGCGACTGCGGCGTCTACCTGGACCAGTCCTACTTCCTGCCCGGCGGTCGTCAGGCCCTGGTCAAGGTGGACACCCGGCAGCACCGTGGCTTGCTCGTCGTGGACACCGAGGAGCCTGCGTATGGCGCCGCCCCGGACGGGCTGGAGGTCTTCTTTCCGCTGCACGCGCGGAACGTGAGCGGCCTGGAGATCCTCCCGTCTGGGGGCCCCATCCTCGACGACGGTCTGGACTTCGACGCATTGGAGCAGCGGCTTCGCGCAACGCTTGGCGGAGAGCCGGGGAGGCTCGACGGCACCGTGCAGGACCACTGAGCAGGACGGCGGCGTGCGTCCGCTCAGCTATCGAGACTCCCGTCCGGTGGCCGGGCGGGAGCGGCCGACCGCGTCCCTCCAACAGGCCGTCACCAAGTGTCCGCCTTCGTCACCAGGTGTCCGCCAGGATCACTGGAGTGTCCGATTTCGTCACCTACGGCGGGAATCGGAGCTGGGCGGACCAAACCCGAGCGTTTGCAGGGGATGACGCTGGCATGCCGCATGCAGCCGAGGCCCGAAGGGCGTCGGCAGCGATCGTCACCTCCCGGGCTCGGGTCGGGCGATCACCAAGACGCGGTCGGCGCGGTGCGAGGCCGTCTCGCCCGGCGGCGGCAGGAGGGCGGCATGAGGCGACTCGCGGTGGCAGGCATCCTGTGGTGTCTGGGTCTGGTCTTGGGCGCCGGCCCGGCAGGTGCGGAGGAGGCGCCGGTCGGAGCGCCGACGACCATCGAGCAGCAGCTCGAGGCCACGCTGGAGACAGGCTTCGCCCAGAGCAACGGGATCGGCTTCTCGGTCTCGGTGCTGCTGCCTGGGCAGCCGATGTGGACGGGAGTCCGCGGCGTCTCGCACCAGGCGGCCCCCATCACCCCCACCAGCGTCTTCGCCGCCGGCAGCATCACCAAGACCTTCACCGCGCTGACGATCCTCCGGCTGGCGGAAGAGGGTCGGCTCGGCCTGGACGATCCTCTCCGGAGCTGGTTCCCCCCGTACCCGCACGTCGATCCCGACATCACCATTCGCCAGTTGCTGAATCACACGAGCGGGCTGTCGGACTTCACCGACGTGCCGGGGTGGATGGCCCCGCTGCTCATCGAGCCGGACCGGCACTGGGACATGGAGGAGTACTTCCTCGCGACCATCCGCGAGCCCTACTTCGAGAAGGGCACGGCCTGGTCCTACTCCACCTCGGGTTACATCCTGCTCAGGATGCTGGTCGAGCAGGCCACGGCGAGCACGGTGGCCGCCCAGTATCACAAGTACGTGATCGATCCGTTGGGCCTCCACGACACCTACGTGTGTCCTGACGACCCTCTACCCGAGACCACGGCGCACGGCTGGCTCGACCTGACCGGAGACGGGGTATACGACGACACCGGCAACCTGCCCCGCACGTCCTTCTGCAGCGCGACCGGGGGGCAGGTCTTTTCCACCACCGCGGACCTGGCAACCCTGGCCAACGCGCTGATGCACGATCGCAGCTTCCTCGGCGATGCCGCCTATGCCGAGATGACCGACTTCCACCTCCCCACCGGGCACGACGAGCCACTGGTTCAGGGATACGGCCTGGGGCTCATGTGGTTCAACCCGGCCTTCATGTCGGGACAGCGGGTGTCGGGACACGGCGGCAACGCCCCGGGCTATGCGGCCGGGATGTTGTACCTGGCGGACTACGGGGCTGTCATCTCCGTGATGGACAACACCGAGCGGGGCGACGCCATGGGGATCCTGGACGAGATCATCCGGGTCGTGGTCGCACACCTGGAAGGCCGCTGAGCGGGCCCTTCACGCCGGGGTGGGTGTGAGGGGCGCGTCGTTGCGATGCAGATCATCAAGGTCCACGGTCTGCAGGAGCAGCAAAAGCGCGAGGACCGGCCCCGACATCGACGACGCGGGGAGCTTCGTGGGTGCGGACAGCGCGCCCGATAGGAGCCGCGGAAGTGGCGGCGGCAAGCGGCCCCGCCGAGCCTGGCTACCGCCGGGTCAGAATCGCGCCTATCGATCAATGATGCGGCGCCGACAGGGCGCTGGTCGCCGCGAGATCCGGGAAGTCGGACTCGAGCAGGGGGCGACCTCCGGTCCGACCTCCAAGGTGGCCCGACCTGGACCGATAGACGTTGCGGATGGCCCGGGCGGTCTTGCGGCGAACGACCGGATCCGGGTCCAGGAGAGCCTCTTGCAGCGCCGCGAGCCCCTCCTCGGTCCTGTCCCAGGCCAGCCAGATCAATGCCTGCTCGCGGGCCAGAGCGGCAGGGTCCCGGGCGATGGCCACCAGACGTGAGGTGAACTGGCCCGGGAAGAAGCCGGCGGCGGCGGCGCCGGCACGCCAGGTGGATGGGCTGTCCGGTGCCAGCGAGCGGGCGATGATCCGAATCCGCTCGTCATCGGTGGCACCGAGCATCTGCAGAATGATGTCCATCTCCTTGCTGGCG
The DNA here is from genome assembly GCA_964574335.1 of uncultured Acidobacteriota bacterium. GTDB lineage: Bacteria > Acidobacteriota > Vicinamibacteria > Fen-336 > Fen-336 > CAZNNH01. Next base: position 17,026 of record CAZNNH010000022.1, on the reverse strand, counting down.
AGCCCGCGCTCCATCCCCGCCCGCAGCAACGCGGCCTTGGCCTCCCCGGCGTGATCGGCGAGGTAGCCCACGAACGCCTCCCGTGCCGGCACGTTGCCCTCGTAGGTGGCCTGGTACATCTGCTCTATGAAGGCCGGGATCGCCCTCGGATCACGCGTGTACATGAGCCGCCTCAGCAGCCCACGCAGCGCTCGCTGGTTGTCGAGCCACTGGCCCATCGGGAGATCGCGCGAGTCTCTGGGGCGCGCGTCCAAGTCGGCCAGCTCGGCCAGGAGGGCATCCACGTAGGCGGCCATCTCTTCCTGGCTACGTGCGAGGACCCGAAGGACGACCTCCTCGGACTGGACGGGCAGGCCGATCTGCGGACGATAGTGGCCCACGAGCCGGTACGAGCCCGGCCTCGAGATGACGAACCATCGATTCGCTGGGATCGTCTCCTGGACCGACTCGCCCGGAGCGACGTCGACGACGCCACCCAAGCAGCTGTAGGCCCCCCCGCCGCGTCGCACCGGCTCTGGGTCGGCGACGTCCAGTCCCCGCATCGAGAGCGCATACTCGAGGTTGCAGCCGCTCCGTTCGTAGGCAAACGTGTCGCCGGCCGTGTTCTCCAGGATGAAGCCCAGCAGCACCTCGTCGCCCACCCGCACCGGCTCCTTCGGTAGCTTCAGCCTGAGCCGGAGTTGAGGGGGGCCGGCTTGGGCCTGGGGAGCTACCAGGGCGCAGGCAAGGCACAGCCACATGGAGACGATCGGCCAGCCGGTGGGGAATCGTCGACGGGACCTTGCCATGGATGATGGAAGAACACGCCTTCCCGAACGGGGCGCAGTTGGACTGGCGGCCACCTCGGTCCTCCTTGGGCAAGGCCCGGCCTTTCCCGGCGTCTTGGCTCCTGGCCAACGCCGCCGGCGCTCACCCTCCTTGATTAGAACCCGCCCGGAAGGGTCCGGTTCCGCCACGGCATCCACATCGCGACCCCTGGCGCAGTCGGCTGCCGGCCAAGTTCCCCGGGCGCCGTCTCGCCGCCTGCACGTGATGGCCCTCTCAGGCAGACGACGAGCATCGTCGGTCCGCGCTAGTTTCCTCCCGCCTGGTAGTAGATGTACACGTCCTGCGTGAACGGATCGATCGTGTACGGGGTCCAGTTGATGACATCCAGGTGCACGTAGACCGGCTGACCGGCCTTGACACGGATGTACGAGCCCTGCGGAAACGTGATGTTGGTCGTGGTGATGTTCGACCCGTGGAACTCCACCGGACACGACGGGTTCCGCGAGATCATCGGACCCGCGTACTTCACCCGAAAGATGTGGCCCTCGGGGAGGTACATCTCCGGCGCCGTGCTCACCTCGATGTCGGTGTAGAGGGAGATCTCGGATTGCTCCGGTATCGAGACCGCGACGATGCGAATGGCCCGCTCCGGAACCCAGGTGCCGGCCCGATCGAGGTGGACCTTGCTCGAGTTGCACTCGGGGGCCGCAGGCACGACGAAGGTCTCGCCGGCCTTCACCACCTGGACCTTGAGCGCGCCCGCCTGGGCGTCGCTGCCGGCTACCAGTCCGAGGCTCAACACGAGGGCCAAGATCCACAGCGGACTCGCCGCCCCCCCGATTCTGCTGCTCATAGGTTCACCTCCAGGTTATCTGCCGCGAACGGCAGGGAACGTCACGACCCGTCGCGTGCCTTGCCGACCAAGATACGAGATCTGTCAAGCTCTGGGGGCGACCGGACCCTCCATCGATGCGGAGAGAGCCGATTCGCGACTACCATGTCGCGCAGGAGGGAAGGATGAGAATGCGTGGATGGTGGATCGGTGGCGCTTGGGCGATCGTCGGCTTGCTGGTCTGCGGCCCAGCTTCGGCGCAGTTCCTCGACGAGTTCGACACCGAGTCCCCTCAGGGTTGGACCTGGTTCACGGGGGACGGGGAGGCCACCGTCGACTTCGTCCGGGGAGACGGCTTCCGGACCCTGGCCGTGGATGCCACCCACGATCGCGCCAACATCTGGTGGGCCCTCATCAAGCGCAACGTGGCGTCGTCGCTCGACCTCGAGCGCCTCAGCCGGCCGGGCCACGAGCTGCGCCTGGAGGCTCGGGTGCGCGTGGGTGAGGCGCCGCGCCGCGTGCATCTCTCGGCCAACACGCAGAAGACGACCAACTTCGAGGAGCACCTGTTCGAGTTCGACATCGCCGACACCACCGCCTGGCACACGATCAGCATGACCACCCACAACTTCAAGGTCGAGCCCGGCGACCAGGTGAACATCCAGTTCGCGATCACCGACTGGGGCCTGGAGCGGTACCACGCCGACATCGACTACTATAGAGTCGACATCGTGGAGGCCGCGACGGCGCCTCCCGACCTGGGCGAGCCCCTCCCCTACCATCCTCCCGTCGCCGACCCGAGCACCTTCTCGGAGAGCGTGGCCGTGGCCCAGGACAGCGTGGTCAACCTGCAATACCCGGACGTCAACCTGAACGACTGGTACGGCATAGACGAGCACGGGGCTCAGGTCCCGGCGCTCTCGGTGAACGGCGTCCAGATCGCGCTCCTGCGATTTGACCTGAGCGCGTATGCGGGACGGGAGGTCGCCGGGCCGGGCCTGCTGGAGCTCACCACCCAGGCCCTGCAGACCGCCGTCATCGAACCGGAGGAGATGGGGCAGGTTCGGGTGACGGAGATCCTGGGGGGAGATCCCGAATGGGATCAGCGCGCGGTGACGCTGAAGAGCCTGCTGCGCGGCGCGTCCCTCGACACCGTCATCAACCCACAGATGATCATCGATGACCGGGTGGCGCCGGAGCCGCGCAGCAAGACCTACTCGACGATCTCGAGGCCGGTCCTGCAGAGGCTGCTGGACGGCCACACCCTCGGCCTGGCCATCAAGCCATTGGGGCCCATCGACGCGGCCTTCTGCGCATCCGAGGCGACGCGGCCGGGCTGCGCGGCCCGACTGCGCTTCAACCTGCGCTAGGCCAGCCGGTCCGGGCCCTCCGGGTCCTCGGGGAATCGCTTCGTGAAGGCCGGAACCGACATCGGCCGTGCACGCGACCCGCCGCCCCGGTAGTCGGCCCGGGAGAGAACCCGGTACTCCAGCCTCTTGATCCGCCAGCCGCCTTCACCCGGGTGCTTGACGTAGGAGGCTTCGTAGCTGCCGCCCTCCCACCATCTCCGGATACCCTCGCCATGCAGGCGTGCCATCCTGACCAGTTGCGAATCTGAGGCGATGGGGGCGCCCACCTGGATGGAGCAGGCGAACCGCGCGTCGGCCGTCTGGCGGTCGGCCGCCACCGTCACGACGGCCGGCTGCCGTTCGACCTCCAACTCCAGCCCTGGTGGCACCTCCGTCCGCTTCCCGGCCAGAGCCGGCCGGAAGCGATCGACGAAGAGGCGCCGGACGCCGCTCCTTCGCCCCTCGAAGACGCCCCCGTTGAAGACCACCTCGGCGTCCTCGGCAAACAACTCGACGACGTCCTCGTACCGGCCGTCGTCGAGAAGCATCTCGTAGGTCTCGTGCAGCCGACGGACCTGTAGCTCGTCCTCGAGGAGTCCCTGCCGATCACCGACACTGCCTCCCGAACCCACACCCGAGCCCGTCCTGCGGCTCGCCAGGCCTGGGACAGCGGAAGCCAGCACCGCCGACACGCCCGCGCCCAGCCGGCACACGAACGACCGGCGCCCTGGCCTCGCTTGCCCCTGTCCTTCGCCGGGATCCGTCGCGGGCTTCAGGCGGTCCATGCGGCCCTCCCCTTCGCCTTGAGACCGAAGTACTCTTTCACGTCGAACCGTCCGATGTGGCGACCGATGGCCCCGGTCAGGGTGAGCTTGACACCGTCCGCGCCTCCGGAGAACCCGAAGCCGCAGTCGTGGGTGATCTTGGTGTTGATCATGACGCACATCTCGGCGCCGTTGCAGGCCTCCTCGTTGATGGCGAAGATGTAGACGCCGTCCCGCACCTTCACGTAGAGGCAGGGCGCGCACCACTGTGCCCCCAGGGCCTGGCTCCCCGTGAAGATCGTCCATGCCGACGAGTGCGGAGTCGTGTACAGGTGCATGGAGGTCATCTGGTCGTTGTAGGACCAGGAGAACGCCTCACCCAGCAGCTCGTCGGTCAGCTCGTGGCGCACGTACTGTGGAGGGTTCACCCCTTCCATCTCGGCCACGCCGAACAGGGCGCGATAGGACGTCTCGTTTCCGTAGTACGGGGTCCCCATCCAGGAGTGGATGCAGGTGGTGAGGCCGTTGGTGAGGTCCAGGGCAACCTGCACGCTCGCGCGGGGCTTGCTGTCGGTCAGGTTGTGGCTGAACCAGATCAGCTTCTCGTCCGCCTCATAGGCCCGGTAGTCCTCCTCGTGCCACCGGCTCTCCCCGTCTTCTCTGTATCTCAGCTTGTACTTCTCGCTGACCTCGTAGTGCCGGACCGGCCCTCCGTCGTCGTAGCGGAGGGTGAGCTCCTTGCCGACCAGCAGGTCGGTGAAGGGCAGGTTGTGGCCGGCCATCGACTGCGCCCCGGCGAACGCCGTGGTCTTCTCGAGAGCGGCCTGATGGACCGCTTCGTCGGACAGGTGCGCGAAGTCCCTCACCGGGCGGTAGACCAGCCTCTGCCCCTTTCCCGGTGCCTGCGGGTCGGTCCTGGACTGGACGATCAAGGCCTGGTCGCCGTGATCGTCGAAGGGCTCCAGGCGCGCGATCTGGCCCACGACCTTCCCGGCCCCCCGGAATAGGTAGTACTCCAGCTCGTCCTTCTCGTTGAAGCCCAGGCGCACGCCCACCTGGGTCTCGGTGAACAGGTCCGCCACGAACAGCGTGAAGATCCCCGAGAACTCGCACTCCGTCCGGTCGTAGATGAACATGCTGTCGTTCACCAGGACGTAGTCGGACGGGCTGCAGTACGAGAGGTCGTCCGCATGCCGGGTCAGCTCGACGAAGTTGGAGGAGACGACCGACGTGTAGAGCTCCAGCGTCTCGATCCCCGTGTCCTGCCGCCAGTACATTCCCTTGCCTTCGATCCGGTTGGTGAGGTGATGGAGCTTCTCGGGGGGCTCCTGACCCGCCACCTCGACGTGGCCGAAGTAGATCTGGCGCTGGACCTCCCTGTCGTCGACCGTGATCTCGTGGCCTCCCAGGGTCTTCTCCTTTCGGCCACTGGAGAGCCACACCTCGAACACCGTGACGAGCCGGGTGTCCCGGTCGACGAACACGTTGTAGCCCCTCTGCGCCCCGGGAATCATGTGCGAGAAGAAGACCACCTGCCTCAGCGTCAGCGCGCCGCAACGCGCCTCGATCGGCGAGCCCCCGTCCTCCGAGAGTGTCAGATGAGTCCGGTCCTGGAATCGATAGCTCAGCGCCGGCCCGTCCTTCATCCGCAGCGTGAGCGACTGGCCGACCAGGGCGTCGGACAGCTCGGAGACGCAGATCGGACCGGACCCGGCGGCCTCGAGCTTCTGGCCGATCTGCTCCTTGGTGAGCGGCGTGTACTTGAATCGGTGCATGGGTGTGTTCATCGACACGCCTCCTGTGGGGTTGAGGCTCCTCCGCCCGTGGCCGCGCACTCCCCGCTAGCGTCGCCGGGTCGTGGCGCGGTCCGAGACCGTCGGGCGCTGGTAGAACTCCCGCGTCTTCTCGCGGCTGAGGACCCGGGCGCCGACGGCGGGAAGCAGGTCCTTGGTCTCCTCGACGCAGGCCTGGCCCCGAAGGCCGCGGGTCTCGAGCCGCACCTCGCCCTCGGGGCTGACCACGACTTCGATCTCTGCCTTGTCCGCCATGCTCCTCACCTCCAGCGCTGGGCCACGAGCTTGATCGAGCCGTCCTTCAGCTTCTCCTCGCGCGCGATCTGATAGCCCTTGCGCTTCAGCTCCTCCATCACCCGCGAGTAGGCGTGGCGCTGGGCGATGCGTCCGATCAGGGCGCTGCCGCGCCGGTCCCGCCGGTCGTGGGCGATGAAGGTGGCTTCTTTGCTCTTCTCGTCGACCTTCACGCCCACCCGCGTCCCGGCCGGATCGGCGATCACCAGGTCGACCGCGTGGCTCTCGCCGTCCTCGGTCTCGAAGGACTCGGCCGTCGTCTGCACCAGGCTCAGGGCCACCACGGTCTGCAGCAGCTCCGCCATGCCGATGATCGGCACCGTCATCGAGATGACTTCGGACATCGGGCACTCCTTCCGCGCTCGACGGCCCCGACGATCGATGCCACCTGGACCACCACGCTGATCCACCAGAGGGTGAGCCCAAACCCTTCGCTCAGCACCCACCATAGCGTCAGCAGGTTGAGGATCACCAGCGTGCCGGCCACGACGAAGGTCCGCTCCCGCCGGTCCGGGAAGGAAAGGACCAGGCACCGCGCGACGGCGGTGCCGGCCCTGGTCACGTAGTGCGCGAACAGCTCGCGCAGGCTGGATCCGCGCCAACTGATCTGCTGCAGGCGGAGCCTTTCCAGCTCCCGCATGGCGCTTTGGCGCTGGGCCTCCCGCTTCTGCTGCTCCTCCTCGAGGCGCTCGACCGCCTGCTGGTACTCCACACGCTCGCTCTGGGTCCGGTCCCAGAGGGCCTCGTTGTAGCTCCGCTGCGCGGGTGTTGCGAGGTCCGCATCGCAGAAGGCGCATACGATGGCACCAGCGGGATTGTCGAAGTGACAGAGCCGGCAACGGATGAAGGGCTGCCCCCGGTCGTCCTCCCTGAGGCGGATCGGCGGGGCCTTCGGCCGTGCCGGTGCGGCCGAGAAGCGCTCCGGCTCACCGCCCGAGCGGCCCGACTCGGCAGGCGGACCCGTGCTCTCCGAACCGCCCACGTCGGTGAACCGGGAGGGCGCGGGCGGGCTCTGGGTCCGCTCGCGGGCCGGCCGCTCGCCTTCGATCTTCAGGAAGCGGTCGAGAGGACCCAAGGTCGCCTCACGCGAACCGCGACGCCGGGCCGGTGGGCGGAGGCTCGTCCGCGGCCGTGGAGGCCGGCCGGGTCCGCGTCTTGGCCCAGTCGCGGAGCCGGCCGATGTCCTCGCGCATGGTCCTGGAGAGCGGCAGGGTCTCGCGGATGGCGCGGAGCACGTGGTCTTGCGCGAGCTCCTGGCCCTCGGCGAAGGCATGGTACAGGCCCTCCACCACGGCCTGCTCGATCTCGGCGCCCGCGAAGCCTTCGGCGGCACGGACCAGCTCGCCGGTGTCGAAGCCGGCCGGGTCTCGGCGGCGGCGCGAGAGATGGATCTCGAAGATCTCGCGACGCTCGGCGGGCGCCGGCAGATCGACGAAGAAGATCTCGTCGAAGCGCCCCTTTCGCAGCAGCTCCGGCGGCAGGGCCTCGATGCGGTTGGCGGTGGCGATGACGAAGACCGGCGCCGTCTTCTCCTGCAGCCAGGTGAGGAGGGCTCCGAAGACGCGGGCGGTGACGCCGCTGTCGGTGGCACCGGACGTCCCGACCCCCGAGAGGCCCTTCTCGATCTCGTCGATCCACAAGACCGCTGGCGCGACGCTCTCGGCCACCCGGATCGCCCGGCGCACGTTCTCCTCCGACGAGCCGACCAGACCGGAGAAGATGCGCCCCACGTCGAGCCGCAGCAGGGGGAGGCGCCACTGGGCGGCCACCGCCTTGGCGGTGAGGCTCTTGCCGCAACCCTGCACACCGAGCAGCAGCAGGCCCTTCGGCTCCGGGAGCCCGAAGGCCCGCGCCTTCTCGCCGAAGGCCGCGGCACGGTTGTTGAGCCAGGCCTTCAGGTGCTGCAGACCGCCGGAGCCCTTGGGTGATCGACCAGGAGTAGAACGAGCGCCCGTGGCTGCGGGCCAGGTCCTCGAGAAGGGCGTCGAGGCGCTGCTCCTCCCAGGAGACGAGATAGACCAGGGGATAACGCGCCCGGATCATGGTGTCGAGCTCGCGCAAGAAGCCGGCCGGGCGGCCCGTGGGCCGGGGCGCAGGGCGGGCTTCGGGGGCAGCTTCCGGTGTCGGCTCCGGCATGGGCGGGGTCACGATAGCATGGCTGGGAGCGGGCGGATCCCCGGTCAGGGACGTGCTCTCGGCCTGTGGGCGTCACTGCGCGAAAGGATTCTATTCGACTCAAGTATGGGTGACAAATGTCACTCCATATGGTACACTCAAGAACATGAGGACCGTCACGATCCGGGACCTTCGCACACGCCCCAAGCAGGTGCGCGAGGCCCTGAGACAGGAGCGGGAGGCGATGCTCACGGCGAACGGTCGACCCGTGGCGCTGATGATCCCCGTGGATGCTGGAACCGTCGACCAGACCCTGGAGACCCTGCGCCGCGCCCGGGGGCTGGAGGCGCTCCGCGTGCTCCGCCGCGAGAGCCGCGAGCGTGACCTCGGCCGCCTCTCCGCCGCAGACATCGATGTCGTCATCCGACGGACGCGCCGAGACCGAGCCTCGCGGACCCGCAAGCGGGGATGAGGATCGTCCTCGACACCAACGTCCTGGTGGCCGGCTTGTTGTCCGCCTCCGGGCCACCGGCCTGGATCATCGAAGCCGTCCTCGCGGGAGACCTGGAGCTTGCCCTCGACATGGCGATTCGCGAGGAGTACGAAGATGTTCTGCGCCGCCCGGAGCTCCGGTTCTCTCCGAAGGCCGTCGCTGATCTGCTCAACGCGATCGATGAGTTCGGCTTCCAGGTCGTGGCCACCCCGCCCTGCCCAGTGGCCCTGCCTGACCCCGACGACGAGCCCTTCTTGGCGGTCGCCGCGGCCACCGCCGGCGTGTTGGTCACCGGAAACCTCAGGCACTTCCCGCCCCGCAGCCGCGGCGACGTCCCTGTCCTGACGGCACGCGAGCTCGTCGAGCGGCTGAGACGTCCGCGGTGAGATGACGAGTCTGCGGGTGGGCGCTCGGCTGTGGCCGACGGCGGCGGAAGGCCCCGGGGAGCGGTATGCCCTGTGGCTGCAGGGGTGCTCGCTACGCTGCCCGGGGTGCTGCAACCCCCACCTCTTCGACCCAGCGGGCGGGGAGAGCGTGCACGTGGCCACGCTGCTGCGAGAGGTTGTGGGCGCGAGGGCCGAGATCGATGGGGTGTCGGTCCTGGGCGGCGAGCCCTTCGATCAGGCCCAGGCGCTTTCGCCCTTCGTCCGGGGCGTTCGGGAGCGGGGCCTCGGCGTGATCGTCTTCACGGGGTTTTCGCTGCTCGAGCTGCAAGAGCGGACCGATCCTGCGGTTCGGGACGTCCTGATGGCTACCGACCTCCTGATCGACGGGCGGTTCGACGCGGCCCGCCCCGAGACGCGGCGGCGGTGGGTGGGCTCCGCCAACCAGCGCTTCCACTACCTCTCCGGTCGCTACTCCGCGACCATCGAGCTGGGAGCGGGCGGACGGAACGAGCAGCGGCTGGAGGTCCGCATCGACCTGGCCGGTCGCGTCCAGGTCAACGGCTGGCCCGATCGGTTCCCCTCTCGGCGGCGGACCAGAACCAGCGTACGGTCGTCCCGATCTGGCCCCGCCGTCCCGCCGGAGTCAGATTAGAGCGAGTTTTTGCGTATTATCCGCCGCTTGTAATCTGCCTAACATTGACCTAAACTCCGGCCGTGGATCCAGTCTCGAACCCGTTCGCCCCCGGCGCCGGAACGCCGCCCCCCGAGCTGTCGGGACGCGATGAGCTGTTGGAGAAGGTCCGCGTGGCCCTCGAGCGGGTTCGCCGACGGCGACCCACCAAGAGCGTCCTGATGGTGGGCCTGCGGGGTGTCGGGAAGACCGTGCTGCTGGATCGCATGCGTCGCGGCGCCGAGGCGAGCGACATCGAGACGGCTCGCATCGAGGCTCCGGAGGGGCGCTCGCTGCCTGCGATGCTCTCGCCCCAGCTGCGGCTGGCGCTGCTGCGGCTCTCTCGTCGCGAACGAGCCAGAGACCTGGCCATCCGTGCGCTCCGGGGTCTCGCAGGGTTCACGCGGGCGCTCAAGGTCAAGTACGCGGACATCCAAGTTGGCATCGACTACGAGCCTGAACCAGGTCTTGCCGATAATGGTGACCTCGAGCAGGACCTCCAGGCACTGTTCGAGGTCGCAGGGGCCGCGGCCGCGAAGGCGAAGACAGCCTGCGCGCTCTTCATCGACGAGCTGCAGTACGTGGAAGAAGAGCAGCTCGCGGCGTTGATCACGGCACTCCACCGCGCCGCCCAGCGGGAGTTGCCCATGGTTCTCGTCGGGGCGGGTTTGCCTCAGCTCCGCGGGCAGATGGGGCGGGCGAAGTCCTACGCCGAGCGCCTGTTTGACTTCCCGGAGGTGGGGCCGCTCACGAGCGACGCGGCGAGGAGCGCCATTGCCAAACCCGCCGCGGACCTGGGCGTCATGATCGACGAGGACGCCGTTCTGAGCATCATCGCGGAGACGCAATGCTACCCCTACTTCCTCCAGGAGTGGGGCAAGCAGTCCTGGGATGCCGCGGCGGCCTCTCCCATCACGCGCGCGGACGTGGAGCGGGCCTCCCAGCTCGCGATAGCTGCGCTCGACACGAGCTTCTTCCGCGTGCGCTTCGACAGACTGACCCCGGCCGAGAAGCGCTACCTGCGTGCAATGGCCGAACTGGGGCCCGGGCCACATCGCTCGGGAGACATCGCCGACCAGCTCCACCGCAAGGTGACCTCCCTAGGCCCGACGAGAAGCCAGATCATCGCGAAGGGCATGGTCTGGAGCCCAAGCCATGGCGACACGGCGTTCACCGTGCCGCTTTTCGACGAGTTCATGCACCGGATCATGCCGGGGGACGACTGGAGACGTTGATCCCCCGCCGTGATCGCCTCCCCGATCGATCGGCTCGCCATGCGGTGAATCCCGACCATCTCCCCCACCGGCTGCCCGGCCCCCCGCGGCGGTGTCGGGCCGTCGGGAATACCTATCGGTAGGAGCTGGCTCCAAGACCCATCTCAGCGCCATAGAGCTCCGTACCCGGAAAGCTCGGCAGAAGGCGAACCGGAAGATACGCTCCGTCTTCGACGGACATCCCCCGCTCCTGTGCGAGGCGACACAGCGCCAGGCCGAACAGGAACACGAAGCCCTCCGGGCTGTTGGGACCGCGCTGGTACTGCTTCTTGTAGCCCTTCACGCGATCGCCCAGGTGCTCACAGAAGCTCACCTGGTCGTTGTCGACGAGCGAGAGAAAGGCCCGGTACCCGGGTCGCTGCACGGCCTCGTGACAGGTCTTCACCGCCTTCTGCCCTTCCCTCCGGGCCAAGTCCTCGTCCCCTTGCAGCCAAGCCTTGACGGCCCGGATCTCGGTGTAGAACGCCTCGTCGATCGTCACGTTCGGGTTGCGGTACCCTGTCTCAGGATACCCGGCCGCAATGCGCCACTCCTCTCGCCCCCCGAACGCCACCAGTGTGGCGAAGGCAAGGTTGAAGTAGCCAGGATCCAAGGGGCGTGGCCCTGCCGGCTGCGGTTTCTCGTGAATCCCTGTCAGCTCGTAGCCACCCTCGAGACGTTCACCCGCATCTCGAACGACCGAAACGGATGGCTCGTCCCACGGCCCGTCAGCAGCGTGACGCCGAACTCGACGGCCTTCCGGAACTCGGCCACCGCCTCCCTGTCCGGCATTCCGAGGATCAGGGCGATGCAACCCCGATCTAGGCTGTCGCACATCAATCCCCTGTAGCAGCCCTGGAAATTCCCTTCCCCGCTCCGCACCAGTTCGAGGATCCTGTTGATCATGTCGCCACGGCGTCTCCAGAGGTCCTCGAAGTGACCGTGCTCAAGCAACCGATGCGACCGAATCGTCATGGGAGAACCGCAGACAGCTCGTCGCCAACGGCCTTGATCTCAACGTCCCCGGTTGAGGAGCGTCTTCTCGTCACTCGGCCCCCAACGGCGGTGCCCGGGCCGCGTCCAGCTCAACGGGAGGCCCGCTCGGCCCCCTCTCGGCGACGGACCAGCACCAGCGTGCGGTCGTCCCGGTCCGGCCCCCCCTGGCTGTAGGCGTCCACCGTGGCGAGGAGAGAATCGGCCATCTCCCCCACCGGCCGTCCCATCTGGGCGGCGAGGATCCCCTCCACCCCGGCCACGCCCAGCTCCTTGTCGTCCTGGTCGGCAGCTTCGCTGAGCCCGTCCGAGTAGAGGAGCAGCGTCGCGCCCGGGTCGAGGTGGAGATCTCCCTCCTCGTAGGCCGAGCCCGGCAGCATTCCGATCGGCGGGCCGGTGGCGGCGTAGCGAGCGGGACTCCCGGGACCCAGCAGCAGCGCCGGCGGATGGCCGGCGTTCACGTAGGTGGCCCGGCCGCCGTTCGCCTCCAGGCGCACCAGCACCGCGGTGACGTACCGGCTGCCTTCCAGGCGGCTGAAGAGGACGTCGCTCAGGTGGGCGGCCAGCCGCGAGAGGTCCATCCCGAGGTCGGCCACCGCCCACAGGGCGGCCTGCAGGTTGGACATCACCAGCGCCGCCGCCACCCCCTTGCCGGAGACGTCCGCCAGCACCAGCAGGGTGGCGCCGCCGGCGAGCGGCACCGCGTCGTAGTAGTCGCCGCCGACCTGCCGCGACGAGACCATCTTGGCCGCCAGGTCATAGCCGGGCAGCTCGGGCAGCCGGCTCGGCAGCAGGAGCTGCTGGATCCGCTCGGCCAGCTCCAGCTCCTTGAGCAGGCGCTCCCGCTCCCGCATCACCTGCTGGGCCTGGGCGTTGGCCAGCGCCTGGGCGACGTGGGTCCCCATCCGCTCCAGGAACTCGGTGTCGGCGTCGGTGAAGCCGCCGGGCTTGTTGAGGAGCTGGAGCACGGCGACGGTCCGGCCGGTGCGGTCCCGGATCGGCACGCACAGCGTGTTCTGGGTGGTGAAGCCGGAGCGGCGGTCGACCGCCGGGTCGAAGAGCGGGTGCGTCCGCACGTCGTCGACGCGCAGCGGCTGGCCTGTCTCCGCCACCGAGCCGGCCAGCCCCTGGCCGTAGGGAAGGCGGATCTCGAGCCGCTCGGTGCCGGAGGTGACCCGCGACCACAGCTCGCGCCGGGAGTCGTCGCAGACGTAGACCGTTCCTCGGACCGCGCCCACGTTGGACGTGGAGGCGTGGAGGATGTTGTCGAGGAGCTGGTCGAGGTCGAGGCTTTGGTGGACGCGCTCCGCCGCCTCCACCAGGGCCCGCAGCCGGGCCAGCTCGACCTCGAGGTCCCCGCGTCTCGGCGGTCGCATCCCTTCGCCGCCCATGGCCTAGAACCGGATCTCCGCGCCCAGCAGGATCTGCCGTCCGCGGATGGGCAGACGCGGCAGAGCGAAGACGGGGCTGGCGGCGATCTCGTACCCCCGGCCGGATAGGTTCCGCACGTCCAGGTTGAAGGTGACCGGATAGACCAGGAAGGTCGTGTAGCGGATGCGGGCCATCGCCTCCACGAAGTCCCCGGCGGTCCCGTCACCGTAGAGCGGATGGCCGACGAAGCTGGGGTGCAGCGGCTGCGGGCCGACGTAGCGCCCGGCCAGCGAAAAGGTCCACGCCCCCACCTCGTGCGAGAGCCCCGCTGACGCCAGCCAGCGGGACGACGCCGGCAGGTCCTGGCGGCTACCATCGGGCGTCTCGATCCGGGCCCGCGCCCAGGCCAGGTTGAGGTAGCCGCGGGTGAGGTAGCCGCGGAAGCGCGCCGAGAGGCCGGCCCCCTTGCTGCGCACGTCGCCAGTGGACTGGTACTGCAGCAGGCCCTCTCCCACCAGGTCCTGGGGGTCACCGGTCGGCCCCACCACCCCGCCCTGGATGTCCGAGACATCGTCGATCTGGATCCCCTGGATCAGGCCCTTGAGCGTGGAGTCGAAGCCGTAGGCCTGCAGGGAGAGGCGATGGCTGGCGTTCCAGATCACCGAGCCCTCGAACGACTCGATCCGCTCCGACCGGAGCTCCGGGTTGTCGATCTGAGCCTGGTAGTCGGGGTACGCGGCCTCGAAGATGGTCGGGGGGCGAAGCCCTTGCCCGTACAGGGCCTTGATGGACAGGTCAGGGCGCGGCTTGTAGATCACGGCCAGCCGCGGGAGCGCCTTGCTGTCCGTGGTCTTGGTCGGGGCGCCGGCCGAGTGCGAGCTGGTGTAGGCCCAGTTGCCTCCCACGATGAAGGAGAAGTGGTCGAGGGGCCGCCACTCCTCCTGGGCGTACAGGACCGCGAAGCGGCCGGAGGCGCGCCTCTCCAGGGTCGAGTCCGGAGCGGTCTGGCCGTCGAAGAATCGGAGGATCGACGTGCTGTCGACGCGGCGGGTGCGCACCTCCCCCCCGATGGTCAGGAAGTGGGGCCCTTTGCGGTAGCTGAGGCGCAGCTCGGCCCCGCTGTCCCGGGAGTCGGCGTCGACGACATAGTTGTAGCCGGGCTGGTCCGGGTCGGTGGCGGCGTAGCTCGAGCTGTCGGCGTAGGGGTCCTGCTCGTCGTAGCTGTAGCGATCATGGAAGACTCGAGCGGTGAGCGAGAGCTGCGGGCCGAGCTCCTGATCCCACTTCAGCTCCGCGAAGGCCTTGCCGTCGCGGACGAACTGGTCCTTGGAGCCATAGAGGGTGAAGTACGGAGAGAACGGCATGCCCCTCCGCCGGTAGGCCGCGTTGGCCAGCAGCGACAGGTGGCCCACCCGAGCGTGCAGGAAGCCGAATGGCGCCCGCTCGAAGTCGGTCCCGTGCTGAGGGCCGCCCCAGACGGTGCCGCCCTCGAGATCGACCGCCTCGTAGTCGCCGGTGCCCGAGACGTCGAAGCGCGGCAGGTCGAGGTCCTCGCCCTCGGTCGTGTAGTAGCCGCCCGAGGCCAGCAGGCTCCAATCCGTGCCGCCGCCCTCGGCGTCGCCCAGGATGCCGGCCCGCCCGTAGGAGGCCACCCCCTCGAAGGTCCCCCAGCTTCCACCCTTCAGGCTGACCCGCGCCCCCGGCGACGAGCCCCCGGTGCGGGTCACGACGTTGACGATCCCGTAGAGGCTGTGGCCGCCGTAGAGGAGCGAGGACGGCCCGTAGACGATCTCGATCCGCTCCACCAGCTCCAGCGAGGGGAGCATCGAGCGCGCCACCCCGGCGAAGTTGGACCACGGCTCGTTGAGCGAGTGGCCGTTGAGCATCACCAGGATCCGGCTGTTGAAGTCCTCGAGGACGAAGAGGCCACGGCTCCCCACCAGCTCGTAGCGGCGGTCGTCGGCGGAGAAGCTGCCCAGCGAGGCGAAGTTCAGAACGTCGGCCAGGGTCCGGAAGCCGTAGCGGGCGATCTCCTCCTGGCCGATGATCGTCACCGTGGCCGGGGTCTCGGTGGGCGCCTCGGCGTGCTTCGAGACCCCCTCGATGGTCTCGCTCTTGAAGTAGTCGGAGACCTGCTCGAAGAAGTCGCCCTCCTGGGCGCTCGCCGGCGGAGCCAGGAGCAGAAGCAGCGCCAGCGCTCGCAAGCCCTTCTCAGCGGGTTCTCTGCGCACCGATCGCCTCCGGATCCAGCCCCACCGCCCGGGCCGCCTTGCGCGAGACCACCACCACCGCCTCGCCCACCTCGACCCGCTTCTTGCCGACCCGCACCGGATCACGGGCCGCCGCCACGGCGGCCGCGGCCACCGCCTCGGGGGGCGCGACCATGCTGATCGTGACGCCGTGGCTGGTCAGCTCCTCGAGGAAGCCGATGGTCGGCTTGCCCGCCGAGGTCGCCTCCTTGACCACGTACTCCAAGCTGCGCCGCTCGAAGATGATGGGATCGAAGGCGAGCAGCAGCACGTCGATCTCGGGGAGGGCCTTCTTGAGCTGCCGGATCAGATCGCCCGAAGAGCTCACCGGCACCGGCACCACAGTCACCCCCACTGCCTCGCCCGCCTTGAGGAAGCTCAGGGCGATCTCGCGGTTCTGGGCGGGCGTGAACAGCAGCCCGGCACGGCGGGCCTTGAGGTTCTTGCTCACGTAGGTGAGCACCTGCTCCAGCGGCGGGTAGATCGAGACGTAGGCTCCGGCGGTCCTCACCCGGGCCGGGTTCGGCACCCGCAGCGAGACCACCGCCGGTCCCTTGACCTCACCCACGATCTCGGTGGCGTCCGGGCCGAGGGCGAACACGATCGGCTCGCCGTCCGTCTCGCGGGCAACGCGCGCGCTGTCTGCGGGCAGGTCGCCGGTCAGCTCCACCACCCGGAGCTGGCTCGGGCCGACCGCCGCCGCCAGCGCCTCGGCGATCTGCTCGTTCACGCCGCGGCCCGGCCTGGTGACCAGCACCTCTGCCGGCGCGGCACTCGGGACCGCCCAGGCCGCCCACAGCAGCAGCGCCCACCGTACGGATCGCCGGGCTGTCTCGCCGCTGGCCGCTCGGGTCACGATGCGGGGAGGATAGCGCATTTCGCCGCGGCGCTGGCGCGAGCCGTGCCGGCCGGGATATCCTTCGCCATGCCTGTCACCGAGGGCCGGCAGCGGAGGTCCCGCCACCGGCGTGATCCGGAGCGCCGCGAATGAGCGGGGGCTCGGGCGCCTCGGCGACGGCTCCCGCGACCACGCGGCGGCCGGCACGGACCATACAGCGGCTGCTAGTCAGGCTCTCGATCCGGCGCAAGCTGATCGTCATCATCCTGCTCACCACGTCGGTCGTCTTCCTGCTCTCGGCGGCGGCCTTCTTCACCTACGACCACATCACCCTGCGCAAGCGGATGGTGGAGGACATCACGGTGCTGGCCCGGCTGATCGACGCCAACGCCTCGGCCTTCATGCTGTTCAACGAGCAGGAGCCGGCATCCGAGTCGCTGGCCACGCTGAGGGCCCAGCCGAGGGTGCTGTCGGCACGGCTGTACACGACGGAGGGGCAGCTCCTGGCCAGCTACCTGCGCGGTGACCAGGACGGCCCTCCGGCGAAGCCCGCCCTCGACCACGACGGCTACGCGTTCCTCCCAGGCAAGCTGGTCCTGCAGCGCTCGCTCTTCGTGGAGAGCCAGCCGGCGGGACGCCTCTACCTGGAGACCGACACCAGCGAGCTGCAGACCCGGCTCTGGAACTACCTGCTGACCACGATCCTGATCATGGCCGGCGCGGCGGTGGTGGCGTACCTGCTCTCGGACCGCCTCCAGCGGCTCGTCTCCGAGCCGATCCTGCACCTGGTCCAGGTGGCCAGCGAGGTCTCCCACGAGCGGGACTACTCGGTCCGCGCGGTCAAGCTGGCCGAGGACG
>CAZNNH010000021.1:0-56692 GCA_964574335.1 uncultured Acidobacteriota bacterium | reverse complement strand
TCGGTCAGCGCCAGGTGGGCGAAGAAGACCTGGTTGGTGGCGAGAAAGGCGCCCTCGGGAGGAGGCCCGGGCGACAGGCCCCGCCTGAAGAAGGTGAGCTGGTAGCCGAAGTGGGCGCCCGTCGGGTCGTCCAGGTTCCCGGTGTAGTACCACCACTCGGTCTGATAGTCGAAGTGCGGGCCATGGTCCGCGGGAAGCGTGAACGGCCGCTCCTGCAGCACCCGGGCGAAGCCCGGATTCGGATCCGGGGGAAGAAGGCGCAACCGCTCGACCGGTCCGGGCGGCTCGGCTCTCGACAGGCAGGCCACCTGAGCCGCCGCCAGCAGCAGGAGGGCGATGTCGCGGCCGGTCATTCCTGCCTCAGGGCAGCGGAGACCGAGGCCCGCCGCAGCCGCAGCAGCGGGTAGACGGCGGCCAGCAGCGCAGCCAGCACGCTCATCAGCAGCGCCTGGAGGAGCAGCCACGGGTCGACCCGCATCTGCATGGTCCAGCCGAAGGAGCGCACGTTGATGACGTGGACCAGGACGTAGGCCAGCAGCACGCCGGTCGGCCAGGAGAACAGCCCCGCAGCAACGCCCATCAGGCCGCTCTCGAGCAGCAGCAGGCGGCTGAGGCCGCCGGGCGTCAGCCCCAGCGCCCGCAGCGTGGCCAGCTCCCGGGTCCGCTCCAGGTGGAGCGCGAGCAGCGCGCCGAAGACGCCGATGCAGGCCACCACCACGGCCAGCAGCCGCAGCGCCTGGGTCACCGCAAACGTGCGATCGAACACCCGCAGCACACCTTCACGCACGGCACGGTTCTGGGCGATGCTGACGATCCGACCGGGCAGGCGCTCGCGGATCGCCCGCGCCACCGTGTCGGGATCCTGGCCGGGTGCCAGGTAGGCGCCGATCGAGGTGATGCCGCGGTCGGCGAAGCGCAACTCGTAGACGTTTCGGCTCACCAGCACGTAGCCCTGCTCGGTGGTGTAGTCGTAGAAGACACCGGCCACCTCGAAGCTCTCCTCGCCGCGGTCGGTCTCCAATCTCAGGCGCGCGCCCGGGCCCTCGATCCCGTGGCGGAATGCGAACGGCTCGGTCACCGCCACCGCCCCGGCGCGCAGCTTCCGCCAGACGTCACGGGCCTCGCCTTCGGTGAACCGGAACCGGGCCTCGCTGCGGTCCTCTCGCAAGCCGGCCGCGGCGAGACGGACCTCGCCCACCGAGCTTCTCACCCGAAGCATTCGGAAGGTCTCGACCGCCTCGACCCCGGGGGTGGACGACACCCGCTCCAGCACCTCGGGAGAGAGGGTCGGTGCACGGCGGTCGGAGGCGTACGGGGCGGCGATGTAGAGATCGGCGACCAGCGTGTTGGCCAGCCAGTCGAGGACGGTGTCGCGGAAGCTCGTGATCATCACGCTCACGCCGATCGTCACCGAGACCGCCACCATCAGCGCCGCCACCGCCACCCCGGTGCGGCTGACCGACCGGATCACGGTGCGGGAGGCCATCTCGCCCAGGCTGCCGAAGAGCGCGGCTGCCAGCGGCCGCAGGCCGCTCACCAGCAAGACCAAAGCCCACGGCGTCACCAGCGCCATCCCCAGCACGATGCCGAACAGCCCGGCGAAGCTCCCCACCAGAGAGCCACGGGAGAGACCGAGCACGGCGATGCCCAGAAGACCCGAAAGGAGCCCGAGCAGCGCCAGCCAGGGGACGACACGCCGGGTCTTGGTCTCGAGCGTGCTCGGCCGCATCGCCGTGACCGGCTCGACCCGGGAGGCCTCGAGGGCCGGCACCACCGCTGCCAGCACCCCGGCCCCGATCCCCAGCAGCAGCCCCTTGAGGGAGGTCGACCAGGTCAGCGGAGCGTCCTTCACCGCGAGGACGAAGTAGAGGTCGTTGATGGTCCGGGTCACCAGCCGCACCGTTCCCTGGCCGAGGACGAAGCCGAGGCCGATTCCGAGCACGGCGCCGAGCGCAGAGGCGAGCGCGGTCTCGGCCAGCACCAGCCCCAGTAGCTGGTTGCCGGTGACCCCGAGCGCCCGCAGCGTGCCGAGGACCTGGCGACGCCTCACCACGCTGAACATCACCGTGTTGTAGATGAGGAACATCCCCACCAGCAGCGCCAGCAGGCTGAGCGCCGTCAGGTTGAGCTGGAACGCGTCGGTGAGCTGGGAGACGGTCTGGGCCTGGGCACCGGCGGCCTCGATCCGCACCCCCGGCGGGAGCCGCGCCGCGATCCCTTCGGCCTCCTTGTCCGTGGCGATCAGGTCGATGTGGCTGAGAAACCCCTCCCGGCCGAACAGCCTCTGAGCGGCCCCCACGTCCA
This sequence comes from uncultured Acidobacteriota bacterium, assembly GCA_964574335.1. Taxonomy (GTDB): domain Bacteria; phylum Acidobacteriota; class Vicinamibacteria; order Fen-336; family Fen-336; genus CAZNNH01. Next base: position 54,388 of record CAZNNH010000021.1, on the reverse strand, counting down.
TGATCAGGAGCCCCGACAGCGAGGCGCGCTCGGCCTCGTCGGCGGGCACGATGTGACCGACCACCGTCAACGAGCGCTCCCGGTCGTCGACCAGCACCCGGAAGGAGGCACCCAGCGGCAGCGACTCGGCTGCCGCCAGGTCCGCGCTCAACAGCACGCCGGCGGGCTCGGTGAAGAACCTCGAGAAGCCGGGGGACGCCACCGACTGCTGACCTACCTGGCCCCGGAAGGGACCGTCCGCCAACGGGTCCACGCCCAGCACCCGGAGCGGCCCGCGGGGTCGGTCGAGGCCGAGGCAGTAGCCCTCCAAGACCGGTGCCGAAGCCCGGATCCCCCACTCGACGCGAAGCCGTTCGTAGACGTCCTGCGGCACGCCTCGGGCGCCACCCACGATGCGGTGGGTCGAACGGCCGGTCACGGCGGCGCTGGCACGGGCCATGCCGCGGCGTGCGCTCTCGTTGGCCAGGTCGATGGCCACCACCACCGCCACGCCGAGGGCGACGCCCAGGACCATCAGGCCGGTGTGCAGGGGGCTCCGCCGCAGGTCGCGCAGACCAAGACGCAGGAGTATCCCGCGGAGCATCCGGTCAGGCGCTCGGCCGCGCCACCAGTTGGCCCGCCTCGATGCTCAGCACCCGGTCCGCCCAACCGGCGACCTGGTTGCTGTGGGTGACCAGCACCAGCGTCCCCCCCGCCTCGTGAGTGAGCCGAAGCAGCAGCTCCATCACCGTTTGCCCGGTGGTGTCGTCCAGGTTGCCGGTGGGCTCGTCGGCGAGGAGGAGCTCAGGCGAATGCACCAGCGCTCGGGCGATTGCCACCCGCTGCTGCTCGCCGCCCGACAGCCGGTCCGGGAAGTCGGCCTGGCGGTCGGCCAGGCCGACCCGATCCAGCAGCTCGAGGGCCCGACCGGAGGCCTCCCGCCGCGGCGTCCCGCACAGCTCCGCCGGCAGCCGGACGTTCTCCACGACGCTCAGGGTGGGAATCAGGTTGAAGAACTGGAAGACCTGGCCGATCCGGTCGCGCCGGAGCAGGGTCCGCTCCCGCTCCGAGAGGGCGGAGACCACGACATTGCCGAAGCAGATCTGGCCGGAGCTCGGGCTGTCGATGCCGGACAGCAGGTTGAGGAGGGTGGTCTTGCCGCTGCCGCTACGCCCTTGGATCGCCACCCGCTCCCCCACCTCGAAGTCGGCGGTGACGTCCCGCAGCACCCGGCGCGGCTCGTCGCCCTCGAGGTAGTCCTTGCTGACGTGGTCGAGGCGGACCAGGCTGGTCATCGGCTCCTTCTTCGTGGCCCCCGGGCAGGCCGCCGCGATCATAGCCGTGGCCCGCCGCCGGCGCCAAACCGCCGTCCTTGGACAATGTGATAGCCTGAGTCATCGCACCAGAGGACACCGAAGGCTGGCGGCAGGGAGGGGTCTCGTGATCTACGACAGCATCCTCGACACCATCGGCGGCACGCCGATCGTTCGCATCAACCGTCTGGCTCCTGAAGGCCGGACGATCTTCGTCAAGTGCGAGGCGTTCAATCCCATGGGCTCGGTCAAGGACCGGCTGGCGATCGCCGTGATCGAGGATGCGGAGCGACGCGGCCTGCTGAAGCCGGGGATGACGGTGGTGGAGCCGACGTCGGGCAATACCGGCATCGCCCTGGCCATGGTATGCGCCGCCAGGGGCTACCGCTTCGTGGCGATCATGGCCGACAGCTTCAGCGTCGAGCGGCGCAAGCTGATGCGCGCCCTGGGGGCGAAGGTGATCCTGACGCCGGGGGCCGACCGCGCCACCGGCATGGTCCGGCTGGCGGAGAAGCTGGTCGAAGAGCACGGCTGGTTCATGCCGCAGCAGTTCGAGAACCCGGCCAACCCGGCCTACCATCGCAGCACCACTGGCCCCGAGATCCTGAAGGACTTCGCCGGCCGGCGCCTCGACTACTTCGTGAGCGGCTTCGGCACCGGCGGCACCATCACCGGCGCCGGCGAGATGCTGAAGGCGGCGCGACCCGGCCTCAAGGTCGTGGTCACGGAGCCGGCAGCCGCCGCCCTGCTCTCGGGCAAGGAGTGGCAGCCGCACAAGATCCAAGGTTGGAGCCCCGACTTCGTGCCGGGGGTGCTGAGCCGCGAGGTCTACGACGACATCGTGCCGGTGACCGACGAGGAGGCCCGGGACGCCGCATTGGCCCTGGCCCGTCAGGAAGGGATCTTCACCGGCATCTCGGGAGGGGGCACCTTCGCAGCCGCCCGGAAGGTGGCCGAGAAGGCGCCTTCCGGCTCGGTCGTTCTCGGCATGCTGCCGGACACCGGCGAGCGCTACCTCTCGACCTTCCTGTTCGAGGGGATCGGGGATGGCTCCGACGAGGTCCCCGAAGACTGACTCGGTTTGACGCCTCGCCGAGGCGGTCGTAGGCTCGGGCCGTGCGCGAGCCCTCCTTCTCGCTGAAGGTTCCCGACGGCGACACCCGGGCCCGCCGGGTCTGCGACCACTGCGGCTTCGTCGACTACGTCAACCCGCGCCTGGTGGTCGGCACCGTGTGCACCTGGGACGACCGGATCCTGCTCTGCCGGCGGGCCATCCCTCCCCGGGAGGGCTTCTGGACCGTTCCCGCCGGGTTCCTGGAGGAAGGCGAGACCACCGAAGAAGGCGCCGCCCGCGAGGCGCTCGAAGAGGCCCACGCCCGGGTCGAGATGGACGCGCTGCTCGGCATCTACAACATCCCCCACATCAGCCAGGTGCACCTGTTCTATCGGGCTCGGCTCCTGGCTCCCGACATAGCTGCCGGAGACGAGACGCAGGAGGCACGGCTCTTCGCCTGGCCGGAGGTCCCCTGGTCGGAGCTGGCTTTCCCGAGCGTCCACTGGGCGCTCCTGGCCTTCGACGAGGTCCGAGACCGCAAGGAGTTCACCCCCCGCTGCAACCCGCCGGGAGACCGCGGCGACCTCACCTGACGGCGGGGTCCCGCCCCAATGACCCTCACGCCTCCGCAAGCAGACCGGTCCGGTCGTTGAAGTCCCGGATCCGGCGGTCCAGCTCGTCAACCTGCTCTTGGGCGAACAGCTCGGCCCACCAGTCGGCGTCCCACAGCGCCCGCAGCTCCTCCGCCCGGCGACCCTGCTGCTCGACCCAGGTGAAGTACTTGAAGTTGTGCAGGGCCTTGCGGTCGGCATAGCCCAGCTCGCGGAAGTGGTCGGCGCGGGTCCCCATCAGGTACCGGGCGAAGTGGGCGGCGGCCTGCTCGGCCTGGTACGGCCCATGCTGGTCGCGGAGCTCCGCGAGGCGCGAGGCGTACAGCTCCATCGAGTCGGTCAGGGGGGTGAACAGGACGTCGCGGCGGTCCATCTCGAAGAAGCGGGCGGTCTTGATGCAGGCCACCAGGTTGGCGATCCCCGAGATCCCGAGGAGGGGGAGGCGCTCGACGGTGGCCGGGTCGACGCCCTCGCGCAGCAGGCGCTCGCGGCCGACCTCCTCGTTGAAGAGGCGCACGAGCTGCATCACCTGCTCGTCGTCGATGGCAGAGACCGCATCCGTGTTCCGCAGGTTGTGGATCCAGGGGACGTGCTTGTCGCCGATCCCCTCGATGCGGTGGGCCCCGAAGCCGAGCTGGAAGAGGGTCGGGCACTGGAGCGCCTCCGCCGCCACCACCCGGAGCTGGGGGTGACGGGTGCGCAGGTAGTCGCCGGCCGCGATCGTCCCGGCCGACCCGGTGGCGCTCACGTAAGCCGAGAGGCGACAGCGGGCGGCGCCGAAGTGGGCCTCGAAGACCTCGTCGACGATGGCCCCCGTCATCTGGTAGTGCCAGAGGGCGTTGCCGACCTCCTCGAACTGGTTGAAGATCACGATCGCTTCGCCGCGCTGGGCGCGCAGCTCCCAGCACTTGTCGTAGATCTCCTTGACGTTGGACTCGGTGCCCGGGGTGGCGATGATCTCGTCGGTGCCGATCGAGCGCAGCCACTCGAAGCGCTCCCGGCTCATCCCCTCGGGCAGGATCGCCACCGCCGGGCAGCCGAGCAGCGCGCAGTCGTAGGCGCCGCCGCGGCAGTAGTTGCCGGTGGAGGGCCAGACCGCCTTCTGCGCGGTCGGGTCGAAGCGCCCCGAGACCAGGCGCGGTGCCAGGCATCCGTAGGCCGCGCCCACCTTGTGGGCGCCGGTCGGGAACCACTTGCCCACCAGCCCCACGATGCGGGCCTCGACCCCGGTCAGCGTGCTCGGCAGCTCGATCCAGTTCCCATCCCCGAAGGCCCCGCCGTGCGGCTTGGGCTGGTTCTTCCAGGTGATCCGGAAGAGGTTCAGCGGGTGGAGGTCCCACAGCCCGATGGAGCCCAGCCGGGAGAGGACCGCGGCCGGGATCCGTCGCGGGTCCTTCTGCTCGGAGATCTGAGGGAGGATCACGCCCCTCTGGCGGGCGCGGGTGACCGCTCTTTCGAGGACGGTCTCGTCGATGGGGCCGAGCAGCTTCATGGGCTTCCCCTCCCGGCTCGTCAGGAGGAGATCCTGACGCGGCCGAAGATCCTGCTGGTAGGAGATTCTAGCCAAGCCGGCGGGGCGGTGCGGAGGGGGGACGGCGGACCGCCGGGGAGCAGGGCCCCCCGGCGGGGCAGGCTACCAGATCCAGACCTTGACGTGCTCGTCGTCGTTCTCGACCTCCACCAGGTCGGTCCGGGAGAGGCCGCGCAAGGAAGCGATCACGTCGCCGGCGTAGAGCTGGCCGTCCTGGGCGTCCTCCAGGATCCCGATCACGGAGTCGAGGGGGACGTTGACCGACACGTGCTCGCGGGTGTTGTCGACCCTGATCTTGACCTCGTCACCGACCTTGCTGATGACGACGGTCTCGGCGCGCTCCTCGACCCGCACCAGCTCTCCGTCGGGGACGTTCTTGAGCTCGGCCAGGATCCGGCGCGCGATCGGGGCGTACTCGCCCAGCTCCGGGATCTCGAGCTTGGTCTTGTCGGTGGGCGCGAACCCCACGACGGCCTGGGCCAGGGCCAGCGGCACCGGCACGATGATGTGTTTCCCGTCGGGGCCGGACTCCCGGACGTCGACCACCGCGAAGCTGGCCGTGGATGCGACCAGGGCCACCAGCGCGACCGGCACGGCCATGGTGATGGCGGCTGCTTTCAGCATCACGGACCTCAGTTCTTCTCGTCGATCCAGATCCGGACCGCGGAGTCTTCGTCGTTGACCCGGACGATGTCGCCGCGCAGCGACTGGAGCTCCTTGAGGGCGGCGGCCACGTTGAGCTGGTCGCCTTCGGCCGAGAACAGGGCGTCCACCACCGCCACCGGGATCTCGATGTGCACGTTCTCCTTCTTGGCCTGCCCCTCGACCCTGACCTTGAACAAGTTGCCCTCGCGGCTGATGTGGACCGTCTCGTCCTCGTCCTCGACCGAGACCAACTGGGCGTCACCCGCGGCGTCGAGCTCCTTCCACATCCGCCGCATGTCGGCCACCGACAGGTCGTGGTGGCTGTCGGGGATCTGGATCCTGCCCTTGGAGATCACCTTCTCGGGGGCCGCCTCCAGCGCCACCTGCACCAGCGACAGCGGGAGGTTCACGTTCACCTTGGACGGCGTCTGCGGCTCGTCGACCTGGATATGAATCCATGGCGCGGCCGCCTGGGCCCGGACCGGCCCCGCCATGAGCAGGATGGCGGCGGCCACCGCCACCAGCAAGAGTGCCTTTCGTCTCATCCTGTGCCTCCGTTCCGGCCCCCGACCCGAGGACCCTGACGTTCACCCCTGGATACGCATGAGGCACGGGATGGGTTCTACTTCTTTTCACATCCGGGCCAGCGCCCGGAGGCTGGAACCCGGCCCAGACGGGGCCCCGAGGCGGCTATCGCTCGCGAAGCCAGCCGGGCGGGATGGAGGCCCGGCGCGCCTCTTCCTCCAGGTCCTCGACGGCCTTCTTGGCGGCAGCCAGGTCGGCCTTGGCTCGGTCGAGATCCTCCATGGCGTGGCTGAGGCTCTGCCGCTGCGCGAGGGCCTGGCCGCAGGACTGGAGCAGGTCGGTGAAGCGCGCGTTGGCCTTGGACTCGAGAGCCTTCACCCGAGCCTCGGCGTGAGACACGGCGGTACGGGCCTGATCGGCCCGCACCCTCCACATCGCCCGCTGCTGATCGCGCTGAGCACCTTCGGCATCGAGCTGCTTCCTCACTTCCGCGTCGTCGTCGTCGGCTTTGGCGGGAGAAACGGCTTCGGCGGGGCGGGACTTGGGCCGTGGCTGCCGAACCCGGTCGAGGTCGGCCTGGGTGTAGGTCTTGACGGGGTGCTTGGCCAGCTTCTCGCCGACCGGTTCATCCGGCGCCGCGCTGGCGGGTGCCAGGCCCAGGGCGAGCATGAGGACGAGCCACGCCATGGTGGGGAGTCTAGCACGGGAAGGGCGGCACTCTTGGCCAGGTCCGGCCCGGACCAGGGGAAGGCAAGTCCCTTAGCGCAGCTCGATGATCCGGCGGGAGAGGAGGCGGGCGAAGGCCAGGATGGCATCGTCCTCGGCGATCGGGCACAGCTTCAGGATCGACTGCACGTCCCAGCGCCCGTTGATCCGGGAGAGGATGAAGGCCTCCTGGGGATCCACGTTGGCCAGGGTGAGGGACGCCAGGTCCACCTGCAGCACCGGGACCTTGTTGGGCTGCACCGCCTTGCGGGCGCGGGCCCTCTCCCGCCCCTCCACCACGGCGATCAGCCCCTTCTTCGCCGGCTGGTTCAGCCGGTCCAGGTTCAGCACCGCCTCGTACGAGTCGAGGGCCTCGTCGAAGCGCTGCTCCTTGAGGCGCCGCTCGGCGATCTCCAGCAGCTCACGGATGGCCCGGAGCGTCTCGGCCGTCTGGGCCTCGTCGCCCACCGCCTCGACGGCCAGGTAGCCGCAGGCGCACAGGGCGTGCAGCCCGGCCGCCACCTCGAAGTCGGTGGTGTGCAGCTCGAGGGCGATGTCGCCCACCGTCTTGCCGTGCCCCGCCAGCTCGAGCAAGCGCCGCTCCCGAGGGTCGAGCCCTTCCGGATCCGGCTCGAGGCGACGGAACGTGACCCGCCCCGAGGGGATGGTCTTGCGAATCCGGCTCCAGTCGTCGCGCCGTCTGGTCCCTTCGGCGATGACGGTGGAAACGTCCAGCCGGAGCTGGACCGGGGCCTGGGGCGGCACCTCGTCCTGCCCGAAGACGAAGCGCCCCTCGTCCCACAGGAACAGGTCGTAGACGGTCCCCTCCGCCTTCTCCCGCATCGCCTGGAGCAGCTCCTCCTCGCCCAGCACCCCCTCGGACACCAGGATCGTGCCGAGCAGACGCCCCTCCTGCTCCTGGCGGATCAGCGCCTTGAAGAGCTGCTCCTCGGTCACGTGGCCGCCACGGACCAGGAACTGGCCGAGCGACTCCCGAGGGTCGTTGGACCAGGTGGAGCTGATGGCGCCACCGCTGAAGAAGAGCTGCTTGTGGACGCTGCGGCCCTCCAGCCGCAGCGTGCCCGTCAGCTCACCCGAGGCGATCCACCGCAGGATGGTGGACAGCTTCATGGTCTTGAGGTCGCCGGCCAGCGCCGGGGCGGCGGCGCCCATGGCGTCGGTCCCCCGGGGCAACGGCGTCTCCACCGGCAGCGGCGTGATCGGGGTGTGGTACGCCTGTCCGGTCAGACGGGCCCCCACCTCGCGCAGCCCCTCGCTGACCTCCAGCGCCGTCTGGTAGCGCAGCGACGGCTCCTTGGCCAGCGCCTTGCGCAGGACGGGAAGCACCGCCTCCGGCAGGCCCAGGCTGCTGTCGAGCTCCAGCGGCTCGTGGATGTGCTTCATCACGGTGGCGATCGCGGTGTCACCGCGGAACGGGACCTGGCCCACGAACAGCTCGTAAAGCACCACGCCGAGGGCGTAGAGGTCGCTGCGGAAGTCGACGCGCTCGCCGCGGGCCTGCTCCGGGCTGACGTACTCCGGGGTGCCCAGCACCTGCTGGGTGGCGGTGACGTCAGAGCGCCACTCCTTGGCGATCCCAAAGTCCATCAGCCGGAGCTGACCCCGCGGGTCACGCATCAGGTTGGCCGACTTCAGGTCGCGGTGGATGATGCCGGCCTCGTGGATCGCCTGCAGGCCGTCCGCCGCCTGGATGCCGAGCAGCACGCCGTCTTCGGGAGCAAACGGGCCGTGCCGGTCGAGGAACTGCCGCAGGGTGGTCCCCTCGACCAGCTCCATCGACAGGCAGCGCAGGGCGCCGTCCTCGACGTACTCGTGGATGGCGCAGACGTGGCGGTGGCGCACCTTGCGGGCCAGGCGGATCTCCTGCCGGAAGCGGCGCACCAGCTCGGCATCTCCCGCGATGTCCGGCCTCAGCACCTTCAGCGCCACCGGGTCCTCGAGGACGTGGTCGAACGCCTTGTAGACCACGCCCATTCCCCCCCGACCCAGGATCCCGGTGATCTCGTAGCGGGAGGCCACCACCGAGCCGCGACGGATGATGGCGGTGTCGGCGGTGGGATGGCCGCAGGACGGGCAGTACTCTGCCTTCGTGGGCCTGGCTCCGCAGAATGGGCAGCTCATGACGGGGGTCGAACCGGCGGACGGCGGATGTCAGCATACACTGCCGACCGGAACCGAGAAACCTGACTCGTCCTTCCGCATGCCGGGGTCCGACCCTGGGCTCTGGCTCTGGCGGTGGCGCTGGTCCAGAATGGCCCGGTGAGTGAGCCCTCACCGGGAGGTTCCTGATGAATCGGTGGAGCGTCTGTGCCGTGGCCTTCTTGGTGACCGCCACCGCGGGCGCCGAGACGGCGACGCTGCGGCTCGACTACTTCCACTTCGGTGACGCCGCATCCGAAGGCTTCTCGCTCGACGCCGTGGTGCTGGAGGGCCCCTGGCCGGGCCCGGCGGACGGCAACATCGACGAGACCAACCTGGGCAAGTACTGCTTCGAGGTGCGCGACCTCGGCACCAACCGGCTGCTCTACTCCCGTGGCTTCGCCAGCATCTTCGGCGAATGGGAGACGACCGGCGAGGCCCACCGCCACAAGCTCACCCAGCACGAGTCGCTACGCTTCCCGGAGCCGGCCGCCAGGGTCCAGGTGCTGCTCAAGAAGCGGGGCCCCGACAACGCCTTCCGGGAGATCTGGTCGGTCCTGGTGGACCCCAAGGACCCGACCATCGACCGGACCGGCCCCCCACGGGACGCCGTGGTCTGGACGGTGATGAAGAACGGCCCACCCCAGGCCAAGGTCGACCTGCTGCTGTTGGGCGACGGGTACATGGCCTCGGAGATGGAGAAGTGGCACGCCGATGCCCGCCGGCTCACCGAGACGCTGTTCGCGGTGTCGCCGTATCGGGAGCGACGCTCGGACTTCAACGTGTGGGTGGTCGACACCCCGTCTCCCGAGAGCGGCGTGGCGCGTCCGTCCGACGGCGTCCGGCGCCGCTCGGCGCTGCGGGTACGCTACGACGCCTTCGGCTCGGAGCGATACGTGCTGGGCTTCGACAACCAGCGGATCCGCGAGGCGGCGGCGGCGGCGCCGTACGAGTTCCTGGCCATCGTGGTCAACGACCGCAAGTACGGCGGTGGCGGGATCCACAACCTCTACGCCACGGTGGCGGCCGACAACGCCTTCACCCCCTACATCTTCGTCCACGAGCTCGGCCACCACATCGCCGGCCTGGCCGACGAGTACTACACCTCGTCGGTGGCCTACGAGAAGCCGGAGGTCCTCCAGGAGCCCTGGGAGCGGAACGTGACCGCGGACCCACACGCCGCGAAGTGGGCCGAGCTGATCGCCGACGGCACGCCGCTGCCGACGCCGTGGCCGAAGAAGGAGACGGAGGAGGCCCAGAAGGCGGTCCAGCAGCGGCGCCGCGAGCTCCGAGCGAAGAGCCGGCCCGAGGCGGAGATGGAGGCGCTCTTCGCCGAGGAGCGCAAGAAGACCACCCGGCTGCTGGCGGCGGGACCCTTCGCCGGGAAGGTGGGCGCCTTCGAGGGGGCGATGTACCAGACCCAGGGCTACTACCGGCCCGAGTCCGATTGCATCATGTTCACCCGCGACCAGGTGGGCTTCTGTGCCGTCTGCCGCCGGGCCCTGGAGCGGGTGTTCGACCAGTACGCCCGCTGAGGCCGGGGCGCGGCCGAGAGGCTCGGGGCCTCGCAGGCCAGGCCACTTGTCCGAAGGGGGCTCAGGTGACAGACTCCCCCTCGGCTGTTGCCGGCCCACCCAAGGAGGTCCACGAACCATGAGAACGATCGCCGCCTTCGTCGCCCTGCTCCTGGCTCCCGCGGCATGGGGAGCCGAGCCGATCCGGGTCGAGATCGACGCCGCCCGCACCGGCGCTCCGATCAGCCCGTTCATCTACGGCCAGTTCATCGAGCACCTGGGCCGCTGCATCTACGGCGGCATCTGGGCGGAGCAGCTCGAGGACCGCAAGTTCTACTTCCCGATCACGGCCGAGTACGCGCCCTACAAGTCCCTCCAGGACACGGCATTCCCGGTGGTGGGGGCCTCGCCGTGGGAGATCATGGGCGCCGCGGATGGGGTGCTGATGGTCGAAGACGACGTCTTCGTGGGCAAGCACGCGCCGCGCCTCCGCCAGGGAGCGGGGATCCGCCAGCACGATCTCGCCGTGGTCGGCGGACACGACCACGTCGGCTACCTGTGGGCCAAGCCGCTCGGCGAGCGGGCCGAGGTGGAGGTGGCCCTGGTGTGGGGTGACGCTCCCGAAGCCCGGGCGGCGAAGCGGCTCTCGTTCGACGGGCACGACTACTCGAAGTTGCCCTTCTCCTTCACCGCCGGCGCCAGCACGGACGAGGCCCGGCTCGAGATCCGTGCCCTGGAAGGCGACGTGCTGCTGGGGCCGCCGTCGCTGATGCCGGCCGACAACGTCAGCGGCATGCGGCGGGACACGCTTTCCCTGCTCAAGCAGCTCGACGCCACCGTCTACCGCTGGCCGGGCGGCAACTTCGTGAGCGGCTACGACTGGCGGGACGGCATCGGCGACCGCGACCGGAGGCCGCCACGCAAGAACCCGGCCTGGACCGGCGTCGAGCACAACGACTTCGGCACCGACGAGTTCCTGGCCTTCACCCGCGAGGTGGGGGCGGCGCCGATGATCGCCGTCAACACCGGCTTCGGCGACGACTACTCGGCCGCCCAGTGGGTCGAGTACTGCAACGGAAAGGCGGGCAGCCTGGCGGGAGGCTGGCGGGCCAAGAACGGCCACCCCGAGCCCTACGGCGTCAAGTACTGGTGCGTGGGCAACGAGATGTTCGGTCCCTGGCAGCTCGGCTTCATGCAGCTCCACCACTACGTGCTGAAGCACAACCGGGTCGCCGAGGCGATGTGGGGGGTCGACCCGGATGCGGTGCTGGTGGGGGTGGGCGACCTCGACGGCATCAACAAGGACAACGACCCGGAGCAGGTCGAGCGCGGCATCACCTGGTCGTACGGGATGCTCGAGAGCTGCGCCAACCACATGAACATGCTCTCCGAGCACTTCTACGAGGGCCGCAAGCCCTGGACCCACGAGGGACGGGTCGACCTGGTCACCCACGTCGCCATGCTCAAGAACGCGATCCGGCACAAGGCCGAGGGGCACCGGAAGCTGCAGAAGAGCCTCCCCAATCTCGAGGGCCGGACGATGCCCATCGCCATGGACGAGTGGAACTACTGGCACCGTGAGTACGTCTACGGCGAGCTCGGCTGCATCTACGACCTGGCCGACGCCCTGGGCGTGGCCGCCGGCCTGCACGAGTACTACCGCCAGAGCGACCTGATCCGGATGGCCCACTACGCCCAGACGGTGAACGTGATCGGTGCCGTCAAGACCACCAAGACCCAGGCCGAGATGGAGCCGACCGGCCTGGTGTTGCAGCTCTACCGGGCCCACTACGGCTCGATCCCGCTGCAGGTGGCGCCGGCCCCCGAGCCCCTCGACATCGCCGCCGCGCTCGCCGAAGACCGCTTGGGGCTCACCCTCAGCGTGGTGAACCCGACCAACGCCCCGGTCGAGATCGACCTGGCGGCAGCGGGGGTAGCGGTCGCCGGTAGGGCCACGCGTTTCCACATCACGGGGGCGGATCCCCTCGCCCACAACGCGCCGGGCCAGCCGCGGGGCGTGGACATCCACCGCCAGGACGACATCGACGCCTCCCGGCCGCTGACCGTGCCCGCCCTCAGCAGCACGCTGTTCGTCGTCCCGGTCGCCGCCGTGGACTGAGCCTCGCCGGCGTCACCCTGGTGAGGACGCCTGCCGGGCGCCGGTCGACCTGACGCCTCCGCCGTCGGCGGGCGGGGGCGCTACCGGGCGACCCGGGGTGCCTCGATCTCGCGGCCCCCCAGGCTGATCCGAAGCCCGGTCACCTTGCCGGCCTCGTCGCGCACCACCTCGAGGCCGACGTTGAGGGCGGCGCCGGCGAGCTCGTCCTCCGAGAGCGGCAGGATCTCGGTGGTTGCCTGGCCCGGCACCTGGATCAGCAGCCGATCCTGCTCGCGCAACAGGGTGACCCGGGGTCCCTGGGGGATCTGGTACTCGCCGAGGATCGGCTGGAAGAGCCCGAGGTCGAAGCCATGGTCCGAGCGGGGCACCCGGGCCAGGGGGCGTTCCGCCCGCAGCCCGGCGTCGCCCTCGATCACCAGACCCCGCCGCAAGCTCCAGTCCTCGTCGAAGCGTCCCGACGCCACCCGCAGCCGCGCCCCGAGCTGGGGGTCGGGGCCCATTCGGCAGCGGTCGTCCTGGATCACGAAATCGAAGCGACCCGCCCCCTGGTCGAAGAGAACCGGGTCCCAGAAGTACAGTCCCGCGCCGGAGGTCCCGGCCGCCACCAGCACGTACTGGCCGGGGTTCCAGGGGCTCGGGTAGAGCATCTGCACCGCGGCCTCCTGGGCCTCGAACCGATGCCCGTCGATCACGATCGCGTCGGACGTGACCTGCAGCGGGATCCGTCCTTCCAGCTCGCGGCTGACGGCGTTCTGATCGGGGCCGCCGATCAGCAGCAGCGAGTAGCGGGCCCGGTCGGCATCGCTGAGCGCCGTGTCCTCTTGGACCCGCGGCGTCTGGTGCTGCCACTGCTCCCAGGCGCTCACGATGGCGCTGGCCTTGCGCCGGCACAGCTCGCGCGCCAACGGGTCCTGCGCCACTGTGCCCACCACCACCACGAACGGCCTTGCCGTCAGGTCCTCGATCGGGCCCTCCAGCTCGGGGCGTTTCCGGGGCCGGTCGACGGCCGCGGCTTCCCCGATGGTGACCTTGCCGTCCACCAGACGGGCCTCTTGGGAGACGCCGTTCCAGATCACCTCCAAGGGAGCCGCCGGGTCCACCAGGGCGACACCCGGCGAGAGGGTCACGGTGGCCGCGTTGTCGGTGTCGAGGCGGATCACGTTGGGATCGAGGACCTCGGCCTCGGCCACGACGAAACGGCCTGGATCGAGCCGACGCTCCACCCGTAGCCAGTGTGCCGAGGCCGACTTCAGCTCACCGGCCCGCAGCCGGACCCGGCGCGGTTCGGCCTGGCGGGTGTGCTTCAGGAACCACTCGACATTGGCCAGCCGGGCGTGCAGGTCCTCGTGGCCACGCCCCGGTACCTCCCGGTAGCGGACGTCGTAGCCCCATCGCTGGAGCATGCGGACCACGTAGCGCGAGTACTCCACGTTGACGCTCTGGTCCTGGTCGCCGTGGGTGATCAGGATCGGCGTGGTCAGCAAGGCCTCGGCCTGGGCGAACGAGCTGGTCTGCTCGAGGAAAAAACGCTCGACGTCGCTCAGGCGGCCCAGCGCCTCCGCCGGCATCTGGAGGCGATAGTCGGCGCCGCCGAAGACCGGGGCGATGGCCGCGAACAGCTCGGGGTGACGGGTCCCCACCTGCCAGGTCCCCCAGCCGCCCATCGAGTCCCCCATCAGGTAGACCCGGTCCTCGTCCACGCTGAAACGCTGCTTGGCCAGCTCGATCGCCCGCAGCACGTCCTTCTCTCCCATCCCCCGGTACTGGGTGTTGCCACGCCCGTGAGGCTCGATGTGGATCACGCCCATCTCGTCGGCCTCGGCAGCGTGGCGCGAGTCCACCGCCCACCAGCGCACGTATCGCGGGTTCTCCCCGTTGTAGCCGTGGAGCTGGACCACCAGCGGCCACTTGCGGGCCGAATCGTAGCCGCCGGGCAGGTAGGCGCGGCAGAACTGGGGCGAGCCGTCCACCGGGTCACGGTAGGCGAGGCGCACGAAGCCGTACTCGCGCACCGGCCCCGCCTCTCCGGCCTGGGCCAGCTTCAGCTCGGCGTGCTCCATGAGTGGGGACTGGATCCGCTCCCAGACCTCCGGGCCGCCCTCGAGCTTGCCGCCCAGGCGGTCGAGCGCCATCTCCGCGAGCATCTTCAGGGTCATGCCATACGTCGTCGACTCGTCGGCGGAGCTGGCCTCGTCCACGAGGTTGCGGGCCGCAAGCAGGGCATCGCCCTTGTACCAGGGGAGGTGGGCTGCGAAGGGCCGGCCCGAGGGCCGGCGGGTGAGGCAGCGCACCTCGTACGGGCCGTCGGGCCAATCGGCGCTGTCGAACGAGACGACCGTTCCCCGGGCCGCTTCCTGCGTCCCCCACGCCGTCCCGCCCGCTCCCACAACCGTCACCGTCACCATCGCCTGGCCGGGGCGCCCGCTTCGTGCGTCGGTACGCACCGAGAGCTGGCCTTCGCCGGCCTCGACGATCACGGGAGCGATCTCCCGCACCCGAAGAAGCACCGCCCCGGGCTCGAGCACCCGCAGCGTGAACGTCCAGGGGCCCCGCCGCTGCTCGAGCTTCACCAGCACCGCGTTGTCGCCGGCCAGCATCTCGACATCGACCGCGTCCTCGTCGGGAAGGAGCGAGCGGTGCGCCGGGTGGTCGTGGACCAGCCGGCCGTTGAGCCAGATCCGGATCCCCTCGTCGCTGCCCACCGCGATCCGGGCGGGTCCCGCCTCGGCGCGCGTCACCGTGGCGAAGGCGTAGCCCACCTGCTTCGCTCCGGGTGGGTCGGGCAAGCTGTCTCCGAGGTTGACCTCGTCACCCCAGGAGGTGAGGGGTCTCCAGGTCGCCGAGGTGCCGTCGGGCCCCTCGACGGCGTCGCCGGCCTGGGGACGAACGGCCGCTTCTCCCCCGGCCGCCCCCAGGAAGTCGGTTTCGAGCGCGGACCGGCCGCCCGGGGCCGCAAACCCTCCCGTCACCAACCAGCTCTTCAAGAATGCCTCGTCGCTGCGGCTCCAGGGCTGGCGCATCTCGGGTGCCGCTTCCGTCTCGGCCGCAAGGGCGCCGGGCGCCAGGCCGGCCAGGCCAACGACAGCTCCGGCCAGGCGCAGGGCCTCGCCAATCCGCGTCCATCGAGCCATCATCTGAAAGCTCCTGTGTCGGATGAAGATGGGGTGCTCCACGAGGACAGCCCCCTCGGCTAGGAGACCCTGACGACGGGCCAAGCTACGACGGCCGGCGAGCGACGTCAAGCCGGGCTCGATGCGCCTTCCCCAAGGCCATCGCGGCCAGGGGCGAGGCTTGCGCCTGCCACCCGGGCGGCGTACGATGGCCACTACCAATGACAAAGGAGATCGGGGCCGGCGGCGCGCCGCGATCGGGGTTCGAGGGGAGAGGCCTATGCTGAGGAAGTCGGTCTGGATCCTGACGGTCGTGCTGTGTGTCACGCTCGCGGTCGACGTGTCGGCACAGCAAACGCAGACCATTGCCGATGGGCAGGTGATCCTCTACACGCCGGGCCCGGCCACCTCGAGCTGGACGGACGAGGAGCTGGCCTCGGCCGTCGCCATGCCCATGCCGCAGTCCCCGCTGCGGCCTCAGAGGCCAGGGGCGGTGGAGTCCGCGGCGGCTCGCACCCGCACTCCAGGCTTCGTCCCCGGATCCGCCCCTCCCGGCGGCAAGGTGCCCTCGGCCTACGTGCCCCTGCTCCGGGCGTCGCAGGCGCAGCCGGAGCCGCAGCTGGAGGGACAGCCGGTTCCGCAGGAGTTCGGCCTCACCGAGCATCCGTTCACGACCTCCAGGGTGGACCTGTCCGGGAACAAGCCCTCGCACTGGTACCCCTACGCCCCGACCGGTCGGCTGTACTTCAAGATCGGCGGGGACAGCTACGTCTGCTCGGCTTCCCTGATCAAGCGGGGCGTGATCGTCACCGCCGCCCACTGCGTGGTGGAGTTCGGCGGATCCTTCTACTCCGACTGGCTGTTCGTTCCGGCGCTCTCCGGGACTCGGGGATTCTCGAAGTGGCAGGGGATCGGAGCCACGGCCAGGCCCGCCTACATCAACGGGACGGATAGCTGCGCGGTACCCGGAGTCGTCTGCGAGAACGACGTTGCCCTCATCATTCTGAAGGGGAGGCGATCCAACACGGTCTACCCCGGCGACAAGACGGGCTGGTACGGCTACGGGTACGACAGCTACGGCTTCAACTCGTACGACGAGACCCAGATCAGCCAGCTCGGGTATCCGGTCTCGCACGACTCGGGCAACTACATGCAGCGGACCGACTCCTATGGATTCGTCGACTCCTCCTCGTCCAACAACACCGTCTGGGGCACCCGGCAGACCGGCGGCTCGAGCGGGGGGCCCGAGCTGGTGAACCTGGGCATCCTGGCGTCGCTGAGCGGGACGAGCGTGGGCTCCGCCGCGGATATGAACACCGTGGTGGGTGTGACGAGCTGGGGCTACACCGACAACTCCTACAAGCAGCAGGGCGCCAGCCCCTTCACCTCCAGCAACATCGTGCCGATGGTGAACAGCATCTGCACGGGAGACGCATTGACGACGTACTGCAAGCCGTAGCCCAGGCCGACGCAGCGCGCCACAGTGGGCAGACGGTCACGCCGGAGGCGGCAACGCCTCCGGCGTTCTGGTCTGGGGGGATAGGGCGGTCCAGGGTTCCGCGGCGTGACCTAGCCGGCAAGGCGGGCTTCGATGCTCTGCGCCGCCTCGCGGGCCACCTCCCGGACGTCCTCAGGATAGGATCCGTCGGCGACGACGTGGAGGCGCGCCAGGGACTCGGAAGCGCCCGACTGGCCCACCAGGTAGAGCAGGTCGCCTTTGACCTCGTCGATGGCGGGACCGAAGCGCGCCCAGAGAGGCTCGACCAGCGACGACGCCAGCCGGCGATCCCGCTCCACCAGCGATTCCATCAGGGCCATCGCCCCCAGGCGGGTCTGGAACGTCGGCTCGCACAGCAGGTCGACCAGCGCCGGCGGGACCTGCCCCCGCCCGTGGAAGCGCACCGCCAGCGGCTCGGCGTTCCCCTGCACCAGCAGCCGCTTCAACGTCTCGGGGTCCAGCGCCTCGGGATGGTCGAGCAGCGCCAGGGCCTGATCTCCCGAGACCGGCCCGGTCAACCGAAGGCCCGCGTCGAGCACCAGGGTCGGCACCGCGTGCACATGGTCGGCCTCGGCGGCCTCCGTGAACAGGCTGGCGTCGATCACGTCCAGAGACAGCCCCCCGCTGGCAGCCAGCGGCGACAGCGCCGATACCACATACGGACAGTGCGGGCAGTCCTGGGCCACGTAGAGCTTGACCCGCTGGGGGGCCTGGGGACCCCCCGTGACCCTCCGGGACGCGGTGGCCTGGGTCAGGGCCTCCAGAAACGGCGGGAGCTCCCGGCCCAGGGGCACGCCGTGGAACACCAGGTGCTCCTGCGCGCGAAGACCGGGGAGTCCGTCCTCGGCCGCCCGGTGCTCCAGAAGCACGCGGCCCGAGGCCTCGGCCAGCTCCTCGGCGAAGGCGACGATGTGGGCGGCCCTCGGGTCGTCGTTGACCAGGACCCTTAGCATCACCTCGCCGGTGAGCTCCCGTCCCCAGCTCTCGACCCGAGCCCGTTCCTCGGCGTTCACCCGTGCATCCCTTTCTCTGCTGGGCCGATTCTAAGGCGACGGCTCGAGCCCCCCAAGAGACGCACCCCCCGTTCGGGGAGCGAGCGGGGGCTAGAATCGACCCCGGGACAAGAGCGGCGGCCGCGGGCCGCCGCGGGAGGGCGGCATGCGGCGACTCGTGACCTTCGGTCTTTCTCTCGGGCTCGTGGCCTGTGGAGGGCCGAGCGACCCGATCCAGGCACTGCTCGACCGAGCGGAGCGGGCCGCCGAGAGCCGGGACGCCACCGCCCTCCGGGCCTGCCTGGCCGACGACTTCTCGGGCCCCGACGGCCTGACGGCGGATGCCGCCGCGGACCTGGCACGCCGATACCTGGCGGGCTACGAGACGGTGGCCCTCGACGTCTACGACGTCGACATCGAACGCGAGCCAGCCACGGCCCGGGTCACGCTGCGGGCCGACTTCACCGGCGAAGCGCGCAAGATCGGCCCACTGGCCAACCTGCTGCCGCCCGGCGCCAGCTACCGCTTCGACCTCGAGCTTCTAGCCCGGGACGGGGACTGGCGGGTGGTGCGGGCGGGCTGGGAGCCGGCCCCGCTGTCCGCACCCGAGTAAGGGGGCCCGGCGTTTCCCCCGAGCCGGCCACGGCCCTCGTCACGCGGATCGGACCGTCTCTCCCCGCAGCACGGCGAGGCGGGCATTGGTCTCGCGCAGCCTCTTGGTCAGCACCTGGATCACGCCGCCGGCGATCTCGGCCTGCTCGTGCAGTAGCTCCTGGAACTCCTCGCCGCCGATCCGCAGCGCCTCGGTCTCCTCGAGGGCCCGCGCCGTCGCGCTGCGCGGCCCCGCGTCGAGCACCGACATCTCTCCCAGGCACTCGCCCGCGCCCACCTCGGCGATGGCCTTGCCCTGCCTCTCGATCGCCACCCTTCCCTGGGTGACGACGTACAGCGCATCGCCGACGTCGCCCTCCGAGAAGAGGGCCTCGCCGGGGGCGAAGGCCTCCACCTCGGCAACCCGAGCCAGCGGCGCCAGGTCCTCGGCGCTGAGCTGCTCGAAGAGCGGGGCGCTCATGAGGAAGAGCACCTTCTCGATGGTTCCCAGCATCACCTTCTCCTGTGAAGCCTCGCCGGGCCAACGCTCGAGGGCCCACCGGGCGCACCGTGCCACCACCGGATCCGGATCCGAGACGAGGGGAGGCAGCCGGCGGGCGGCTTCCTCGGCATCGACCGCCGACAGCGCCCAGACGCCGCCCTCCCGCACCAGCGGCTCTTCGTGCTCCAGGGCCAGAAGCGCCGCCGCCCGCACCGCCCCTTCTCTTCGCCGCCCCAGCGTGTCGAGAGCGAGCAGGGCGACGTAGGGGTTCGGGTGGCAGCACTGCTCGAGCAGGAACGCCCCCGGCTCCGCCACCGGAGGCACCAGCGGCCCCGCTCTTCGGATCCGCTCGGCCGCCGGCAGGTCGTCCAGGAAGGGCATCACCAGCGAGCGCAGCGGAGGGTCGAGCAGCGTGTCGAGCACTTCCAGAGCGTTCGGCCGCCGCCGCGGATCGCCCAGGTAGCTCTTGACCAGACGCAGAGGCTCGCGATCGAAGCGGAGCTCCAGGATGCGCAGCACCCGGCGCACCGCCCGGGACTGACGGAACTCGAACTCCTGGGCCAGCAGCGGGGTCGCGTAGACGGGACGGGCCGACTCCCAGCCGGCCAGGTTGCCGAGCGCCTCGACCAGCTCCGCCCGGACCAGGTCGAGCACGAAGCGGCGCGGCTCGGCCGGGCGCCGGAGCTGCTCCCGCAGGCTCGAGAGCGCCGCCAGCACCCGGAGGCGGAGGTGGCTGTCCGAGGACCCGAGGCTGCCGCGGAGACCGTCGTAGGCCGCACGGCACGGGATGCGCCGGAGCAGGCGCGGGACCTCCAGGCGCAGGGGTCGTGGCGCGGCACCCTCGAGCAGCCCGAGCAACGGCGCGACCGCAGGTGGGCCCACCGCCACCAGGGCCCGGGCGGCCCCCTGGCGGGTGGCGGGATCCCGGAGCGCCTCGAGCCGGGTCGGCACCAGGCGCGGATCGGGCACCCCCCCGGCGGCTCGAAGCGCGGCGCGCCGCACCACCATCGCGGGATCGCTCAGAAGCCTCGCCAGCGGGCGATAGGCGCCCTCTCCGAGGTGACCGAGGATATCTGCGGCCTCGGCCCGCCGGTTCGGGCTGGCGGCGTCGAGCAGGCCCTGCAGGTGGCGGCTGGCGACGAGCGTGCCCTCCAGGCCAGCGTGCCGGTAGAGGGCGGCGGCCGCCGCCGAGCGCACCGAGGCCGAACCGTCTTCGATGAGCTCCCGGAGCCCCGAGACCGCCTCGTCCTTGGCGCCGGCGGCATGGGCCTCGATGGCGGCCACCCGGACCCGGGGGTCTGGGTCGGCGAGGGCCCCACGGCTGACGGCCGAGTCGACACCCGGAAGGCTGGCGAGATGACGCAGCGCCGACTCGCGCAGGCCCGGGTCCGGGTGGTGGGCCAGACGCTCGAGGGGGACCTGGAGGTCCACCTGGCCCTCGGTGGCCAACTGCTCGAGCGCCAGCCGTGCCCGCCGGCCATCGTCGCTCTCCAGGGCCCGAAGCAGGAGCTGGCGGCCTGCCGCATCGAGCTGCGACTCCGCCTCGAGGGCCAGAGCGCCTCGCGAGCTGAGGCTTTTCTCGAGCCGGGCCAGGTAGAGACGGCGCGCCCTCGGGATCGCCAGCAGCCACAGGGCGACCAGCGGGACGGTCAGCCAGGAAAGGAGGTGCACCTCGACCCGCGGCGCGAGCAACACCAGGAAAAGGCCGCCCGAGCCGTACGACAGCGGCTTGACGACGGCATCCAGAAAGGCGCGGGTCCGCGCCTTGGTACGGGACGCGAACGGCACGTAGAGCGCCTGCAGGGTGGTCTCGTGGATCGTGTACTGGAAGCCGTTGTCCGCGAACTTGGCGATGGTAGCGACGACCAGTCGAGGGCCGAGCAGCAGCCCTGCGCTCGCCAGGCCGAACAGCCCCGGCATCACGGACATCCCGGCCTGCACCCCGAGACGCGCCAGCAGGCGGGGGGTTGCGAAGATCTGAAAGAGGAACGACAGGAGGCCGGTTGCCGCGTAGAACAGGGCGAAGAAGCGCGCCAGGTCGTCCTCGGTGAAGGCGGCCCGGGCGATGGCCTTGAACTGGTAGTCGCCCACGGTCAGGGCGGTGAAGGCGAGCAGGGTGATGACCGACAGGCTCCTCACGTAGGCGTCCTTCAGGAGCGAAGCGCCCCGCGACCGGCGACGGCTCGGGGCCGCCCCGCGGCCGGAGCCTTCCGACCGCGGCTCTCCGCCCAGCCGGAGCGCCAGGAACGCCACCCCCGCCATCAGGCCGACCAGGACGAAGAGCATCTGCGCCGTGCCCAGCGCCTTGACGCAGGCCCCGGCGGCGAGGCCGACCACCATCCCCCCGAGTACCCGCGCCGCACCGATGGTGGGGAACAGGCGTTTGGCCGCGCGAGGGTCGTGCAGGTCGTTGGCCAGGGTCCAGAACTGCACGATCAGCAGGTTGGCGACCACCTCGGACCAGACGTAGAAGGTGGGGTAGATCCAGGTCTGGCCCAGCCGCACCAGCACCCAGGCGGCCAGATAGGTCACCCCCCCGATGGCGCACGAGGTCACGATCATGCGGTCCCGAGGCAGCCGGTCGGCGACGCGTCCGTACCCCACCGCCGTCGCCGCCGAGACCAGCCCGTAGAGCACGAACATCCACGGCAGCGCCGAGAGCGAGTAGCGGCTCAGGAAAAGCGTGTCGCGGACGGTCCGGCCCAGCACGAAGACCGCCGCCGCCAGGAAAAGCTGGGCGAACAGCAGCAGGGTGCGGCGCCCTTCGCCCGGACGGATGCCGAAGAACGAACCCAGCAGCTTCGGGAGGCTTCCGGCGGTAGCGCTCACGGGCCCTCCGACGAGCGCCTCAAGGATGCCTCGGAACCGTCCCCGATGAAAGGCCGAGGCCGACCCCGCCGCCGGGTGGTTGCCCTATACT
The DNA here is from genome assembly GCA_964574335.1 of uncultured Acidobacteriota bacterium. Classification (GTDB taxonomy): domain Bacteria; phylum Acidobacteriota; class Vicinamibacteria; order Fen-336; family Fen-336; genus CAZNNH01. The sequence continues at coordinate 32,619 of CAZNNH010000021.1, read as the reverse complement.
GACGCCCCATGGAGTACACCTGCCGCTTCCGGTGCATCGAGCCGAGCTGCGGCGCCCACTACCCTATCGACGAGGTCCTCTACCGCTGCCGGAGCTGTGGGGAGCTGCTCGAGGTCGAGCACGACCTGGAGGCGCTGCGCAAGCGCAACGCGCTCGGCTGGATGCACCTCTTCGAGGAGCGGACCCACACCACCCGCTGGCCCTTCGCCAGCGGCGTCTGGAGCAAGAAGGAGTGGGTGATGCCGGCCGTCGACGACGAGACCATCGTCTCGCTCCACGAGGGCGGCACCAACCTCTTCTGGGCGGAGCGCCACGGGCGATCGCTGGGCCTTCACGACCTCTGGATCAAGCTGTGCGGCAACAGCCACACCGGCTCCTTCAAGGACCTGGGGATGACCGTCCTGGTCAGCGTGGTCCGCCAGATGATCCGCAACGGGAAACCGATCCGGGCGGTGGTCTGCGCCTCGACCGGTGACACCTCGGCGGCCCTGGCCGCCTACTGCGCCGCCGCCGGCATCCGCGCCGTGGTCCTGCTCCCCAAGGGCAAGGTCACCACCGCCCAGCTCGTGCAGCCGCTGGCCAACGGCGCCATGGTCTGCGCCCTGGACACCGACTTCGACGGCTGCATGGCCATCGTCCAGAAGCTGGCGCTCGAGGAGGGGGTCTACCTCGCCAACTCGATGAACTCGCTCCGGCTCGAGGGGCAGAAGACGGTGGGGATCGAGATCGTCCAGCAGTTCGACTGGGAGGTACCCGACTGGGTGATCATCCCGGGCGGCAACCTGGGCAACGTGTCGGCGCTGGGCGCCGGCTTCGACATGATGCACGCCCTCGGCCTGATCGACCGGCGCCCCCGTATCTGCGTGGCCCAGGCCCAGGCCGCCAACCCCCTCTACCTGGCCTACCAGCGGGGCTTCGACGACTACCAGCCGGTGGTGGCGCAGGCCACCGAGGCCAGCGCCATCCGGATCGGCAACCCGGTCTCGATCCGGCGAGCCGTCCGCACCCTGCAGCGCTTCGACGGTGTGGTCGAGCAGGCCAGCGAGACCGAGCTGGCCGAGGCCGCCGCCGCCGCCGACCGGACCGGCACCTTCGCCTGCCCCCACACCGGCGTGGCGCTGGCCTGCCTGGTCAAGCTGGCGGAGCGGGGTCTGGTCGCCCCGAGCCACCGGGCGATCGTGATCTCGACCGCCAGCGGCCTCAAGTTCACCGACTTCAAGGTGCGGTACCACGAGGGGCGCATCCCCGGCGTGGCCAGCCTGAGCCGCAACCAGCCGGTGGAGCTGCCCAACGACTTCGAGGCGGTCAAGCGCGCCGTGCTGAGCGCCATCGAGAGCTGAGGGGCGGGCCACCCCGGCCCGTCCCCTCAGGACCAACGCGACGTCGGGCGGCCTTCGAGCTCCGCCCTCTCGAGCGGCCTACTCGAGGACCTTGATCACCACCCGGCGGTTCTGGGCCCGCCCCTCCTTCGAGTTGTTGTCGGCCAACGGCTGGCTCTCGCCGAAGGAGATCACCGACAACCGCGACAGCCCCACCTTGTGGTGCAGGTAGAGGTAGTCCCTGACCGCCAGCGCCCGCTGCTCGCCCAGCTTCAGGTTGAACTCCTCCGGCCCGCTGGAGTCGGTGTGGCCTTCGATCTCGAAGTAGACCCCCCGGTTCTCGGCCAGGTACGGGGCCAGGGCCTGGTCGATCACGGCCTTGGCGTCGTCGGACAGCTCGCTGGCGTTGAAGGGGAACGTGACCTGGTCGTTGGAGAGGGTGACGGTGAAGATGATCTTCCCCTTGGCGGCCTTCTCCGCCGCCTCCGCCTTGTTCATGGCCTCTCCGGCCGTGGTCTTGGCCTCGACGATCCCGGCCTGGGAGCGCTCGTCGACCTCACCGATACGGACCTCGTTCTGCCGCACGCGCTCCTGGGTCTTCTCGACCTCGGTCGAGAGGTTGTCGACCTTCTGGTTGACGGTGCCGACCTCCTGACCCACGTACTTCTTGGTGGCGCAGCCGGTAACGGCCAAACCGGCCACGGCGGCAGCGACAACGACCAGCCTCATGAGAACCTCCTCGCCCGGCCGTGTCTCGGGCCGGATCAGGGTTGTGAGAGATAACCTGCTCGGGTGCGCACCGAGACCCCCTTGCGGGTGGCTCGGACCTCGACCCGCCGGAACCCCGACGGCCCGGCTGGCGGATGATACCCCAACCGGTACTGATGCTTGAGCTGACCGGCCACGGCCCCGGCGGCGCGCCGCAGGCCGGCCAGGTCGCTGACGGTGAAGGCCTCGCCGCCGGAGAGGGTGGCATACCGGGTGAGAAGCGCCGCTCCCCGGGTCCCGTCCGACGCCTCTCGGGCCCGCAGGTAGCGGTCCGAGGCGGGGTCGTCGACCGGCGACACCACCGAGATCGCGTAGATGGGCACGTCGAGGGCCCGGGAGCGGGCGATCACCTCCTCGGGGGTGCGACGGCTCGCGGTGTCCACGCCGTCGGTGATGACGACCACGGCCCGGCGGCCCTCGCCCAGGCTGGCCACGTCCGAGGCGGCCCGCTCGAGGGCGTCGTGCAGGGCGGTCGATCCGAAGAACTCCAGCCCGTCGAAGGCCTTGAGCAGGGCCCGGCGGTCGGTGCCGAACCGGGCCAGCCCGAAGTAGCGGTGGTCGAAGCCGGCGAGCGCTGCCCGGTCGTCCGCGCCGAGGGCGGCCAGCACCTGCACCACCGCCATCCGGGCGCTCGCGGTCTTGAGCTCGCCGTGCATGCTCCCGCTGGCGTCCACCAGCAGCAGGACGCGGGCGGGCAGGTCGCGGGCGTGGGCGAAGTAGTCGAGGGCCTGCAGGCGCCGCCCCTCGTAGACGCGCAGCTCCTCCGGCCGGAGGTCGGTGACCGGCCGCCCGTGGCGGTCCAGGGCGGTGGCGGACAGCACCACCAGATCCGTCCCGGAGCGGAAGGTCGGGGTCCCACCGGGCCCCTCGGCCGCCTGGCTGACGAGGCCGAGCAGCGCCACGAAGCTCAGCCAGGCCCCCCTCATCGATCGGCCCCGACCTGCGTCTCGATGCGGAAGGTATCGACGTGCTTGAGCCGCTTCCGGAACAGCCCCGAGTACTCCATCCGGCCGCGGTCCTGCAGCAGGGTCACCCGCGCCGGCCGGTCGGGCTGGAGCAGAAGCTCCGCGTGGGCGAACACCAGGTCACGAAAAGCGGGGGCCGTGGCGGTGCCGTCGTTGATCTGGTAGGCGACGTCGAGGCGCCGGGTGCCCGCCGTCTCGACGGGCAGACGGAGCTCCAGCCGGACCCGGCCCGAGGCCAGCTCCGGCACCGCCACCCGCACGCCGGGGGCGGGATCCACGGAGAGGTCGGAGAACGAGAACCGGTTCACGAGCGGGGCGCCGACCGCCCCCGGGTCCGTGACGCCGTCCGTCAGCATCGCCAGCGACGCCCCATCGAGCCGGAGGCGGAGCCTCAGGGTCGGGTCGACCTCTTCGCCTGGCCGGGGCGCCCAGGCGTACCAGAAGACGCTGCCCTGGATCTCCAGCACGAGGGTGCAGGCCGGCTCCGGCGTGGGGGTGGGGACCGGCGTGGGGGTGGGGTTGGGGTCCACCTCGGTCCCGTCGTCGCGGACGTAGCGGAGGACGTGGGCGCGAGGGATCACCAGGCGGCCGTAGGGGGTCCGGATGGTCAGCGAGCGCTTCCCCTTGTTGGCCAGCCGCCCCGTGACGCGATCGCCGTTCTTGAGGAAGAACACCTCGCCCGGCGCCGACGCCGCCAGGGCGAGGACCACGAGCGCGGTTCCGAGGTACGTCGCTCCAGCCCCTATCGGGAAGTGCCGGTCACGCCGCTGGTTCATCAAGCCCCCCCTCTGGCTCCGAAGTGCTCCATTCTAGGGTTTCGTCGGCCCACAGCCCAGCGCCGCCCCCGGAGCCCCCGAGCCGGGCGCGCGGCCCGCCTGGCGGCGGCTTGCGTTGCGGGCCCCAAGGGGATACACACGGGGCACCGGAGGCACACGATGGACGAGACGAGCCGGACCACCTGCTTGGGACGACGGGGCTTCCTCCGCCGCAGCGCCCTGGGCGGCGTTGCGGCGCTGGGGACGGTGGGCTCGGAGGCGGCCGGCCTGGCGAGCGCTCCCGCCGAAGCGGCACCGGTGCCTAGCTTCGAGCTCGAGGAGCTGACCCTGGCCGAGCTCCAACAACGCCTGACGTCCGGCGCGCTGACATCGAAGCGGCTGTGCGCGCTGTTCCTCGAGCGCATCGCGGCCCTCGACCGCCAGGGACCGGAGCTGCGTCACGTCCTCGAGACCAACCCCGACGCGCTGGAGATCGCCGGCCAGCTCGACGCGGAGCGCCGCTCCAAAGGGCCGCGGGGCCCCCTCCACGGGATCCCGATCCTGCTCAAGGACAACATCGACACCCACGACCGGATGACCACCACCGCCGGCTCGCACGCCCTCGCCGGCTCGATCCCGGCGGAGGACGCCTTCCTGGCCCGGCGCCTGCGCCAGGCCGGGGCGGTCCTGCTCGGCAAGGCCAACCTGAGCGAGTGGGCCAACTTCCGCTCCGAGCGCTCCAGCAGCGGCTGGAGCGGGCGTGGCGGCCAGTGCCGCAACCCGTACGCCCTCGACCGCAACCCGTGCGGCTCGAGCTCGGGCTCGGCGGCGGCAGTCTCGGCCAACCTCGTCCCGCTCTCGATCGGCACCGAGACCGACGGCTCCATCGTCTGCCCCAGCTCGGCCAACGGGATCGTGGGCATCAAGCCCACCGTGGGACTGATCAGCCGAGCCGGCATCATCCCGATCTCGCACACCCAGGACACGGCCGGGCCGATGGCCCGCACCGTCACCGACGCGGCCACGCTGCTCGGCGCCCTGGCCGGGGTCGACCCCCGGGATCCCGCCACCCGGGAGAGCCAAGGCCGCTCCGCCCTGGACTACACGCGCTTGCTGGATCCGGAGGCGCTCCGGGGGGCCCGGATCGGCGTCGGACGCCAGTTCTTCGGGTTCCACGACGCCGTCGACCGCCTGATGGAGGCGGCGCTTCAGGAGATGAAGCGGCTCGGGGCGGTGCTGGTCGACCCCGCCGAGATCGCTACCCGGAGGCAGCTCGACGACGCCGAGTACGAGGTCCTGCTCTACGAGTTCAAGGCCGACCTCAACGCCTACCTGGCCGGGCTCGGGCCCGCGGCGCCGGCCCGCTCCCTGGAGGGGCTGATCGCCTTCAACCAGGCCCACCAGGACACCGAGCTTCGCTACTTCGGCCAGGAGATCTTCGAGAAGGCCCAGGAGAAGGGGCCGCTCACCGAGGCCGCCTATGAGGAGGCGCTCCAGAAGTGCCGGCGCCTCTCCCGGGCCGAAGGGATCGACAAGCTGATGGACGAGCAGAAGCTGGACGCGATCGTGGCTCCCACCGGTGGGCCCGCATGGCTGACCGACCTGGTGAACGGTGACCACTTCTCCGGCGGCAGCTCGTCGCCGGCGGCGGTGGCCGGCTATCCCAGCATCACCGTCCCGGCCGGCTTCGTCTTCGGCCTGCCGGTGGGCCTCTCCTTCTTCGGCCGCGCCTATTCCGAGCCGACCCTGGTCCGGCTGGCGTACGCCTTCGAGCAGCAGACCCGCCACCGTCGCCCCCCCCGGTTCCTGGCGACGGTCGACCTGAGCGGGGGGTGGCGGCGATGACCCCCGGGCGGGTGAGCGCTCGGGGGCCGGCCCGCCCGATCGCGCCGCTCGCCTGAAGCGCGGGTCTGCTACCATTCGCGAAATGATCGGCCAGACCCTCAAGCACTACGTGGTCGAGGAGAGCCTCGGCCGGGGGGGCATGGGCGTCGTCTACAAGGCCCGCGACGGCCGCCTCGGCCGGCACGTGGCGCTCAAGCTGCTGCCGGAGGAGTTCACCTCCGACCCGGACCGGAGGGAGCGCTTCAAGCGGGAGGCCCGCGCCGCCAGCAAGGTCAACCACCCGGCGATCGCCCAGGTCTACGACGTGGACGAGGACGAGGGGCGGGTCTTCATCATCATGGAGCTGGTCGATGGCAAGAGCGTTCGCAGCCTGCTCCAGGGACGCGAGCTGGACCTCCTGGGGGCGCTCGAGGTGGCGATCCAGGTCGGCGGCGGGCTGGCCAAGGCCCACGAGGCCGGCATCGTCCACCGCGACATCAAGCCCGAGAACGTGATGGTCACCTCGGACGGCCACGCCAAGATCCTGGACTTCGGCCTGGCCAAGCTGACCCAGCCGGACACCGACTCGGGGCCGAAGCCGAGCGGCGACGATCTGTCGGCGATGGAGACCATGGCCCGCACCCAGGCCGGGATGGTGATGGGGACACTGCGCTACATGAGCCCGGAGCAGGCGCGCGGCCAGACGATCGACCACCGCTCCGACGTCTTCTCGCTGGGCGTCGTCCTCTACGAGATGGTCACCGGCCAGCTCCCTTTCTCGGGCAACACCCCGGTCGACACCTTGCACGCGATCGCGTTCGAGGAGACCCGGCCGGTCACGGCGCTGCGCGCCAACCTCCCTCCCAGCCTGCAGCGCGTGGTCAGCCGTTGCCTCCGCAAGCGCGCCCAGGACCGCTACCCCGACGCCAAGGGGATGGTCGAGGACCTGAAGGTGGTGCAGCGCGAGGTGGAGAGCGGCATCTCGCAGAAGGTCCCGTTCAAGGAGATGCTGCAGGAGCGCCTGCGCGGCCTGAAGGAGCTGAGCCCTTCGGAGTGGGCCTGGCCGATCGGCATCGGGGCGGCGCTCCTGGCCCTGCTGCTGGTCCTCTTCTGGACCCGGGACGGGGGGCCGGGGCTGCTGATCATGCTCGGCCTCACCGGTATGTTCGTCTACCGCCGGATCCGCAACCGCCGCTACCGCCTCACCCGGCGCATCGTGACCCGGATCAAGCGGCTGCCGGAGGTCCGTTTCGTGACGCTCGAGGGGCAGCGCCTCACCGTGGTCGCCGACCAGGCGCTGGCCAAGACCTACGTCCGGGTCAATGCCGCGGTCGACCTGATCAACTCCAAGATGTTCTTCGGCGACCCGTTCTCGGTGGTGGTGAGGGACGGCCTCACTGCCGACGAGGAGCGTGCCCTGCTCTCCGGAGCGGGCGTGGTCTACGTTCGTCCGGACGCGATGCTGGCCGGCTCCTCGGGGCCAGCGCCCGCTCCGACGCTGCCCCCCGGCTAGACCGGACGGTCGAGCGGCCCCCTCAGAAGCGCAGGCTGAGACCCACCACCGCGTAGTGGAGCCAGGCGAAGGTGTAGACCTTGTCCACGTCGGCGCCGCCCTCGACCATCCGGTAGCCGACGTAGGCCGATGCCCGGTCCGAGAGGCGCAGCTCGGCCTTGAGCGCCACGTCCTCGGCACGGCCCTGCGGGGCGGCCATCGCGTCCGCCTCCAGCTCCAGGGCCAGTCGCTCCGAGGCCTGGTATCGCACCGCGCCGTAGAGGAGGGGGACGAAGCCGACGTTCGGGTAGGACTCGGAGGCGCTCGCGCTGTCCAGGCCGATCTCGGCGGCCCGGATCTTGGCGGTGAGGCCGGCCCGGAACGACCAGCGCTGGCCGGGTCGGAAGCGGTAGTACCCGGAGAGGCGGTAGGAGTCAAAGCGATAACGAGCGGCCGTGGCCTCGCCGGCCGCGAAGGTCGCGCCGTCGAACTCGATCGGCGCCTGTGGAACGAACGAGGTCTCGAGACGGAGCGGCGCCGCCAGCAATCGCACCGACCACCGCTCGCCGGCATCCCAGGTCAGGGTCCCGCGCAGCGCCGCTACCGGGCCCGACTCGATGGCTGCCAGATCGACCCGCGTTCCGGTGTCGCCGGGGATCGCGAACTCGTTGCGGGTCTGCCAGGCAGCGCCGCCCTCGAGCTCCACGCGGAACCGGTCGGCCCCGTAGGCCGGGACAGACGCCGCCGCCCCGGTGAGCAGGCCGCACGCGGACAACCAGGCCGTGGCGTGGATCTTCTTCATCCCCCCCTGTCTTCTCGAGGCCTCACTCCTCTCGCTGTCGAGGAAGGAGCAGCCTTCGATCTCCCAGTATTATGTTTTGAGTAGGTTTTGTCAAGACCCCCGGCCGGCCGCGGTGGGAAGCCCTGGCCACGCTGGGAAGTCAACGGCTTCTCCGCCACCCTCCTCGAGGGGTGTAACATCCGCGGCCGTCTCGTCGACTTGGAGGGTAAGGTACATGCTCCACCCCAGCGGACCGAGCCGTCGCTGCCTCGTCGCCGGAGCGCTCGTCCTGTCGCTCGGTTTCCCTGCCACGGCGGCCTCACACCAGGCCGCGGTCGCCGAGGCGACTGAAGACCATTTCGCCATCCCGCCCACCGACGAGGGCCTGCCCGGGGCCGGGCCGATCCGCCGCTACGACTGGTTCCAGCGGCTGTGGCGCGAGCGGCGCTCGGCCTGGGCCCAGAGCGCGGAGCGGGACCGGCACGCCGTGGTCTTCCTCGGCGACTCGATCACCCAGGGGTGGGGCGGCGGCCTGGGCGCGGCGTTCCCCGGAATCAAGGTGACAAACCGCGGGATCAGCGGCGACACCACCCGCGGCGTCCTGATCCGCCTCGACGAGGACGTCCTGGCCATCGATCCCACCGCCGTGGTGCTGCTGATCGGCACCAACGACCTCGAGGAGGGGGCCTCTCCCGAGACCATCGTGGGCAACGTCAGGCTCATCGTCGAAGCCCTCGAGCGCCACGATCCCGCCATGCCCATCGTCGTGTGCCAGGTGTTCCCGAGCTCGGCCACCAAGAAGCGCCCGGTGGAGAAGATCCGGGCCGTCAACTCGCTCTACCTGGAGGCGGTGAAGAACGACCCCCGGGTCACGTACCTGGAGACCTGGCCGCTCTTCGCCGATCCGAACGGCGACGCGCTCCCCGACGAGTTCCCCGACCTCCTGCACCCCAACGAGGAGGGGTACGCCAAGTGGGCGGCGGCCCTGCGCCCGATCTTCGCCACCCTCGGCCTCTCCGAGACCACGCCCGACCCGTTCACGCCGGAGGAGGGGTTCTTCAGCCTCTTCAACGGCCGCGACCTCACCGGCTGGGGCTATCGCCCGACGTCGGCCGAGGACCGGGCGGCCGCGGAACGCTGGCAGAAGAGCGACCCCGCCGCCGCCGCCTGGCCGTTCGTCGACGAGGCCCGGAGCTTCGAGGGCCGGAGCCGAACCCCGGACGGGCGCTTCGCCGTCATCGGCGGCCGACTGGTGGTGACCACCCCCCCCGAGTATCGGAAGATCCAGCAGCTCTACACCACCCGCGAGTTCCCCCAGGACTTCGTGCTGCGCCTGGAGTTCCGCGCCACCCCGAACGCGGACAGCGGCGTCTACCTGCGCGGGCCGCAGCTCCAGTGCCGGGACTACCGGCTGGCCGGACCCTACCATGGGCTGAAGGGCTACCGGCCGCAGGAGTGGAACCAGCTCGAGGTCACCGTCAAGGACGGCAAGGCCCGAGCGAACTGCAACGGCGAGCTGCTCGAGGCCTCGCTCCCCCTCCCGGCGACCGGCCCGATCGGCGTGGAGGGCGACCGTGGCCAGATGGAGTACCGCCGGATCCGGATCAAGCTGCTCGCCGAGTGAGACTTTGACGCCCAGGCGGTCGGCAGCGTAACGTCACGGCAGGCCGGAAGGAGGTCCAAGAGCGTGGCAGAGCGCGGCGAGTCCCCGATCGTGCTGGTGGCGATGGGCGGCCATGCCTTCATGCAGAAGGGCGAGCGCGGCACCATCGACGACCACGAGCGCAACGCCAAGGAGATCGCCGGGCTGCTGTTCTCCCTGGTCGAGCGCGACTACCACCTGGTGATCACCCACGGTAACGGGCCCCAGGTCGGCAACCTGCTGGTCCAGCACGAGCTGGCCCGCAACGAGGTGCCCGAGCTGCCCCTCGACGTGCTGGTGGCGATGACCGAGGGGAGCCTCGGCTACATCCTCCAGCAGGCGTTGCTCAACGACCTGCGCCAGCGGGAGCAGCGACGCTACGTGGTGACCGTGGTCACCCAGGTGCTGGTCGACGAGCACGACCCGGCGTTTCAGGCGCCGAGCAAGCCGATCGGCCCCTTCCTCTCCCGCGAAGAGGCCGAGCGGCGCCGCGACCAGCTCGGGTGGAAGGTCACGGAGGACGCCGGACGGGGATGGCGGCGGATCGTGCCGTCACCCAAGCCGCTCAAGGTCCTGCAGCGCCACATGATCCGCGACGCCGCCCGCGCCGGTCACATCGTAGTGGCCTGCGGCGGCGGCGGGATCCCGATCAAGCAGGAGCCCGACGGCAGCTACTGCGGCATCGAGGCGGTGATCGACAAGGACCTCACCTCGGCGGTCCTGGCCACCAACGTCGGCGCCGAGCTGCTGGTGATCCTGACCTCGGTGCCCAAGGTCTACATCCACTACGGCACGCCGCAGCAGCAGGCGCTGGGCGCGGTCACCTTGGATGAGATCGAGCGGCTCCAGGGAGAAGGCCACTTCCCACCGGGAAACATGGGACCCAAGATCGAGGCGGTGATCACCTTCCTGAAGGCCGGCGGACGGCGCGCCTTGATCACCAACCCGGAGAGCCTGCCCCAGGCGATCGACGGCCGGGCCGGGACCCACTTCGTGGGTGGGATATAGGAGGCAGCAAACCAACCATGACCAAGCCCCTGCCGGTGTCGGTCCTGCTCACCCGCTGCAACCCGGACCAGCTCCCCTTCGAGACCACGGCAGATCTCCCGGAGCCGCCTGGCACCCTCGGGCAGGCGCGGGCGGTGGAGGCGATCCGCTTCGCGGTGGGGATCGAGCGAGAGGGCTACAACCTCTTCGCCTTCGGGCCGCCCGGGTTGGGGAAGCACGCCTCCATCCAGCAGCTCCTCGAGGAGCGGGCCAGGAGCCGCCCGACGCCTCCAGACTGGTGCTACGTCCACAACTTCGACGACTCGCGAAGGCCACGGGCGCTACGACTCCCGGCGGGTCACGGCGGGCCGTTCCGGGACGACATGGACCGGCTGATCGAGGAGCTGCACGGGGCGATCCCCGCCACCTTCCAGGGCGACGAGTTCCGCGGCCGCAAGAGGCTGCTGGAGGAGAAGCTCAAGCACCGCCAGGAGCAGGCCTTCGCCGAGATCGAGCGCGACGCCAAGAAGAAGGGGGTGGCCCTGGTCAAGACATCGATGGGGCTGGGGCTCGCCCCTTCCCGCGACGGGGAGGTGCTTCCGCCCGAGGGGATCGACCGGCTGCCCCAGGCAGAGCAGGACCGGCTGAAGGCCGAGATGGAGACGCTCCAGGAGCAGCTACAGGGGGTGCTCTCGGCGCTTCCGGACTGGGAGCGCGAGCACCGCCAAGGCCTCAAGGAGCTGCAGCGCGAGCTGACCACGCTGGCCGTGGGGCGGCTGATCGACGAGCTGCGCGACCGCCATGCCGACCTCCCCGAGGTGCTGGCCCACCTGGAGGCGGTGCAGGCTTCGGTGGTCGAGAACGCCGAGGAGTTCCTGCCGGCTCAGCAGTCACCCCAGGACCCGGCGGCATCGCTGCGGCGGGCGCTCGGGGAGGCGCCCTCGGTCCGGCGCTACAAGGTGAACCTGCTGGTCGACCACAAGGCCAGCGAGGGTGCGCCGGTGGTCTACGTGGACCACCCCACCCACACCAACCTGATGGGCTTGATCGAGCACCTCTCCCACCTCGGCACCCTGGTGACGGACTTCAACCTGATCAAGGCGGGAGGCCTGCACCGGGCCAACGGTGGCTACCTGGTGGTGGATGCCCGCCGGGTGCTGCTCCAGCCCTACACCTGGCAGGAGCTGAAGCGGGCCCTGCGCTCGCACCAGATCCGCATCGAGACGCTGGCCCAGAGCCTTGGCGCCACCACCACCGTCAGCCTCGAGCCCGAGCCGATCCCGTTGGACGTGAAGATCGTGATGATCGGCGACCGGATGCTCTACTACATGCTGGCCCAGCACGACAACGACCTTCGTGACCTCTTCAAGGTCGCCGCCGACTTCGAGGAACGGGTCGACCGCACCCCCGAAGGCGAGCGGCTCTACGCCCAGCTCATCGGCAAGACCGCCCGCAAGCTGAAGCTGCGCCCCCTCGACCGCTCGGCAGTGGCGCGCCTGATCGAGTACGGCTCGCGGCTGGCGGCCGACGCCGAGAAGCTGAGCACCGAGGTGGAGGACCTCGCCGACGTCCTCTCCGAGGCCGACCACTACGCGGGCGACGGCGATCGGGCGGTGCTGTCGCGAGAGGACGTGCAGCGAGCCATCGACGCCCGCATCCGACGGGCCGACCGGGTCCGGGAGCGGATCCTCGAGGAGATCCGGCGCGGCACCATCCTGATCGACACCGACGGGGCGCAGACAGGGCAGGTCAACGGCCTGTCGGTGATGCAGCTCGGCACCCTCAGCTTCGGGCGTCCCAATCGGATCACCGCCCGGGTCCGGTTGGGGACCAAGGGGGTGCTCGACATCGAGCGGGAGGTGGCGCTGGGCGGGCCCCTCCACTCCAAGGGCGTGCTGATCCTCTCCGGCTTCCTCGGCGCCCGCTACGTGGCCGAGCACCCGCTCTCGCTCCAGGCCAGCCTGGTCTTCGAGCAGTCGTACGGCGGCATTGATGGCGACAGCGCTTCGGCGGCGGAGCTGTTCGCCCTGATCTCGGCGCTCTCCGAAGTGCCGGTCCGGCAGTGCTTCGCGGTGACCGGCTCGGTGAACCAGCACGGCCAGGTCCAGGCGATCGGCGGCGTCAACGAGAAGATCGAGGGCTTCTTCGACGTCTGCAGGGCGCGCGGCTTCTCCGATCAGCAAGGGGTGCTGATCCCGGCCTCCAACGTCAAGCATCTGATGCTCCGAGAGGACGTGGTGGCGGCGGTGGCGGAAGGGCGCTTCCGGGTGATCGCCATCGAGACGGTGGACCAGGGGATCGAGGTGCTGACCGGCCAGCCCGCCGGCGAGCGTGATGCCGAGGGACGCTTCCCGGAGGACAGCGTCAACCAGAAGGTGGAGGCACGGCTGATGCGGTTCGCCGAGAAGGCGCGTGACTTCCACAAGGGCGCCAAGACCAACGACGCCGAGGCCCAGCCGCCCCAGCCCCCCAAGCCCGAGGAGCCTCCGCCGCCCTCGGCCTGACCCACGTTTCTGCTTTCGGGAGACTTGATCCGGACTCGCCGGCACGGCGGGGCGCATCCGGTCATGTCCCCACAGAGCGGTCCCCGACAGCTACGCGCACGCCGGCACCGGCCGACCTACAATTGGACGATGCTCCGGGGCCCGAGGGTCGTACTGCTTTCTCTCGCCGTGGCGCCGTTCGCTGCCTCGGCCACTGCCCAGGCCCCCGACCCCCGCGATCGGGCTGCAGAGCAGGCGCTCTTGGATGCGGCCTTCCGGATCGACATCCAGCGGATCGACGTCGTGTTCGACCTGTTCCCAGAGGAGTCGGTCGTCCACGCCCGCGCCACCGTCTCGTTTCGCATGCGTCCCGGCCAGACGCGACCGCTGTTTCACTTCACCCCGGCCGTCACCGGGACGGCGATCTCGCTCCGCCTCGACGGCGAGCCGCTGGACGTCGACAGCGAGCGCGATGTGCGGCTGGTTGGCTTCGAAGGCTCGACCCAGGTGGCCCTCGAGGCTCAGCGTGACCTCTCCTCTGAGGAAGAGCACCGGCTCGAGGCCGCCTACGCGCTCCCGCTCTCGGACAGCTACGGCCGGTTTCACGTCGACGTCAACGACATCTTCGGCCGGGGCAACGAGACCCGGTTCCCGACCCTCAACACGCCCCACGAGCTGGCCCATCACGTGATCCGGTTCCGCGTCCACGGCGCACGCCCCTATCAGTGCCTGGGCTCCGGGCAGGTCGCCCGCACTCCGGCGGAGGACGTCCAGGAGTGGCTCCTCGACACCGAGAGGGAGGTCGCCTCCTACACGCTGATGTTCTTCCTGGCGCCAGCCGAGGACGTGGTGGTGGAGCAGCGCACCCTCGCAGGCGTCGATGTCCGCGTGATGGCCAGCCCGGGATCATCGATCGACGATGTCTTCGCTCGGCTCGAGGCCTGGCTTCCCGTGCTCGAAGGCGACCTGGGACCCTTCCCGATGCCCCGCGGCTTGAGCGTCGTGCTCACCTCGCGCGGCGGCGGCATGGAGTACTACGGGGCCACCATCACCTCGCTCGCGGCGCTCCGCCACGAGGTGTTCCACATGTACTTCGGCTGCTCCACGATCGCCACCACCTACCGTGACTCGTGGTGGGACGAGGCGATCAACATGTGGCACGAGCTCTCCCTGAGCCCTTCCTACCGCGCGATCGCCGAGACCTACTCGTCGGACATCGTCGGCGGCCGCTCGCCGATCGGTGTCGGCTTCGACACCCGGGCCTACGACGAGGGCGCCCAGATCATCCAGGCCGTGGCCCAGGACCTCGGCGGCCGGGCGGCGATGATCGCCTACCTGCGCGCCCTCCACGAGGGCCGGCTTTTCGTCCCGTTCAACACCATGGAGCTGGTCGCGCACCTGCGTGAGACCAGCGGCGTCGACGTCGAAGAGCGTTTCCTGCGCTGGCTGTACACGGCAGAGCCCATCAAGGCGGCCCAAGCCACCTCACCTCACGCCTGGCTCCACCAGGTGGACCTGACCCCGCCGGAGGAGATCCGCGCGAGGTATGAGGTCCGCTGAGGCGACAGCGGCCTTCTCGCCCCGGGCCGATGCCCGACAAGGGGCGTGCGCTGCTACCTGCTACTTCTTCCGGCCTCGGGTCCTCTTCTCGGCCTCGAGCTGCGAGCGCTTTCTCTTTCCCTTCGTGTAGCCATCGGTTCGAGCCTCGCCCGCGGCCCGGTCGTCGGTCCAGCCCTCGATCATGCTCGAGGTGCCGACCTTGCCTGCCAGGCCACGTTTGAAGCCCTCGGCCCTGGCATCGTCCTTGTCCTTCGCCATCACCGTCTCCTGTCTCGTGCGCTGGCCCTGCGATCACCTTCCCGTCGACGGAGAAGCCCGGACATCGGCTATTGGGCGGCAAGCGCGCACCGTCACTGATTACCAGTGTACCCGTTCTGAGCACCCGGCGTTCTGGAGGCGTGGGCGGCTCGCGCGGCGCTGACCCGCGCCCTTCTCGCCACGGCCTCGGCAACCACTCCCTCAAGGCGGCGGCGGCGCCAGCGCCAGCAGCCCCTCCGCGATCGCCCGGCCCACGTTGGCGATCAGGTCCGGCTTGGCGTTGACGGCGAAAAGCAGGGGCGTGATCGCCCACAGCTCCCGGGCGAGACGACGCGGCTCGGGCCGGGCGCCCGGCCGCGAGGCCTCGACCGCCGCCATTAGCATCGGCACCACCTTGTCGGCCAGCCGCAGGCCGGTGTCGAGGACCAGCAGCGAGAGGTCGGGCCGCACCACTTGGACGCGGCTGACGAACGCCGCGACCTCACCCACCTCGAGATGTCGAGGGGGAGAGGACTTGAGCTCGAGGTAAGTGAGCCGCCCGTCCGCCACCGCCACCACGTCGAGGTCGCCGCCCACTCCCCGTGCCCGGAGCTTGAGCCCCGTCGCCACGTCGAAGCCCAGTCGGCGCGAGAGCTCGCGGGCCACGTACCACTCCAGCGTGCCGCCGAAGCTCCGGGCAGGGTGGACCAGCCGGTAGCGGCCCCGCGGCAGGCGCTCGGCGAGCGACAGGCCGACCAGGAACTCGGCGTGCTCGCGCGCCTTCGCTGGGGGGAGGTAGCGGGTGGTGACGGACGGCGCGAACCCTTCCGCGCGCTGGATCGCGCCGCGCAGGAACAGGCGGAAGGCGTAGTGGTCCAGGCGACGGCAGAGCGCCTCGGCGCGCGCCGGGTCCAGGGCGGGCGGGAACGGGAGGTCGGGACGAGCGGGCTGGGGCCGGAGCCCGCGTCGTGCCAGCATCGCCAGCACGGGCGAAGCGGGCGCCGGCTCGGACGGCTGGGGCGGCCGCCCCGATGCCGCCGTCCGCTCGAGCTCGCGCGCCGTGCGCCGGCCTCTCATCGCGCCCATGATACGTTGGCTCGGAATCCGCTAAGCTAGCCTGGAGGCTATGGCGCACTTGGCGGTCGGCTCCGGATATCAACAGCTCACCCAGCGTCTCAACCGCTTTCCCCAAGGGGCGCCTGCCTCGGAGACCCTCTTCAAGATCCTGGGCGTGTTGATGAGCGAGCGCGAGGCCGGCCTGGTCGCGCTGCTGCCGATCCGACCCTTCCGGGTCCAGACCGCCGCCGACGCGTGGAAGGTCCCGGCGGCCGAGGCGCGAGCCGTCCTGGACCAACTGGCGGGTCGGGCGCTCCTCCTCGACCTGGTGGACGGGGATGAGCCGCTCTACATCCTGCCGCCGCCGATGGCCGGGTTCTTCGAGTTCTCGATGATGCGGCTGCGCGGCGACGTCGACCAGAAGCTGCTGGCGGAGCTGTTCCACCAGTACCTGAACGTCGAGCAGGAGTTCATAACCGCTCTGTTCGGCCGCGGCGAGACCCATCTCGGACGGGCCTTCGTCCAGGAAAAGGCGCTGCCGCCCGAGCTGTCGCTGCAGGTGCTCGACCACGAGCGCGCCAGCCTGGTGGTCGAGAAGGCCCGGCACATCGGTGTCAGCCTCTGCTACTGCCGCCACAAGAAGCAGCACCTCGGAGAGGCCTGCGACGCGCCGATGCAGATCTGCCTGACCTTCGGTGGCACCGCCCGCTCGCTGATACGGCACGGCCACGCCCGGCGTGCCGACAGGTGCGAGGGCCACGACCTGCTTCATCAGGCGCAGGAGCGGGGCCTGGTCCAGTTCGGCGACAACGTCCAGCACGGCGTCAGCTTCATCTGCAACTGCTGCGGCTGCTGCTGCGAGGCGATGGCGGCGGTGCGGCGGCTGGCCCTGCTACATCCGGTCCACACCACCAGCTACATCGCCGAGATCGACGGCGAGGCCTGCAAGGGGTGCGGCAAGTGCGTCTCTGCCTGTCCGGTGGACGCCCTCTCGCTCCGCTCGCGCCATGACCCCCGGCACCCCAAGCGCCGGCGGGCGGCGCTGGACGAGACGCGCTGCCTGGGCTGCGGCGTCTGCGTGCGCGCCTGCCCGAGCGGCGGCATGCGGCTGCGGGCGCGGCCGGAGCGGGTGATCACGCCGGTCAACGCCGCCCACAAGGCGGTCCTGATGGCGATCGAGCGGGGCACGCTCCACGAGCTGATCTTCGACAACCAGGCCCACCGGAGCCACCGGGCGATGGCCGCGATCCTGGGCGTGATCCTGGCGCTGCCCCCCATCAAGCAGGCCCTGGCCAGCCGCCAGATGAAGTCCCGCTACCTCGCCCGCCTGCTGGGAGAATGAGAGAGCCGAAAAACCCGGGGACACAATACGGGTTAAATAATCCGTATTGTGTCCCCGGGTTTTTTGGGGTTTTCGGGAGGTGAGATGTCGATCCTGAGGCTGCTGGGGTTGGTCAGGGACGACCGAGGACCCGCGAGCCCGGCGGGCGAGACGGACACGGTCCGCCGCATCGTGAGCGAGCTCGAGAGCATGCCGCCGGAGCGCGCCCGCTACCTGGGCGCCTTCGCCTACATCATGGGACGGGTCGCCGACGCCGATCTCGACATCAGCCCGGCGGAGACCGCCAAGATGGAGGAGATCGTCGAGCGGCTGGGCCACCTGCCGGAGGAGCAGGCAGTGCTGGTGGTCCAGATCGCCAAGAGCCAGAACCGGCTCTTCGGCGGCACCGAGGGCTACCTGGTGACCCGTGAGTTCAAGGAGATCAGCACCCCCGAGCAACGCGCCGAGCTGCTCGACTGCCTCTTCGCGGTGTGCGCGGCCGACGACAGCATCTCGGCGGTGGAGGAGAACCTGGTCCGCCAGATCGCCAGCGAGCTGGGCTTCACCCTCCAGGAGTTCGTGGCCGCCCGCTCGGCCTACTCGGACAAGCGCGCGGTGCTGAAGCACGGCTAGGACCGCCGCGACTAGGGCCCGAGCCCCTGCAGCCAGACCCGCACCCGGCGCTCGAGAAAGCGGTCGTCCCGCGCGTCGGTGCGCTCCCGGAGGGCGGCGGCGAGCGGGCCGGGCGACCAGCGCCGCAGCTCCCACAGGTCGTGGATCCCCAGCTCCGCGAGCTGCCGGGCGCGACGCTGTCCCAGTCCCCGGTGCAGGACCAGGGCCACACGGTCGTGGGCCTCTTCCAGCTCCCGCTCGGCGAGGCCCGTCTTCGCCGACCACCGGGCGCGCCCCGCCGGGTCGGCGAGGGCGGCTACCAATCTCTCCGGCGTGGAGAGCCCCCGCTCGGAAAGTACCCGCCGCCAGGCCGGTGGCACCACCTCGAGCTCGGCCACCGGGACGTAGTGGGAGTCGGCGGTGGTCTCGTCCGCCAGCTCGAAGACCAAGAGCGTCGCCGCCGTGCCCGCGATCAGGGCGGCCCCGGCCACGGTCCGCCGCAGGGCGGCCCGTCCGGAAGGAAGACCCCGCCACAACGCCTCGACGCAGCGCACCACCACCAGACACTCCACCGCAAACGGGGGGAAGCCCAGGAAACCCAGCAGCGGCATCTCGAAGAGCTTGAGATCCTCGAAGCCCGGCACGGTGTAGATCCAGCGGGTCCGGGCCCAGAAGTTGCCGCTCTCCCAGACCAGGCCGCACAGGAGCCCGGTCAGCAGCGCCTGACAGAAAGGCCCGGCCTCGCCGCGCTCGAGGTCGCGCAGAAAGCTCGACTCCGCATGACGGCGGTTCCACGGCTCGATCAGGAAGGCGAAGCTGCCCCAGGTGAGCGGGAAGAAGAGGTCCGGCCAGAGAAGGGGGAGCACCAGGCAGGCGGAGCCGAGGGCGAGGCAGGCCCGCTCCTTGGCGGGTGAGAAGCCGAGCGGCGCCACCTTCACCCGGCCCAGCCAGCCGTGGCCTTCGACCCAGGCCAGCACCACGAGGGTCCCGGGTAGCACGGTGGCGAAGGCCACCGCAGCCGCCACCCAGCGGGTGAGCCGGCCGGCTGGGCTCATCACGTAGTACCAGTTGCCGAGGCGCAGGTTGATGGCCTCGAACAGGGTCCAGAAGACCACCGAGGCGAAGCACAGCCAGAGGAAGCGGCGGCCGCGGATCAGGGAGCGACCGCGGCGGCGGTTGATACCGTCCACCAGCAGGATGAAGGGCCACCACAGGCACTGGAAGAAGAAGCTGGGCACCGGCTCCACGCCCAGCACCAGCCCGGCGACGGCGGCGACCAGCAGCAGCAACGGGAGAGACACCCAGGCCACGGGGGGAGGATAGCCCGCCGATCCGACCACGGCGAGCCGCCAGGGGGTAGGCGGGGTAGGCGGGGGCGGCTCGACTCGGGGCGCAGAGTCCGGTAGCCTTGGACGTCGTCGTCACCGCCCCTGCGGCAGACCGTCACAGATGCAGCTCACGCCACCCAAGACCATCGGCCGGTACGAGGTCGTCCGCGAGATCGGTCGCGGCATGATGGGCGTGGTCTACGAGGCCCGGGACCCGGTGCTGGGTCGCACCCTGGCGCTCAAGACCATCCAGCTCGCCTTCGCCGTGCTCCCGCAGGAGCTGGAGTCGTACGAGAAGCGCTTCCTGGCCGAGGCGGCGGCAGCCGCCCGGCTCCAGCACCCGGGGATCGTGGTGGTCTACGACATCGGGAAGGACCCCGGCGCCGGCGGCCCCTACATGGCCCTCGAGTTCCTGCGCGGCCAGACCCTGGACAAGCTGGTCCCGGAAGGCCAACCGCTCGAGTGGCGCCAGGCGCTCCGGATCGCCCGCAGCATGGCCGAGGCACTCCAGCACGCCCACTCCCACGGCATCATCCACCGCGACATCAAGCCGGCCAACATCATGGTGCTCGAGTCGGGCGACCCCAAGATCATGGATTTCGGCATCGCCAAGCTGCCGGCCTCGCAGCTCACGGCCGTCGGCCAGGTCTTCGGCTCGCCCGCCTACATGTCGCCGGAGCGAGCCCGCGAGGAGGTCGTGGATGCCCGCAGCGATGTCTTCTCGCTCGGGGCCGTGCTCTACGAGATGCTCACCGGACGCCGCGCCTTCCCCGGCCAGGGGGTGGCCGCGATCCTGGCCAAGGTGGCCCACGAGCAGCCGACGCCCCCCAGCCAGATGATCGCCGACCTCCCCGAAGGCATCGACCAGGTGGTGGCGCTGACGCTGGCCAAGAAGCCCAGCGACCGCTACGCGAGCGGCCGGGCGCTGGCCGAGGACCTCCAAGACCTGCTGGAAGGCCAGCCGCCGCGCCATGTCCGGGCGGCCCAGCCGGGACGTACGCTCCGCTCGGCGCCGGCCACGGCAACGCCGGGGCCGCCGGTCCGCGCCGGCGGCGACACCGACCGGGGGCGGCGCTCCGATCCGCTGAGCCTCCCTCCCGACACCCGCGTCTCGGTGGCGCTCCTCGAGGGCCCGAGGTCGGGAGAGGTATACACGCTGCGCGAGCCACGCATCCTGATCGGCCGCCAGGGTGGTGGGGTGGGCGCCCACATCGAGCTGGACGACCCCGAGGTGTCTCGAGCCCACGCGGCCCTGGAATGCCACGGGCAGAGGATCGTGCTGCGTGACCTGAAGAGCACCAATGGAACCTTCGTCGACGAGCAACGCGTTGAAGAGGCGGACCTCGACGACACCACCGAGTTCCGCGTCGGCCGCACACGGCTGATGCTGATCCTCGCCAGCCGGGACTGAGCCGGCCTCGTGGACACCGAGCCCTCCCGCCGGATCGGACGCTACCAGCTCATCGAGGAGCTGGGGCGAGGGATGATGGGCGTGGTCTACCGCGCCCACGACAGCCTGCTGGACCGCACCGTCGCCCTCAAGACCATCCAGCTCGCGATGGGGGTGCCGGAAGGCGAGCGCCGGTCGTTCGAGGAGCGCTTCTTCCTCGAGGCCCGCTCGGCGGCACGGCTCTCCCACCCTGGGATCGTGGTCGTGCACGACGTCGGTCGCGACCCCGAGACCGGGACCCTGTTCATGGCGCTCGAGCACCTCAAGGGGCGGACGCTGGGGAGGGTGATCGACGAGTCGGCCCCGCTGCCGTGGCGGCAGGCGGCGCGCATCACCGCCCGGGTCGCCGAAGCGCTCGGCCACGCCCACTCGGAAGGTGTCGTCCACCGCGACATCAAGCCCGCCAACATCATGCTGCTCGACAGCGGCGAGCCGAAGATCATGGACTTCGGCGTGGCCAAGCTGGCGACCAGCACCGTGCGGCTGACCAGCACCGGCCAGTTCTTCGGCACGCCCCTGTTCATGGCCCCCGAGCAGGCGCTGGGACAGACGGTGGACGGCCGCAGCGACCTGTTCTCGCTCGGCACGGTGGCCTACGAGATGCTCACCGCCCACCGGCCCTTCGACGCCGACAACGTTCCCCGGATCCTCACCCGGGTGGCGTACGAGGAGCCCAAGCCCCCCTCCTCGCTGGTGGCGGGCCTGCCGCCGGCCCTGGACGACGTCATCGCCCGCGCCCTGGCCAAGACGCCCGGCGACCGCTACCAGCGCGGGGTGGACCTCGCCGAAGACCTGGAGGATGTCGTTGCCGACCGTCCGCCCCGCCACCTGACCCACTGGCAGCCACCCCAGGCCGGCGTGCAGACGCAGGTCACGGCCTGGTCCCCGGCGCCCCCACCGCCCAGGGAGCGCCCGGCCGGGGGTGGGGGCGGGTCGACGTCCCGCATCGCACCCCGGGGGGGGGCCGACTGGGACTCGCCGGAGGCGGCGCTGTCGTCGCTGGGGGTCTCGCTGCGGCCGGAGAGACAACGCGGCCGCAGGCGGTGGAGGTGGCGGGCCGTGACGGTCGGCCTGGGCCTGCTGGCGGTGCTCGGCTTCGGCTCGGTCTACCGGATGAGCCATGGAGGCTGGCCTTGGGGCGCTTCGTCGGCCGGGGAGCCGCCGGGCGGCCCCGCCGTGCTGCCGACGCCGGCCTCCGCTCCCACGTCGCCGCCGGCCTCCCAGACAACGCCGGAGCCGACGCCCCCCCCGACGCCGGAGCCGTCACCGTCCGAGCCCGCCAGCGAGGCCACGCCCGAGGATGTCGCCATCCTCGCCCTCGACTTCGACCACCACCTGAAGGACGGGATGCTCAAGGTATGGATCGACCGCAAGCTGCTTCTCGAGCAGCCGCTCGCGGGCGAGTCGCCCCGGAAGCCCCAGACCGTCACCTTGCGCAAGGGCTACCTCAAGGCCCAGCTCGAGGTGACCCCGGGGCAGCACGACATCTGGGTCGAGGTGCGCTGGGACGACAACATCAAGTCGAACGGCATCACCACCCGGTTCAACGCGGGAGACACCCGGACCCTCAAGGTCCGGGTGGGCCGCATCCGCAAGAACGTGTCCCTCGAGTGGGTCTGAGCCACCCCTTCCTGACCCGCCCGCACCGGACGCTGCTCCAGCTCTCCTTGCCGGTGATGCTCTCGCAGATCGCCGAGCCGCTCACCGGGCTGGTCGACACCGGCTTCGTGGCGAGGCTGGGCGCCTTGCCGCTGGCGTCTCTCGGCGTCGGAGCCACCTTCCTCTCGAGCGTGCTCTGGGTCTTCAACTTCCTCTCGATCGGAACCCAGACGGAGCTGGCCCGAGCTCAGGGCCAGAGGGACGAAGCCTCGGCGCGGCAGGTCGCCAGCCTGTCGCTGGTCCTGGCGGTGCTGCTCGGCACGGCGCTGGGCGTGCTGGTGTGGCCCATCGCCCCTTGGGCGATGCGCCTCATGGGCCTCGGGGAGGCGGGGGTCGCCGGCGGTGCGGCCTACCTCAGGGTGCGGCTGCTCGGAGGCCCCGCCGTGCTGCTCACCGTGGCCGCCGCGGGGGCGCTGCGGGGACGCCAGGACATGGCCACGCCCCTGAAGATCGCCCTGCTGGTCAACGCCGTGAACCTGCTCATCGATCCGCTGCTGATCTTCGGCATCGGTCCCTTTCCACGCCTCGAGCTGGTGGGTGCCGGCTGCGCCACCAGCCTGGCCCAGTGGCTGGGGGCCGGCCTCTCGGTGGTGGCGGTCCGCCGGCAGGTCGGCCTGGGGGCGAGCGGGCTCTGGCACGGAGCCGGCCGCCTGTTTCGTCTCGGCCTCGACCTGTTCCTTCGGACCGGGGCGCTGCTGTTGTTCCTCGCGCTGGCGACGCGGGCGGCCAACCGCATCGACGTCGTGGCCGGCGCCGCCCATCAGGCGATCCGTCAGTGCTGGATGCTCACCGCGTTCCTGCTCGACGCCTACGCCATCGCTGCACAGAGCCTGGTCGGCTTCTTCCTGGCCGGCCAGCATCGGCTCCTGGCGCGCCGGGTGGCGAAGGTGGCCTGCCTGTGGGGTTTCGGCACCGGCCTCGCCCTCGGCCTTCTGATGCTGCTCTCGACCCCCGCAGTGGCGGCGCTGCTGGTCCCCGCCTCGGCGCGCCTCGCCTTCTCCAGCGCCTGGTGGGTGGCCGCGCTGGCGCTGCCGCTCAACTCCCTGGCCTTCGCCACCGACGGGATCCACTGGGGCACCGCCGACTACCGCTTCCTGAGGGACGCCATGGCGGTGGCCACCGGCGTCGGGGCCCTGCTGCTGTTCTTGCTCCAGGGATGGGACGGCTTCGGGCTGGCGACCGTCTGGGCTGTGACCGCCGTCTGGATCGGCCTCCGCGCCGGCTTCGGCGTGACCCGCATCTGGCCCGGCTTCGGGGCGGCGCCGCTGCGCTCCGCCTGAGCTATCCCGAGCCGAAAGTCGAAAGTCTAGACCTGACCCCCTCCAGGATCCGGTCGACCACCTGGTCGGGGGTGAGGTGGGTGGTGTCCACCAGGACGGCGTCTTCGGCGCGGACCAGGGGGGAGCTGGCTCGGGTCTGGTCGTTGTGGTCGCGGGCGCGGATCTCGGCCTCGATCACCGACAGGTCCGCCGGCTTGCCGGCGGCGGCCAGCTCGCGCTGGCGGCGCTCGGCGCGGGTCCTCGGGTCGGCGTCGATGTAGAGCTTGAGCTCCGCATCGGGGAAGACCTTGGTCCCGATGTCGCGCCCGTCGAGGACCACGCCGCCCTCCTCCCCCAGCTTCCGTTGCCGGGCCACCAGGTCGCGGCGCACCGGGGCGTGCGCCGACAGCTTGGAGGCGGCCAGGCTGACCTCCCGGGTGCGGATCGCGCCGGAGACGTCCTCGCCGTCGAGCCGGATGACCCGGCCGCCGTCCGTCAGCTCGATCCGGGTCTGCGCGGCCAGCGCGGCCAGCGCCTCGGCCGAGTCGAAGCGGACACCGATGCGCAACGCCTTGAGAGCCAGCGCGCGGTACATGGCGCCGGTGTCGACGAAGGTGTAGCCGAGGCGAGCTGCCACGGCGCGGCCGGCCGTGGACTTGCCTGCCCCGGACGGGCCGTCGATGGCGATGACCAGGCCGCGCGGTCTCAAGGCTGCGGCGGGACCTCGGCCAGGACCGCGTCGAGGGCGGTGAGGAAGAAGGAATTCTCCTCCGCCGTCCCGATCGAGACGCGGAGCCAGCGGTCGAGCCGGTAGGGGCCGAGCGGCCGGACGATGACGCCCCGCCGCAGCAGGGCGCGGAACGCCTCGGCCCCCGGCCGTCCCATCTCGACGCAGAGGAAGTTGCCCAGGCTCGGCAGCACCCGCAGACCTCGGCTGGCCAGCGCTTCGCCCATCCGCTCCTTCTCGAGGCGGACCAGCGCCACGGAGCGCGCCACGTGATCGGTGTCGGCGAGGGCGGCGAGGGCCGCCACCTGCCCGGCGGCGTTGGTGTTGAAGGGCTCGCGGATGGTGTCGATGGCGTCGATGATCTCGGGACGGGCCATGGCATAGCCGACCCGCAGGCCGGCCAGCCCGTAGACCTTGGAGAAGGTGCGGAGCACCACCACCGGGTCACCGCGACGGACGTAGTCCACGCCGTCGGGATAGTCGGGGTGCTCCGCGTACTCGAAGTACGCCTCGTCCAGCACCAGCACCACCTTCTCGGGCAGCGAGTCGAGAAGCGCCTCGATCTCGGCTCGCGAGCTCCAGGTCCCGGTGGGGTTGTTGGGGTTGGCGACGAACAGCAGCCGCGAGGCCGCATCGAGCGCCTGGCGAAGCGCCCCGAGGTCGTGGGTGTGGTCCCGCATCGGCACCAGGCGGGCCTGCCCGTTGCGCGCCCGCACCACCTGCTGGAAGCGGGCAAAGGCGGCCTCCGAGATGACCGCGTTGTCCTCCCGCCCCAGGAAGGCCCGCGCCAGCAGGTCGATCAGGTCAGTGGATCCGTTACCGATGGCGACCTGGTTGGGAGAGAGCCCGTACCGGGTGGCGATCGCCTCACGCAGGCGCGTCGCCGGTCCGTCGGGGTAGCGGTGCAGCTCCGGCAGCAGGCCGCGAAGCGCCTCGATGGCTCGTGGAGACGGGCCGAGCGGGTTCTCGTTGGAGGCCAGCTTCACCACCTGGGACAGGCCCAGCTCCCGCTGGACCTCCTCGATCGGCAGGCCCGGCTGGTAGCGGTCCAGGCCCTCGAGATGGGCCGGGCGAGGCACGGTGCGGAGGCTCACCGTCGCCTCTTCCTGGCGGAGGCCTTGCCCCGGGGGACACGGAGCCGCGACGGCCTCGGCCTCCGGTCCGCGGCTTTCTGGGGGGCCAGGAGCTTCGCGATCTCTCTGGGCGTGAGCGGGCGGAAGTGGCCGAGCGGAAGGCCGGCGTCGGTCAGCGGACCCAGGCCCACCCGGCGCAGCTTGGACACCGGATGGCCCACCGCCTCGAGCAGCCGCCGGACCTCGTGCTGCTTGCCCTCGTGAAGGCGGATCTCCAACCAGGAGTTGTTGGCGGCCTCGAGGATGCGCACCTCGTCCGCCACCAGCCGCTGGCCCTCTGCCCGCACCCCCTTGCGCATCCGTTGCAGGGTGGCCGGTTCGGGCAGCCCCCGCACCTTGGCCTGGTAGACGCGGGGCACCTCGTAGCGCGGGTGGGCCACCCGCTCGCCGAAGGCCCCGTCGTTGGTCAGCAGGATGAGCCCCTCGGTGCTCACGTCCAGGCGCCCCACGGGGAACAGGCCCGGGATCTTCGGCACCAGGTCCATCACAGTAGTCCGCCCCGACGGGTCACGCCGGGTGGTGACCACCCCCTTGGGCTTGTTGAGCAACAGGTAGACGAGGGCCACGGACGCCCGCACCCGTACCCCGTCCACGCGGATGTCGTCGACCGCCAGGTCGGCCTTCGTCCCCAGCTCGCGCACCACCTCGCCGTTGCGGGTGACCCGCCCTTCCAGGATCAGGGCTTCGGCTCCCCTCCGCGAGGCGACGCCGGCTCGAGAGAGGATCTTCTGCAGGCGCTCTTCCACGGCAGGCGATCATATCGCGAACCGGCGTGGGGGAGCGTCCGCGCTTTCCCGGGTGACCTCGCGGGTGTAGGATGCGTGAGCTTCCGCGGGTCGAGGATCGTGCCGCCATGCCGCCTCAGCTGGATCGCCTCTCGAAGGAGGACTTGGGCGCCCTTCTCGACGCCTGCCCAGGACCGCTGCTTCTGGCCGACGGCGATGGCCACGTCACCTGCCTGAACCGGGCAGCCTGCCTCGCCTTCGGCGATCAGGAGCCTTCGGGCGCTTCCCTGCTGAGCTGGGCGGAGCCGGAAGACGCCGCCGCTTTGAGGCAGATGCTGGCCGAGGCCGGCGACGAGCCGAGGTCGCTGACCATGCGGCTTCGCCATCGCCACGGCCCATCCGAGCCCTTCGACGTCACCGCGCAGCGGGTCTTGCTCTCGTCGCCCCAGCCAGCCTGGCTGGTGAGCTGTATGCGTCAGGCCGACGCCACCGCCGTCGTCCACGACGCGCTCACCCAGCTCCCGAACCGGTCGGCCTTCATGAAGCGGCTCGGGCGTTCCCTGGACCGGGCGCGCCAGCGGCCGGACTATCGCTTCGCTCTGCTCGTCCTCGACCTGGACCGTTTCAGCCTGATCACCCACACGCTCGGCGACCCGGGCGGCGACCAGGTGCTGCGCACGACCGCCACGCGGCTGCTCGGCTGTGTGCGGCCGGGAGACATGGTGGCGCGCATCGGTCCCGACCAGTTCGCCGTGGTCGCCGACCACCTGCGCCCCGATGCCGATCCCGCCGTCGACGCCACGCGTGTTGCCGAGCGCATCCAGATCTCGGCACTGGGCGCCGTGCGGAGGGAGACCCGCGCGCTGCTGGTCGACGCCACGCGCGTCGCCGAGCGCATCCAGAAGGATGCCCTGGGCACGCCGATCGACCTCGGCACTCAGGAGATCTTCACCAGCGCCAGCATCGGGATCGCGGTCAGCGGGCTGGGTTACGCCAACCCCGAGCAGATGTTCCGCGACGCCGACGTCGCCATGCACCGCGCCAAGGCCGCCGGTGGGGGGCGCTACGAGCTGTTCGATCGCCGGATGAACGTTCGTGCTCGCGCGCGGCTGCGGCTGGAGACCGATCTGCGGCGGGCCGTCGAGCGCGGCGAGTTCCGTGTCTTCTACCAACCGATCGTCGAGCTGGAGACCCTCGGCATCGTGGGGCTCGAGTGCCTGATGCGCTGGCAGCACCCGAAACGCGGGCTGCGGGAGCCGCGCCACTTTCTCGACGTGGCCGAGGAGATGGGCGTGTTGTTCCAGGTCAACGTGCGGTTGCTGCGCGAGGCGTGCCTGCAGGCAAAGGCCTGGCGCGAGCGCCACCCGAAGCATGCGCGCCTCTCGATCAGCGTGAACTTCTCGAGCCTCTACATCCAGTCGGGCGACCTGCTGCGCGCCGTCTCCCTGGTGCTCGAGGAAGCCGGCCCGGCCCAGCGTCTGCTGATACTCGAGATGACCGAGGGCGCGATGGTGCGCAACGTCGACAAGGCGGTGGCGACGTTGCGAGCGCTCAAGCGCCTCGGCATCGACGTCCACATCGACGACTTCGGCACCGGCTATTCCTCTCTCAGCTACCTGCACCGGCTTCCGATCGACGCCATCAAGATCGACCCTTCGTTCACGCAGCGGGCTGCAGCAGAGGCCGACGCCGAGCGGACGGCGCGGACGATCGTGGACTTGAGCCACGGCCTCAACCGGACCGTGATCGCGGAGGGGATCGAGACGCGGGAGCAGCTCGAGCGGGCCCGCAGCCTCGGCTGCGACTTTGCCCAGGGGTTCTTCTTCTCGAAGCCGCTCGATTCTGAAGGCGCCGAGGCCGTCCTGATTCGGCCTCCCTGGCTGGGAGCGACAGTTGGAGGAGCTTGACCCCCTGTCCCACGGCACCTAGACTCGGAGCGACGCGGTCCGGGGAGGGTCCTGTGGCGAGCCGCCACCCCATGCCAGCCGAGTTGGCCGACCTGGTCCAGCGCGTCGCGCGCCACCCCCACGGCCTGGGGTTCCTGCACCAGGCCTATCTCGACAGCGTGGCGGTGACCCTCGGCGTCCACCCTTTCGTGGTGGATGCGGCCCGCGCCTACCTCGGGACGCCGGAGGGGCGATCCGACCTGATCGAGCAGGTCCGCCTCGAGCGCCAGCGCCCGCCGGCGGACGACCCGGCCGGCGAGGGCGAGGAAGGCCCCTCCAGCCTGGCCGAGGCCGAGAGGTTGATCGAGGCGGCCGCCCGGCAGCCGGGCGGCGCCGAGCTTCTTGCCGAGGGCCCGGCCGAGAAGGTGGCCGAGCGCTTCGACGTCCACCCCTATCTGGTCTTCCGCGCCCGCGGCCTGCTGGAGCGCCAGCGGCTGCTGAGGCACAACCAGGAGTCGGTCCCGCTCCGGGAGTGAGCCGGCCGGCCGAGGAGCCGAGCATGGAGGTCGGAATCGTCGGGTACGGGGCGTACGTTCCCCGCCACCGCATCAAGGTCGAGGAGATCGCCAAGGTCTGGGGGGCCGACGCCCCCTCCTACAAGCGGGGCCTCTTGCTGCGCGAGAAGTCGGTCCCGGCCCCGGACCAGGACACGATCACGATGTCGGTGGAGGCGGCGCGCCACGCGATCCGTCGGGCCGGCGTCAACCCGGCCGAGATCGGCGCCATCTACGTGGGCTCGGAGTCCCACCCCTACGCGGTCAAGCCCAGCGGGACGGTGGTGGCCGAGGCCCTCGGGGCCACGCCGGAGATCCACTGCGCCGACTTCGAGTTCGCCTGCAAGGCGGGGAGCGAGGGGATGTTCGTGGCGCTCTCGCTGGTCAAGGCGGGCCAGATGGACTATGCCCTCGGGATCGGCGCCGACACCTCGCAGGGGGCGCCGGGCGACGCCCTGGAGTACTCGGCCTCGGCCGGGGCGGCCGCGTTCCTGTTCGGCCGGGAGCGGATTCTGGCGGTGTGCGAGGCGACCTACGCCTACATGACCGACACCCCCGACTTCTGGCGCCGCGAGCACCAGTTCTACCCGCGCCACGCGGGGCGCTTCACCGGCGAGCCCGCCTACTTCCAGCACGTGCTCTCGTGCGCGCGGGGGCTGATGCGCAGAAGCGGGACCGGCCCCGAGGACTTCAAGTGGGCGGTCTTCCACCAGCCCAACGGCAAGTTCCCGCTGCGGGCGGCAACCGAGCTGGGCTTTCCCAAAGAGAAGATCGAGCCGGGCTGGCTCTGCCCGACGCTGGGCAACACCTACTCGGGCTCGTCGCCGATGGGCCTGAGCGCGGTGTTGGACGTGGCCCAGCCCGGCGACCGCATCCTGATGGTCAGCTACGGGTCGGGGGCAGGCAGCGACGGCTTCATCTGGCGGGTGACCGAGAGGATCGCCGACGTCCGCGAGCGGGCGCCCGGCACCCGGGCCCAGCTCGAGGACCGGCCCATCTACCTCGACTACGGGACCTACGCCAAGTTCCGCGGCAAGATCCGGCGGGCGGCCGAATAGGAGGAGAGCCGATGCGCGAGGTGGCCGTGATCGGCGTGGGGATGAACCGCTGGGGCGAGCTTTGGGAGAAGTCGCACCGGCAGATCTGGACCGAGGCCGCGCTCGAGGCGGTCGACGACGCCGGCGTCGACCACGTCGACGCGATGTACGTCGGCTGCATGAGCAGCGGGTTGTTCGTGGGCCAGGAGCACCTGGGCGCGCTGCTCGCCGACCAGCTCGGGATGGGCCCGATCCCGGGGACCCGGGTGGAGTCGGCCTGCGCCTCCGGGGGGCTGGCCTTCCGCCAGGCGTACCTGGCGGTCGCCTCGGGGGCCCACGACGTGGTCCTGGCCACCGGGGTCGAGAAGATGACGGACGTCGACGGCGCGGCCGCGACCTACGCGCTGTCGACGGCGGCGGACCAGGAGTACGAGTGCTACCAGGGGGTGACCTTCCCCGGGCTCTACGCGATGATGGCGCGCGCCCACATGCACGTTCACGGCACCACCCGGCGCCAGCTCTCGGAAGTCGCGGTGAAGAACCACCGGCACGGGTCGAAGAACCCGCTGGCCCAGTTCCCGCAGCCGGTCACCGCCGAGCAGGTCGAGGGCTCGGTGCTGGTGGCCGACCCGTTGCGGATCCTCGACTGCTCCCCGATTACTGACGGCGCGGCCGCCGCCGTGATCGTGCCGCTCGAGCTGGCCCGCCAGATGAAGCAACACCCGCTGGTGCGGGTGGCGGCCTCGGCGCACGCCACCGACGTGCTGGCGTTGGCCGAGCGCGAGGACGTGACGTTCCTGGCCTCCACGGAGCGCGCGGCGCGCCAGGCTTACCAGCAGGCGGGAATCGGCCCCGGTGAGCTGTCGTTCTGCGAGGTGCACGACTGCTTCACGATCGCCGAGATCATGGTGCTGGAGGCGATCGGTCTCTCGGCGCGCGGCTGCGGCGGCCAGGCGGCGGCGGCCGGCTTCTCGGCGTTCGGTGGGAAGTGCCCGGTGAACGTCTCGGGGGGTCTCAAGTCGAAGGGGCATCCGGTGGGGGCGACCGGGGTGGCGCAGGTCCGGGAGGCGGTGCTGCAGCTCCGCGGCCAGGCGGGCGACCGGCAGGTGGAGGGGGCCCGCTACGGGCTCACGCAGAACATGGGCGGGACCGGGGCCAGCTCGGTGGTCCACGTCTTCGAGAGGATCGAGCCATGATCGGATCGGCACGTTACTGGCGCGAGATCCCGCAGCGCTACCGCTACCAGGCGGCGCGCTGCGTCTCCTGCAGCAAGGTCTTCTTTCCGCCCCGGACGGTCTGCAGCAACTGTCGGGGCCGGGAGTTCGAGAAGGCCACCCTCCCCCAGCAGGGCGAGATCGAGACGTTCACGGTGATCCGGGTGGCACCGAGCGGCTTCTCGGACCAGATCCCCTACGCGGTGGGGATCGTGCGTCTGCTCGGCGGAATCCGCCTCACCGCCCAGATCGTGGACTGCGACCCGCAGGCGCTGAAGATCGGCGACCCGGTGCGCCTGGAGTTCCGCAAGCTGCAGCAGGACGGCGCGGCGGGGCTTCTCTGCTACGGTTACAAGTTCGTCCTGGCGTAGCCAGGTACTGGAATCGGCAGTCGGACGGTGCCGGCACTGACCGCTGGGCGCCGTCTGTTTCGTTCGTGCTTCGGCGCCAAGAACCGCCTGCAAGCCCCTGTCTTTCCATGGCCTGGCAGCTTTCACACCCTACTCGACGACGTGCCTATCCAGCGGCCAGGCTCATCTCGGAAACCCAACTCCCTCGGAGAAGGTACGCCATCCATGCAATGCCACACAGGCCGGCTCCAAAGGCCAGGATTCCCTATCCCAGCCGAACCGCCGCCCCCACAGTCAACGTGTCCACCTCCCGTTTCGGTGACGGATGTGACGCGGTCAAGGGCGGCGGCCAGGAGGGCGTGGTGAGCGAGCAGGTTGTGGGGCCGTGCATCACGTCGCTCATCCACAGCTCGTTGGGATCCTCGAAGGCGAAGCGCCGGCGGTCCCTACTGGTGGGCTCTTCGCTCTTGGCCATCAAGCCGTGCCGGGAGAGCTGACGGTGGACGGTGAACGAAGCCAGCACCTGGCCTCCTGGTGTCCGTGGATCCTTCCTCGCCTCCCGGATCATGGCCTCCACCGACAGGGCCGGGTTGTCCTCCTTGATGCTGCACAGGAGGTCCACCACCTCCTGGGGCAAGGCTCGGGACTGGCCCTGATCCCTTCGTGGGCGGGGGCGCAGGGCATCAAGGCCTCCCTGTCGATAGGCCCTCAGCTAGTCCCGGAAGGTTTCGGGCGCCACCCGGGCGCGGAGGCCTCCGGGGATCGGGTAGGCCTTCTCGGTCTCCCGTTGCGGCAGTGCGCAGAGCCCCTTCTCACCAAGCGGTCGGTGGATCAAGTCACCAATCAGGCCGTAGCGGAACATCGCGATCTTGTCGCGCATCTCGTCGTCGAGCATTCGTGTGTCTCCTCTCAGCCCGAGTCCGGCAGGCCGGAGGATCACACCTCGAGAGACCCCGGCGAGTCAGGCCCCATCTCCTGCTGGCGAGGGCACGCACCCGCGCCTCTTCACCCTGGCTCGAACAGGGCGGAACCCGAGAGGCCGTGGCAGAGCCAAGAGCTGGAGAGCGCTGATCCCGCGAAGCTCCAGCAAAGCACGCTCGCTCCCCAGAAAACCGCTCTCTCGAAGCACAAGCGCAAGACGGAGTGTGTATAATTCAGGCGTATGGCTAACCTACATTCTTGTCTCTGTCCGCGGCTTCTCCTGGTGGCCGCAGTCATCTGCTTGGCAAGGTCGCTCACGGCGGATCCGCTGCCGCCGCCTGACAGCTTCGTGATCATTCTCACAGACGACCAGCGCTGGGACACGCTGTGGGCCATGCCGATCTTGCAGGACCGGCTCGCCTCCCACGGCGTGGTGTTTGGCAACGCGTACGTCTCGACTCCTCAGTGTAGCCCGACACGTGCGAGCCTGCTCAGCGGCGGGTATCTCGCTCACAACAGCGGCGTGCTCTCCAACGATGAGAAGAACGGCGGCCTCTGGAACTTCGACGACCAG
>CAZNNH010000020.1:32251-58583 GCA_964574335.1 uncultured Acidobacteriota bacterium | reverse complement strand
TGTCCCCGTAGAGCGGCACCAGGGCCACCGCCGCTACCCCGACGGCCAGACCGATACGGGTCAGCCTCCTCATGACGGCCCCCCCCCACCGGGCACATTAGCCCTCCGCCTAACGGCTGTCAAAGAGCGGCAAGCGAGCCGGCAGGACCGACCCTTCTCGACACACGGGCGAGGCGGCCGGGTCGAGATGCCGGGACGACACCTGCCGGGCGGCGTTCGTTGACAGGCCGAGCCGGCCGGCACTAACCTCGCGCCCGTGGGGTCCTCGGTCGGACAGAAGGAGCGGGCGATCCTCTCCGCCCACCTCGCCCGCCACCACCTCAAGCGCAGCGGACAGCGCGAGGCGATCCTCGAGGTCTTCCTGCGCTGCGAGCGGCACCTGTCGGTCGACGAGCTGCTCCGGCGGGTGCAGCGCAAGCGCCGTGACGTCGGCCGGACCACCGTATACCGCACGCTCAAGCTGTTCCAGGAGGCGGGGCTCGCCCGCGAGCTGGTGCTAGACGGCGAGAACCGCTACGAGCCCGCCCACGACCGCGAGCACCACGACCACCTGATCTGCCAGGGCTGCTCCGCCATCCTCGAGTTCACCAGCCCCGAGATCGAGCGGTTGCAGGAGCAGGTCGCCGCCGCCCACGGCTTCGAGGTTCAGGGGCACCGCCACCAGATCTACGGCTACTGTCGCGATTGCGCGGCGAAACGACGCAAGGCGCTGAGCCGCCGGGCCGGCCTGTCGTAAGATCGAGTCATGGGATCCGAGGACGAGGTCGAGCGGGCGGTGCCGGGGCGGAAGTGGCTTCGCGTCGTGCTCACCGCCGGGGCGGTGCTGGTCGTGGCCCTGGCATCGGTGCTCGGCTACTGGCTGCTGCGCTCCACGGAGGTTCCGAAGGTCGACGTGGGGCAGATGGCCCCCGACCTGCGCCTCCCCTTCCCGGGCAGCTCCGCCCGTCTTTCGCTCCACAAGTTCCGGGGCAACCCGGTGCTGCTGGTGATGTTCCTGGCCGGCTGCCACATCTGCGAGCGGGAGATCGAGGAGGTGGAGGCCGTCCACCGTACCTACGGGCCACAGGGCCTGACCGTGATCGGCGTCTCCGTCGACCCGGACGACCGGACACGCCGAGCCTTCATCCGACGGCACAAGCTCTCCTTCCTGGTCTGGTCGGACGACAACGGCGTGGCGGTGCGTGAGGCCTACGGCTCCTGGAGGTTCCCCGAAGCCTACCTGCTGGACGCCGACGGCCGGGTGGCCGCCGTCTACCTCGGCTCGGTGAAGTGGCGCAGCAATGCGGTGCGGGCGAAGATACGGAGCCTGCTCCCCCGACGCACCACCCCACCGCCCCAATCTCCGGCGTCCCGGATGCCGTGAGCCGCCCCGCCCGCCTGGCGGTGTTCGGCAGCCTGCTGGTCCTGGCGGCGCTGTGGTCGGTGCGACCGGGAGGCCAGCCGCAGCTCCCCCTGGATCAGCCGGCACCCCCGCTGCGGCTGCCGTCGCTGGCCGGCGGCGAGGTGGACCTGGGCTCGTTCCGCGGGCGGATCGTGCTGCTCAACTTCTGGGCCTCGTGGTGCCCGCCCTGCGTCCACGAGACGCCGTCGCTCGAGGCGCTCCACCGCGCCCTCTCGGACCAGGGGTTGGTGGTGATCGGGGTCTCGGTCGACGAGAGCACGAGGGCGCTCCGGCAGTTCGTCGAGGAGCACGGCGTCACCTTCCTGGTGCTGCGTGACCCGAGCGGGCTCTTCGCCGAGCGGGTCTACCGGACGGTGGAGTTCCCCACCACCTACCTGATCGACGCGGACGGTGTCGTGCGCGAGCGCTACGTGGGGCCGGTGGAGTGGGATGCGCCCGCCGCCCTGGCCCACCTGCGCAGGCGGCTCGCGGCGGCCAGGGCCTCCTGAGTCGACCGCCGGCCTTCCGCGGTTCGGCCGCCAGAACCCGCGGTTCGGCCGCCAGAACCCTCCGTTCAGCCCCCAGAATCCGCTGCTCGGCCGCCGGCCGCCCCGTCTGAGTGCTTCTTCGAGGCTGGACCCCCGAAGGATCTGGGCCGAGTCCCAGATCCTTCGGGCGACGGCCGGACGGGCGCCCTCAGGATGACGCTTCGGCGCTTCGCTCAGGAGAGCGGAGTTCTGGTGAGCCGCAGCACCTCGCCCACCAGGTAGAGGCTGCCGGCCACGACGACCGGTTCGCCGGGGCGAGCGAGCTGCCGGGCCAGGGCCAGCGCCTCGCGCGGTCGGCAACGCTGGCGGGCGTTCGCTGCGGCCACACCCGCCCGCCTCCGGATCTCGGCGGGGGTGGCGGCGCGGGCGTCCCGGGCGCGGGTGAGGACCATGGCACGGGCCAGCGGGAAGAGGGTGCCGGCCACCGTCTCGATGTCCTTGTCCGACATGATCCCAAAGAGCAGGATGAACGGCTGGCGGCCGGACAGGTAGGCGGCGAGGGTTCGCGCCCCGGCCGGGTTGTGGGCGCCATCGAGGAGCAGCGGTGGGTCGCCGGGCAGCCACTGCAGGCGGCCGGGCCAGATCGTCTCGCGTAGGCCACGGGCGATGGCTCTCGGCGCGACGGGGATGCCGGCGCCCCGCGCCTGCTCCAGCACCCGGATCGCCACCAGGGCGTTGTGTCGCTGATGCGCGGACTCGAACCGCGTGCCGAGCCGGTAGGCGCCGGTTCGGGTCCGGGCCGCAACGCCGCCCCGGCGGTCGAGGTCGACACGAGACCCGCTCGCGGCATCGGTCAGACGCGCCCCCACCTGTCGCGCGCGGTGGGCGATGGCGCGCCGCGCCTCCGGCTCCATCGAACCCAGCACCGTCGTCCGGCCGTGTCTCAGGACGCCGGCCTTCTCGCGGGCGATGGCGGCGAGCGTGTGGCCCAGGAAGGCCTGGTGGTCGTAGTCGACGCTGACGATCGCCGAGACGATGGGCTCGCAGATGCGGGTGGCGTCGAGGCGTCCTCCCATCCCCACCTCCAGAACCGCCACGTCGACCTGCCGCCGGCGGAAGTGCTCCAGCGCGGCGGCGGTGACGACCTCGAAGTAGGTCGGGTGAGCCACGATCGCGCCTGCCGCGACCAGCTCGCTGGCGGCGTCGCGAACCCGGGCGACGACCCTCCGGAGCTGGTCCGGCGTGATCGGCCGGCCGTCGACCGCGATCCGCTCGTGGATGCTCGAGAGGTGCGGCGAGATGTAGCGGCCGACCCGCAGGCCGGCCGCGCGGAGCGCAGCATCCACGTGGGCCACCACCGAGCCCTTCCCGTTTGTCCCAGCCACCAGGATCGAGGGGTAGGTCCGCTGGGGCTGGCCCAGCGCTCGCGCCAGGGCGCGGATCGTGCTCAGGCCGAACTTGATCCCGAACTGCGCTCGGGCCGTCAGGTAGGCCATCGGGCCAGCATCAGGTGGCATGCGGGTCGAGATCATAGCCGGCCTGGCCTCGCAGCGCCGCTGGAGCGGCGGGCCCCAAGAAAGTCAAAAGTCTAGACCTGACCCCGCCTTCAGTGTGGAAAAGTGGAAGAATGTGTGGAATACTCGTAGGGCACTGTGTTCAAAGGGAGTTTTCGGCACAGAATCGATCCCAAGGGGCGGCTTCCGGTGCCGGCGGTGTTCCGGCGGGCGCTCGAGCGGGCGGGTGAGGTGTCGCTGGTGGTGACGCCCCTCGACCAGTGTCTGGCGGTCTACCCGGGCAGCGAGTGGGACAAGCTGGAGGTGCAGCTTCGGGCCCTGCCCACCTTCAGCAAGCCGGTCAAGGCGCTGACCCGGTTGCTGGCCAGCCGGGCCGCCGACTGCGCGCTCGACGTCCAGGGACGCATCCTGCTGCCGCCGCCGCTGAGGCAGGCCGCCGGCCTCGGGCGGGAAGCCCTGCTGGTCGGGGTGCTGAACCGCTTCGAGGTCTGGGCCCCCGAGGCGTGGGACGGCTTCGTGCGTGAGTCCGAGCGCTTCCTCGACGACGTGACCCTCGACCTGCAGTGGCCGCTGCCCCCTCCGACCCCCCTCGAGCCTCCCTCGGCGAAGCCGCTTCCACAGGCAAAACCCAGCCGCTAGTTCGTTTTCGCCTTGACACCCCGCCGAAGGCCAATCTAGACTCCGAGTGGAAATTTGTGGAAAAAAGTGGTCCAACGTCTCACGGTCGAGACGCCCGGACCGGGGGGGCTTTGCTCGGCAAGCCTGAGCGCCTATTGACCTGATGCTTCGCGGGAACCATCCGGCTCGGATCGACGAGAAGGGGCGGATCAAGATCCCCAACAGCTTCCGCTCGATCGTCGAATCGCAATACGGCGGCGACTTCTTCGTCACCTCGGTGACCGGGGAACACGTGCGCCTGTACCCGATGCCGGTGTGGCTGGAGATCGAGCGCAAGCTGGCCGAGATGCCCTCGGCCAACCCGTCCAAGCAGCGCTTCCTCGACCGCGTCAACTTCTTCGGGCAGGTGGTGGCCCTCGACAAGCAGGGCCGGCTGCTGCTCCCCCAGTTGCTTCGCGAGAGCGCCGCCATGACCGGCGAGGTGAGCGTGCTCGGGCTGCAGAACCACCTGGCGGTGTGGAACCAGAAGCGGCTCCTGGACCGCCTGTTCAAGAAGGACCCCTTCACCGAAGAGGACGGCCGGGTCCTCTCGGAGCACGGGATCTGATGTGGCGGCCACTCACACCCCCGTCCTGCTGGAGGAGAGCCTGGAGGCGCTCGCCGTGAGGCCGGGGGGGTTCTACGTGGACGGTACCGTCGGCCTCGGCGGCCACGCCAGCGAGGTGCTGCGCCGCTCCGCGCCGAACGGCCAGCTCCTGGCCACCGACCGCGACCTCGAGGCGCTCGAGAGGGCCCGCCGGACGCTCGCGCCCTTCGGCGACCGGGTGCGCCTCGAGCACGCCGAGGTCCGGGAGCTGCCGGCACGTCTTGCCGACCGCCCCGCCGACGGCATCCTGCTCGACCTCGGGGTGAGCTCGCTCCAGCTCGACGACACCTCACGTGGCTTCAGCTTCCGGGCCGAGGGGCCCCTCGACATGCGCATGGACCAGAGCCAGGGCAAGACCGCGGCCGAGGTCGTCAACCGGATGCCGGAGCGGGAGCTGGCCGACCTGATCTACGCCCTCGGGGAGGAGCGTGGCTCGCGACGGGTGGCGCGCTTCATCGTCGAGGCCCGCCGCCGGACGCCCATCGCCACCACCACCGAGCTGGCGGCGATCGTGCGCCGAGCCCTCGGCGGCCGCCGTGGCGGCAGGATCGACCCCGCCACCCGCACCTTCCAGGCGCTGCGCATCCACGTCAACCGCGAGCTCGAGGGGCTGGGCGAGACGCTGCGTGCGCTGGCCGGCTGCCTGGCGCCCGGTGGGCGGCTGGTGGTGATCGCCTTCCACAGCCTGGAGGACCGTGAGGTGAAGCTCGGCTTCCGCGAGCTGGCCCACCAGGCGGGGTTCCGTCTGCTGACCCGCCGGCCGGTACGCCCCGGCGAGGTGGAGCGGAAGCAGAACCCGCGCTCGCGCAGCGCGCGCCTTCGGGCGCTGGTGCGGGAGGAGGCGGCATGAGAGGCCACACGCTCGCCGACCCGGCGCTCCACATCACCAAGGCGATCGACAACTCGCGGGTGGTGCGCGAGGTCGACCCGCGCTCGAGCCGCGACCTGTGGCTGCTGCTGCTGCTGGTGGGGACGCTGGCCGGAGGCATGGTGCTGTACGCCTGGCCTCACTTCGAGCTGCGCCAGTTGGGCCTGGAGCGCCAGCAGATGCAGCAGGATCGCGAGCGGCTGATCGAGGAGAACCGGAAGCTTCGGCTGGAGAAGGCGACGCTCGAGAACCTGCGCCGGATCGAGACCATTGCCGTGCGCGACCTGGGTCTGCGACCGCCCCAACCGCAGCAGCTCCTGGTGGTCGAGAAGCCGGACGAGCTGCCGGAGGGGACCCAGCTCGCGAGCAGCCAGCCGACCGGCGTGGAGCGACGCTAGCGAAGGGGCACGCGGGTACGAAGACGGGAGGGAAGCGAGCAGGTCGTCGCAGGCGCACGAGGCAGGCCGGGACGGGGTGAGGCGGCGAGGTGGACGCAACACGATGAGGCGGGTGCAGGTGGTGATTCCGCAGGGCGAGGACGCAGGGGCCTCCCTGCGCGACCAGCTCGTCCGCCTGCGGATGACGCTGGTGGGCCTGTCCATCTCCCTCTGGGCGCTGGTGATCGGCGGCCGTCTGGTGCACGTCCAGATCCTGGACCACGCCACCTTCAGGCAGATGGCCGACCGTCAGAGCGAGCGCACCATCAAGCTGGACCCGCGCCGCGGCCCGATCCTGGACCGCAACGATCGCAACCTGGCGGTGTCGGTGGACGCCACCAGCCTGTACGCGGTCCCCTCGGACGTGGTCGAGGCGGAAGGCACCGCGACGGCGCTGGCGCGCATCCTGGGCATGGACGCCGACGATCGTGCCCGGCTGCTGGGTCGACTGCGTCGGGACAAGGCCTTCGTGTGGGTGGAGCGCAAGGTCAGCCCCAACCAGGCACGGGCGGTGCGCGACCTGGACCTCGACGGCATCGGCTTCCTCACCGAGAACCGCCGCTACTACCCGAAGCGTGAGCTGGCCTCCCAGGTGCTCGGCTACGTGGGCCTCGACAACAAGGGGATGAGCGGAATCGAGTACGCCTTCGACAGCACCATCAGCGGTCACGCCGCCAAGGTGGTGGTGCGCACCGATGCCCGGCGTCGGCCGGTGGGGCACGTCGACAAGCCCTCCACCGAGGGGCAGACGGTGGTCCTCACCCTCGACGAGACCATCCAGTACGTGGCCGAGAGCGAGCTGGAGCGGGCCATGCGCGAGACCGGCGCGGCCTCGGGGATGGTGGTGGTGCTGGAGCCCCGCACCGGCGAGATCCTGGCCCTCTCCAGCCGGCCGACCTTCAACCCCAACCGCTTCACCGCCTACTCCGGCGAGCACTGGAAGAACCGGGCGGTGGTGGACGCCTACGAGCCCGGCAGCATCTTCAAGATCATCACCGCGGCGGCGGCCCTGCAGGAGCAGGTGGTCAGCCCCGACGAGGTGATCGACTGCGGCCACGGCTTCATCCTCATCGCCCACCAGCGGATCAACGACCACAAGGTCTTCGACCGGCTCACCTTCCGCGACGTGATCGCCAAGTCCAGCGACATCGGCGCGATCCGGGTGGCGCAGCGGCTGGGCCGCGAGCAGCTCTACCGCTACGTCAGCCAGTTCGGCTTCGGTGTGCCCACCGGCGTCGACCTGCCGGGCGAGTCACGGGGGATCCTGCGCCCCACCTCCGAATGGAGCGCGCTGTCGCTGGCCTCCATCTCCTTCGGCCAGGAGATCGCGGTCACCGGCCTGCAGATGGCGGCGGCGGTGGCGGTGGTGGCGAACGGCGGCTACCTGATGCGCCCTCTGGTGGTGCGCCACATCGAGGACCACTCCGGTCGGGTGGTCAAGGAGTGGAAGCCGTACGCGGTGCGGCGTGTGCTCGAGCCCCAGACCGTCGACACCCTGACCGAGCTGATGAAGGAGGTGGTCCGTTCCGGCACCGGCCGTCACGCGGCGGTCCCCGGCTACGTGGTGGCGGGGAAGACTGGCACCGCGCAGAAGGTGGACGCCACCGGCAGCTACAACATGGTCGACCACGTGGCGTCGTTCGTCGGCTTCGTGCCCGCTTCGCACCCGGAGCTGGTGATCCTGGTCTCCCTGGACCGACCCCGCGGCACCTACAACCAGGGAGGTGACGTGGCGGCGCCGGTGTTCGCCCGGATCGCCGAGCAGGCGTTGCGCCACCTGGCGGTGCCGCCCGACGACCCGGATCGGGTCCTGCACATGATGGCCTACCGCACCGACCACCTGATGCCCGTGGCCCACCGTCCCGAGCCGGTCCCGGCCGAGCAGTGGGACCTGGGCGAGCCCACCCTGATGCCCGACCTCTACGGGCACTCGGCCCGCGAGGCGGCGGTGGCGGCGGCCCGCCGTGGCCTGATCGTCGAGCTGCACGGAAGCGGCTGGGTGATCGGCCAGAGCCCGGCGCCCGGCGCCGAGGTGGCCGCGGGCATGACCTGCGTCTTGTCGCTGGGGCGGCCGGGCGCCCCGACGGGGGCCTCGTGAGCCACGA
The DNA here is from genome assembly GCA_964574335.1 of uncultured Acidobacteriota bacterium. Taxonomy (GTDB): domain Bacteria; phylum Acidobacteriota; class Vicinamibacteria; order Fen-336; family Fen-336; genus CAZNNH01. Next base: position 50,526 of record CAZNNH010000020.1, on the reverse strand, counting down.
CCTGGCGACGCTGGCGACCGACCTCCCCGGGGCCGTGGTCCACGGCAGCGGCGCCGTGGAGGTCCAGTCGATCTCCCACGACTCGCGGCACGTCTCCCCGGGCGCGCTGTTCGTGGCCATCCGGGGTCAGAAGGCCGACGGCAACCAGTTCATCGACGCCGCGCTCAAGAAGGGCGCGGTGGCGGTGGCCTCCGAGGAGCCGCCGCGTGCCGACGTCCCGTGGCTGCGGGTCCCCAGTGCCCGCATCGCCCTGGCCTCCCTGGCGGCCCGGCTCCTGGACCACCCGGCCCAGAAGCTCGAGCTGGTCGGCGTCACCGGGACCAACGGCAAGACCACCACCGCCTACCTGATCGACGCCGCGCTGCGAGCGGCCGGCCACTCGGTCGGCTTCCTCGGCACCGTCCAGTACCGGCTCGGTCACCAGCTCATGGAGGCGGTGCGCACCACGCCCGAGTCCTCGGACCTGCAGGGCCTGTTCGCGGAGATGGTGAAGGCGGGCTGTCGCTACGCGGTGCTGGAGGTTTCCTCCCATGCGCTGGCGCTGGAGCGCGTCCACGGCTGCGACTTCCGCTGTGCGGTCTTCACCAACCTGACCCGCGACCACCTCGACTTCCACGGCGACATGGACCGCTACTTCGTCGCCAAGCGCCACCTCTTCGACACCCTGCTGCGACCGGACGGCCACGCTGTGATCAACCTCGACGACCCCCGCAGCGAGGAGCTGCGTCAGGTGGCGCGGGGACGGGTCTGGACCTACAGCCAGCGGGGACCGGCCGACCTCTCCGCCGAGCGGGTCGAGCTGAACACCCAGCACACCCGCCTGCTGGCCCGCACCCCGGCCGGCGCCTTCGAGATCGAGACCCCGCTGCTCGGCCGCTTCAACGTCCACAACCTGCTCGCCGCCCTCGGTGCCGCCCTGGCCCTGGAGATCCCGGTAGAGTCGGCGATCCACGGCCTGGTCTCGGTGGCCGGCGTGCCGGGTCGGCTGGAGCAGATCCGCGCCGGTCAGGACTTCAGCGTGATCGTCGACTACGCCCACACCGACGACGCCCTGCGCAGCCTGCTGGAGACGGTCCGCGAGCTGGGCCCCCGCCGGGTGCTCACGGTGTTCGGGTGCGGCGGCGACCGTGATCGCAGCAAGCGGCCGCTGATGGGAGCGGTGGCGGCGCGGCTCAGCGACGTGGTGGTGGTGACCTCCGACAACCCCAGAAGCGAGCCGCCGGAGGCGATCATCGCCGAGATCCTGCGCGGCATGAACGGCGGTCGCCCGGGTGCGGAACGCTTCGTGATCGAGGACAGACGCGAGGCGATCGCCAAGGCCATCTCTCTGGCCGGGCCCGGCGACGCGGTGGTGATCGCCGGCAAGGGACACGAGACCACCCAGACGTCGCGCGACCGGACGCTCCCCTTCGACGACCGCCAGGTGGCGCGGGCGGCACTGGGTCACCTTTCCCCCTTCGGCAGGAAGGGATGAGGGGGGCCTCCTTGAGCCGGGTGCACGACACGCTGACGATGGAGGACGTGATCGCCGCCAGTGGCGGCCGCCGTCTCGCGACGGCGCACGCCGGCACGCTGGCCGGCGTGTCGATCGACTCGCGCACCCTCGAGCCTGGTCAGCTTTTCGTGGCCATCGTCGGCCCGCGCTTCGACGGCCACGATTTCCTGGCCCAGGCCGTGGAGCGCGGCGCCGCCGCGGCGCTGGTGCACCGCGAGGTGGCGCTGCCGCCCGGCGTCGACGTGGTTCGGGTGGCCGACACCACCCAGGCCCTCGGCTCGCTGGCCGCCCACCTTCGGCTCGCCGCAGAGGTCCCGGTGCTGGCCATCACCGGCTCCACCGGAAAGACCACCACCAAGGAGATGGCCGCCGCCTTCCTCGAGACCCGGGGCCCGGTGCTCAAGACCCGCGGCAACCTCAACAACCAGTGGGGCCTGCCCCTCACCCTGCTGGGGCTGCGGCCCCGGCACCAGGCGGCGGTGCTGGAGCTGGGGATGTCGGCGGCCGGCGAGCTCCGGGCGCTGTCGGGGATCGCCCGTCCCGACGTGGCCGTGATCACCAACGTGGCGCCCGTCCACCTGGAGTTCTTCTCCTCCGTGGACGCGATCGCGGCGGCCAAGGGCGAGATCCTCGAGGGGCTGCGTCCCGGAGGAGCGGCGGTGCTCAACGGCGACGACGCCCGCGTGCGACGGATCGGCGAGTCCTTTGCCGGCGAGGTGGTGTGGTTCGGGAGCGACCGACGCTTCGAGGTCTGCGCCGAGGCCTGGCGCGGGACCATCCATGGGATGCGCTTCGACCTCCGCATCGGCGGACGCAAGCTCGACGTCGCCCTGCCGCTGCCCGGGCGGCACTTCGTCACCAGCTTCCTGGCCGCCGCCGCCGCTGCCGATCGCCTCGGCGTCGATGCCGAGGCGATCGTCGCTGCCGCCGCTCGGATCGAGGCGGCGCCCGGCCGGGGCCGGGTGCACCGCCTCGACCAGGGGGTGACGCTGCTCGACGACTCCTACAACGCCAACCCGGTGGCGGTGGAGGCCGCAGTGGCCGCCTTGGCCCTGGGCCCGGTGGGGCGGCGGGTGGCGTTCCTGGGCGACATGCTGGAGCTGGGGCCGGCCGCTCCCGAGCTGCACCGACAGGTCGGGGCTGCGGTCGCCGCTCAGCTCGACGAGCTGGTGGCGGTCGGGCCGCTCGCCCGCCACCTCGCCGAGGGGGCCCGCCAGGGCGGCCTGTCGGCGTCTTCGGTGGCCACCTTCGACACCTCGGAGCAAGCCGCCGCCGCCGCCAGCGGCCTCGTTCATCCGGGCGACAGCGTTCTGGTCAAGGGCTCCCGCGGGATCGCGATGGAGCGGGTGGTGGCGGCCCTGGTCGCCCACCTCGGCCACCCGCGGCCCGCCGGCGTCTCGACCGCGACAGGCCTCTGAATGCTCTACCTGCTGCTCAACGCGCTGCGCGACCGTGTCTCGGGCCTGAACGTGGTCCGCTACATCACCTTCCGGACCGCGGTGGCGAGCCTGACGGCGCTTCTGCTGGTGCTGGTGCTGGGACCGTGGATGATCAGGCGCCTGCGCCGCTTCCAGATCGGCCAGCACATCCGCGAGGAGGGTCCCAAGGCCCACCAGGAGAAGGCCGGCACCCCCACCATGGGCGGGATCCTGATCCTCACCGGGATCGTGGTCCCCACCCTGCTGTGGGGCGACCTCACCAACCGCAACGTCTGGATCGTGCTCCTCTCGACGCTCGCGTTCGGCGCGATCGGCTTCGCCGACGACTACCTGAAGGTGGTCCGGAAGCGCAACCTCGGCCTGACGGCGCGCCGCAAGCTGGGCAGCCAGCTCTTGGTGGGCTTCCTGCTCGGGGCCGTCCTCTACGGTCTGGCCCAAAGCCACGGGACCCATTTCTCCACCCGCGTGATCTTCCCCTTCTTCAAGGAGTTCCGGCCCGATCTGGGGATCTTCTACATCCCCTTCGCGATGCTGTTCGTGGCCTTCGCGTCCAACGCCGTCAACCTGACCGACGGCCTCGACGGCCTGGCGATCGGCTGCACGCTGATCGCGGGCGCCGCCTTCACCGGCCTCGCCTACGTGACCGGCCACCGGGTCTTCTCCGAGTACCTGGACCTGCTGCACCTGCCCGCGGCCGGCGAGGTCACCGTCTTCTGCGGCGCGATGGTGGGGGCGTCGCTCGGGTTCCTCTGGTGGAACTGCTACCCGGCCCAGATCTTCATGGGCGACGTGGGCAGCCTGTCGTTGGGCGGGGCGCTGGGCACGGTGGCGATCCTGATCAAGCAGGAGCTGCTGCTGATCTCGGTGGGCGGCCTGTTCATCGTGGAGGCGCTGTCGGTGATGCTGCAGGTGGCGTCCTTCAAGCTCACCGGCCGGCGCATCTTCCGGATGGCGCCCCTGCACCACCACTTCGAGCTGAGCGGCTGGAAGGAGCCGCAGATCATCATCCGCTTCTGGATCGTCGCGCTCATGTTCGCGTTGCTGAGCCTGACGACCCTGAAGCTTCGCTGAGGAGGGGGCCTTGAAGGGAGCGAGTCGGGGACGGGCCGCCGGTCGCCGGGGCCGGATGGCGCGCCGGATCTGGGCGTCGCAGCAGGACACCGCCCCGGCGCCTTCGGAGCCGCGGCCGAAGGATCGCGAGGACGCGGCGACGGTCACGAAGCCCGTGGTGCTGCTCTCTCCGCCGGAGAGAGCCTCGGGATGAGAGGCGGGATCGGGAACCTTGGCTGATGTCGGCATGGACCTTCGGGGGCGCGCGGTGCTGGTGGTGGGGCTGGCGCGGTCCGGGATCGCGGCGGCGCGCTTCCTGGCCCGGCTCGGGGCTCGTGTCGTCGCCACCGACAGAAAGCCCGCCGGCGAGCTGTCGGCCGAGGCGCTCTCGCTGGCGGGTGACGGCGTCTCCCTGGAGATGGGCGTCCACTACGAAGCCTCGTTCCGCGCCGCGGAGCTGGTGGTGGTCTCGCCAGGCGTTCCCTGGGACCTGCCGGCGTTGGCCGCCGCCCGCAGCGCCGGAGCGGAGGTGGTTTCCGAGCTGGAGCTGGGCTTTCGTTTCCTGCCCGGCGAGGTGGCCGCGGTGACCGGTACCAAGGGCAAGTCCACCACCACGGCGGCGCTCGGCGCGATGCTGCGGGAGGCCGGCCGCGACGTCCGCGTCGGCGGCAACATCGGCCAGGCGCTCACCGGCCTGCTGGACGGCGCCACCGAGGAGACGCTCTTCGTCCTCGAGGTCTCGAGCTTCCAGCTCGAGGGGGTGGAACGCTTCCGCCCCAGGGTGGCCGTGCTCCTGAACCTGAGCCCCGACCACCTGGACCGACACCCGGACCTGGCCGCCTACGCGGCGGCCAAGGCCCGGATCTTCGGCCGGCAGCAGGCCGAGGACTGGGCGGTCGTCAACGGCGACAGCCCGGAGGTGGTCGAGCTGGCACGGGATGGGCGGGCCCGCCTGCTCCCCTTTCATCCGGCGGGTCCCCCGTCCCAGGACGACGCCGCCTTCTTCGACGGCGGTCGAGCCGTCCTGCGGCGGGGCGGCCGGTGCGAGGAGCTGTTCCCGCGGGAGCGGGTGCGGCTCCCGGGCACCCACCTTCACGGCGACCTTCTAGCGGCAGCCACCGCGGCCCGTCTGCTGGGTGCCGACCTGGAGGCCTTGACCCGCGCCGTGGGGCGGTTCTCCGGGGCCGAGCACGTGCTGGAGCGGGTGGCCGAGATCGATGCGGTCCGCTTCTACAACGACTCGAAGGCCACCAACGTCGACGCGGTTCGCAAGGGTCTGGAGGCCTTCGAAGGACCGGTGCTGCTGATCATGGGGGGCCGCTACAAGGGCGGCGACTTCGCCTCACTGGCGGACGTGGTGGCGGGGCGGGTCAAGACGTTGTTCGCGATCGGCGAGGCCCGCGAGCGCATCCGGGCAGCGCTTCTATCGAGCGCTCCGATCGTGGCCTGCGCGTCGCTGGGGGACGCGGTCCAGCGGGCCTTCGCCGCGGCCGCCGCGGGCGACACGGTATTGCTGGCGCCGGGCTGCTCCTCCTTCGACATGTTCGCCGACTACGCCGAGCGCGGCCGCGCCTTCAAGACCGAGGTGGGGCGGCTCTCTGGGCGACGGAGGCACTGAAGACCCTGGCCAAGAAGCTCAGCTCCGACACGTCGCTCGCGGCCATCACCGTGGCCCTGCTCGGCTTCGGCCTGGTCATGGTGTGGAGCGCCTCGTCCACCCTGGCCCAGGAGCAACATGGCAACGCCTACCACTTCTTCACCCGGCAGGTGATCTGGGCCGTGCTCGGCCTGGGGGCCATGGTCTGGATGATGCGCATCGACTACCGCAAGCTGCGCCAGCCGGTGGTCGTCTACTCGGTGGTGATCGCCGCCACCCTGTTGCTGATCCTGGTCCTTTTCCTGCCGTCGGTGAACGACGTCAACCGGTGGATCCGGATCGGTTCCTTGTCCTTCCAGCCCGCCGAGCTGGCCAAGCTCGCCATCATCCTGTTCCTGGCCTATCACCTGGACCGGCGGGGGCCGGCGGTCAACGAGTTCCTGCTCTCGCTCTTCCCGGTGCTGCTGCTGCTCGGCTGGTTCGCGTTCCTGATCTTTATCCAGCCCGACCTGGGGACCGCCGCCACGCTGGTCATGCTGGGCTGCGTGATGCTCTTCCTGGGCGGCGTCCGCCTGCGCTACTTCGCGCTCCTGGCGTTGCCCGCGGGCTTCGCGCTCTATCAGGCGGTGGTGGTGGCCGCCTACCGCCGCGACCGTATCGAGGCGTTCCTGAACCCCTGGTCGGACGCCCAGGGCTCCGGCTACCAGCTCATCCAGAGCTTGATCGCGCTGGGCACCGGCGGCTTCTCCGGGGTGGGGCTGATGGAGGGCCGCCAGAAGCTCTTCTACCTCCCCTACCCGTTCAGCGACTTCATCTACGCGGTGATCGGCGAGGAGCTGGGCCTGCTCGGGACCGCCGCCGTGGTGCTGGCTTTCGTGGTCTTCCTGTGGCGCGGGCTGCGGGCCGCATGGCTGGCGCCCGACCCGTTCGGCGCCTACCTGGCCTCCGGCCTGACCCTGGCCATCGTGCTGCAGGCCTTCATCAACCTGAGCGTGGTGCTGGGGCTGCTGCCCACCAAGGGGATCCCGTTGCCGTTCCTCAGCGCCGGCGGCTCCTCGCTACTCTTCACCCTGGTGGCGGTGGGCCTGATCCTCAACGTCTCTCAGCATGCGGACTGAATGGGCGAGACCCTCATCATCGCGGCCGGCGGCACCGGTGGCCACCTGTTCCCCGGCATCGCCGTCGCCGCCGAGCTGCGCCACCGGATCCCGACGCGGCAGGTGGTCTTCGTGGGCACGGCGCGGGGGCTCGAGTCGCGCCTGGTGCCGCAGGCCGGCTACCCCCTGGAGCTGCTCCCGATCCTCCCCCTCAACCGGGTCGGCGTCGGGCCGATGCTCCGCGGCCTGCTGGCCCTGCCCCGGGCGCTCCTGCAGGCGGCCCGGCTGGTGCGACGGCTCCGGCCAGTGGCGGTGCTCGGCGTCGGCGGATACGCCGGTGGGCCGGTCACCCTGGTCGCGGCGCTTCTGCGGGTGCGCACGGTGATCCTCGAGCCGAACGCCCGCCCCGGCTTCACCAACCGCGTGCTGCGGCCCTTCGTCCGCCACGCGGCCTGTGCCTACCCGGAGGCCCAGCGCGCCTTCGGGGCCAAGGGGGTCCTGACCGGCAACCCGGTGCGCGGCGGCTTTGCGGGGCTGCCCGAGCGGCGTCACCAGCCACCGTTCCGCCTGCTGGCCTTCGGCGGCAGCCAGGGCTCGCGGGTGCTCAACCAGGCCCTGGTGGCCGCGCTTCCCGCCCTGCCGGGAAAGGAGCGCCTGCACGTCGTCCACCAGACCGGGCCCAGGGCCCACGCCGAGGTCGAGGCGGCTTACCGGGCGGCCGGACGGCAGGCCGAGGTGGTGCCGTTCCTCGACGACATGGTCGACCGCTTCGGCGACGCCGACCTGGTCCTCTCGCGCAGTGGCGCCACCACCTGCGCCGAGCTCCAGGCGGCGGGCCGGGCCGCCATCCTGGTCCCGTTCGCCCAGGCCGCCGACGATCACCAGCGGACAAACGCGCGCGCCATGCAGGATGCGGGGGCGGCGCAGGTCATCGACGAGACGATCCTCTCCGGCGAGGCGCTGGCCGCCGCCATCGACAGCCTCCTGTGCCAGCCCGAGCGGCTGACCGAGATGGGCCGGGCGGCGCGCAGGATGGCCCGCCCCGACGCCGCCGCCCGCGTCGCGGACCTGCTGGAAGGCCGACCCGGGGGAAATGACCGGATTTCGAACGGCTGTGACGGGAAATCCGGATCGGGAGACACTGCCGACAGCCGACGCGAGGCCTCCACCACCCCGGGGGACATGACCGGATCGGGAGGTACTGCCGACAGCCGATACGAGGACTCGACCGCCCCTGGGGGACATGACCGGATTTCGAGCGGCTGTGACGGGAAATCCGGATCGTGTCCCCCGAGAGGACACCGTGTTTAGGAAGATCCAGCACGTCCACTTCGTGGGGATCGGCGGCTCGGGGATGAGCGGGATCGCCGAGGTGCTGCTGAGCCTCGGCTACCAGGTGTCCGGCTCGGACCTCAAGCCGTCGCCGGTGACCCGGCGGCTGGCATCGCTCGGGGCGCGCATCAGCGAGGGGCACGCCGCCGAGCACCTCGAGGCGGCCCACGTGGTGGTGACCTCGACCGCGGTGCGGGCGGACAACCCGGAGGTCCTGGAGGCTCGCCGGCGCAACATCCCGACCATCCCGCGCGCCGAGATGCTGGCCGAGCTGATGCGGATCAAGTACGGGGTGGCGGTGGCCGGCAGCCACGGCAAGACCACCACCACCTCGATGGTGGCCCACGTCCTGGACCGCGGTGGCCTCGACCCCACCGTGATCGTGGGCGGGATCCTGCAGCACCTCGGCTCCGGCGTCCGGGTCGGCCAGGGCGAGTTCGTGGTGGCGGAGGCGGACGAGTCGGACCGCTCGTTCCTGAAGCTCACCCCCACCCTGGCGGTGGTCACCAACATCGACCGCGAGCACCTCGACACCTACCAGGACCTCGCCGACGTCCAACGGGCGTTCGTCGGCTTTGTCAACAAGGTGCCGTTCTACGGGGCCGGCGTGCTCTGCCTCGACGACCCGCCGACCCAGGCGATCCTGCCCCAGCTCGAGCGCCGCGCGGTCACCTACGGCGTCTCGCCGCAGGCCCATGTCTCGGCGCGCACGGTCGCGCTCGGACCCGGGGAAGCCGCCTACACGGTGGTCCACGACGGACGGGAGCTGGGGAGGGTGAAGCTTTCGGTACCTGGGCGCCACAACGTCGTCAACTCGCTGGGAGCGGTGGCGGTCGGGCTGGAGCTGGGGGTGGGCTTCGAGAAGATCCAGGAGGCCCTCGAGACCTTCCGCGGCGTCAATCGGCGCTTCCAGCTTCGCGGTGAGGCTGCCGGGGTGACGGTGATCGACGACTACGGCCACCACCCCACGGAGATCCAGGAGACCCTCGCCACGCTGCGCGGCCGAGCCGGCGGGCGGCGCACGCTGGTCCTGTTCCAGCCCCACCGCTACACGCGCACCCGGCTGCTGTGGGACGAGTTCTGTGCCGCCTTCTTCGTGGCCGACGTGGTGCTGCTGACCGACATCTACCCGGCCGGCGAGGCGCCCTACCCGGGCGTCACTGCCGAGGCCCTGGCGGCGGCGATCGCCGAGCGGGGCCACCGTGCCGTCGCCTACGCCGGGAGCCTGGAGCAGGCCACCGAGCGGCTGATCGCGGAGGCGCGGGAGGGCGACGTGGTGCTGACGCTGGGCGCCGGCAACGTCGCCACCGCCGGCGAGGCGCTGCTCTCGTGTCCCCCGGAAGGCCGGCCATGGACCCGAAGGTGATGGCCGCCCTGACCGAGCTCGGCGTGCCGTATCGCGAGCGGGAGCCGTTTGCCCGGCACACCTCCATGGGCGTGGGAGGCCCGGCTGCGGTGATGGCTTTCCCCCGCGGCACGGAGGAGCTCCAGGCTTGCCTGCGCCTGCGTTCCGAGCTGGACGTGCCGCACCGCGTGCTGGGGGCCGGCTCCAACCTGGTGGTCGTCGACGAGGGGCTGGACGAGCTGGTGGTGAGCACCCGCGAGCTGCGCGGGCTCGAGATCGGCGACGACGGTCGCCTCGCCGCCGAGGCCGGCGCCAACCTGATCCGGACCGTGGTGCAAAGCTGCCGGGCCGGCTGGCGGGGGATGGAGAGCGCGGCCGGGATCCCGGGCTCGGTGGGGGGCGCGGCGGTGATGAACGCCGGCGCCTACGGCTTCTCGATCAGCGACGTGCTGGACGAGATCCTGGTCCTCGACGCGGACGGCGAGGAGACCACGCCGCCCGAGGGCTGGCGCTTCCACTATCGCGGCTCCTCGATCCCCGAGGGGGCAGCGGTGGTCTCGACTCGGCTGCGGCTCGTGCCCGGCGACCCCGACGAGCTGGGGCGGGAGATCCGGGAGCTGCAGAAGGCCCGCACTCAGAGCCAGCCGGTGGGCCGCAACGCCGGCTGCGTCTTCAAGAACCCGGAGCGGGCGCCGGCTGGCCGGCTGATCGACGAGCTGGGGCTCAAGGGACTGCGCCGGGGCGGCGCGGTGGTCAGCCCGCGCCACGCCAACTTCGTGATGAACGAGGAGAACGCCAGCGCCGCCGATGTGCTGGGCCTGATCGACGAGGTGCGGGAGCGGGTACTCCGCGAGCTCGGTGTGGAGCTAGAGCTGGAGGTCAAGGTGTGGGGGGCGAGATGAGCCCGTTCGAGCGGCCCAAGCCGCCCCGCGCCCCGCTCGTGGACCTGCCGCTTCGGCACGAGGAGGAGCCGCCGTTCCTCCGCTCCCGCACCCGAGCCCGCGCCCGACGCACGCGGCGCGGGCTGACCGCACGGATGGTGGTGGCGCTGCAGATCGCCGGAGGCTTGCTGGTGGGGCTGCTGCTGGCCTGGAGCGGCTACTCCAAGGTGATGGCCAGCGAGCAGCTCCGGGTGGGACGCATCGACGTGCGGGGGAGCCACTTCCTCTCCGAGGGCGAGGTGCGGCAGCTCCTGGAGCCGGCGCTGGGCGCCAACATCCTGGAGGTCGACATCGACGAGCTGAAGAGGCGCCTTCGCGCCAGCCCCTGGGTGGCCGACGCGGTAGTGACCCGCGCCCTTCCCGACGCCCTGACGGTGGAGATCCGCGAGCGGGTCCCGCTGGCGCTGGCCGAGCTGGAGCAGCTCTACCTGATGGACGAGGAGGGGACGCTGATCGACATCTACGGCCCCCGCACCGCCGGCTTCGACCTGCCCATCGTGCGCGGCCTCACCGGCATCGACGGCGAGGCTCGACGCGATCGGGCCCGTCGCGCCGGAACCCTGCTGGCAGACCTCGGCGAGCTGGGCGCCGAGGTCTCCGAGGTCCTGGTCGAGGACTCGGGCGAGCTGCGCCTGGTGCTGCGCGGGCCGGGCGAGATCGTGCGGCTGGGTGCGCCGCCGTACCGGGACCGCTTCACCACCTTCCTGGCACTGCGCCGCGAGCTGGCGGAGCGGTGCCCAGACGCCGAGTACTTCGACCTGCGTTTCCGCGATCGCATCTACGCCAAACGACCGCCGACCGCGACGACTCGCACCGCGGCGGCGGCCCCGGTTGAGCAAGCGCCGGTGACGCCGGGGTCCTCCCCGGCGCCGTCGAGCCAAACGAACCCAGCGTCCGGCGGGCGCGGGGGGAGGTAGCACTGGCCAAGAAGAAAGACCGGTACATCGTCGGGCTCGACATCGGGACCCACAAGATCTGCGCGATCGTGGCCGAGATCACCGAAGAGGGGCGCCTGGACGTGATCGGCATCGGACAGGCCGAGTCCAAGGGCCTTCGCAAGGGGGTGGTGATCAACCTCGAGGCCACCGTCGAGTCGATCAAGCGGGTGGTGGAGGAGGCGGAGCTGATGGCCGGGGTCGAGATCGGCGCCGCCTACGTCGGGATCGCCGGCACTCACATCCGCGGCTTCAACTCCCGCGGCGTGATCGCGGTCTCGAACAAGAACCGCGTGATCGAGCGGGGCGACGTGCACCGCGCCATCGACGCCGCCAAGGCCGTCTCGATCCCCCTCGACCGGGAGATCCTGCACGTGCTGCCGCAGGAGTTCGTGGTCGACGACCAGGACGGGATCGGCGACCCCACCGGGATGACCGGCACCCGGCTCGAGGTCAACGTGCACGTGGTCACCTGCTCGTCGACCGCGGCCCAGAACACGGTGACCTGCGTCAACCGCGCCGGGCTGGAGGTGATCGACACCGTCCTCACCCAGCTCGCGGCGGCCGAGGCCTGCGTCTCGCCGGACGAGAAGGAGCTTGGGGTCGGGCTGGTCGACATCGGCGGTGGCACCACCGACCTGGCGATCTTCGAGAAGGGGTCGCTGTGGCACACCGCCGTGCTCCAGGTGGGGGGCGAGCACTTCACCAACGACGTCGCGGTGGCGCTGCGCACGCCGGTCAACGAGGCCGAGAAGATCAAGAAGAAGCACGGCTGCGCGATGACCTCGATGGTCCCCGAGGAAGACTCCATCGAGGTGCCCAGCGTGGGGGGGCGCAAGCCCCGGATCATGGCCCGCCAGGTGCTCGGCGACGTGATCCAGGCCCGCGCCGAAGAGGTTTGCCAGATGATCCTCACCGAGATCCGGCGCGCCGGCTTCGACCGGTCCCTCAACAGCGGGGTGGTGCTGACCGGCGGCGGCGGGATCCTGGAGGGGATGCCGGAGATCGCCGAGCAGATCTTCGACATGCCGGTCAGGCGGGGCACGCCGGCCGGGATCGGCGGGCTGGTCGACGTGGTGGCCAGCCCGGTCTACTCCACGGCGGTGGGGCTGGTGCTGTGGGGCTATCGGAACCGCATGGGCCGCGGGCTGGTCTACTCGCGGCAGCTTTCGACAGGGACCTTCGGCAAGGTCACCGAGCGGCTCAAGGGCTGGCTTTCGGATTTCTTCTGATGCTGATGGCTCACCTTTTGGCGTTCGAACCGGATGGTTCGGGAGGAAGGCACGATGCATGTGAAGAAGGAAGGACCTCTCTTCGCGCAGCTCCCGCTGGCACGCCCGCCGCGGGCCCAGGTGGCGGCCCCGGGCCGGCTGGTCCGCCCGGTCGGCCTGCCGCGCTGCGAGATGTGCGGGTCGGCGGTGATCGCCGGTCAGCGCAAGCGGATCTGTCTGCGCTGCGGGTTCTTGACCGGATGCCCGGAAGGGATCTGACAAAGGAGTCTCGATGACGAACCAGAACGACGCGCCGGGCCGCATCACCTTCGCCGACGAAGAGGCGCGTGGGGCCCGGATCAAGGTCGTCGGCGTGGGGGGCGGCGGAGGCAACGCCGTCTCACGCATGATCGCGTCCGGCCTGCAAGGGGTGGAGTTCATCGCGGTCAACACCGATCTGCAGGCCCTGCGCTCCAACCGGGCTCCGAACAAGCTACAGATCGGGGCCAAGCTGACCAAGGGTCTCGGGGCCGGCGCCAACCCGGACGTTGGCCGGCAGGCGGCGGTGGAGGACACCGAGAAGATCTGCGACGCCCTCGAGGGGGCCGACATGATCTTCGTGACCACCGGTCTCGGCGGCGGCACCGGCACCGGCGCCGCCCCGGTGGTGGCCTCGATCGCCGGCCAGCTCGGCGGCGAGAGCGGCAACGTGCTCACGGTGGCGGTGGTGACGCTCCCCTTCAGCCTGGAGGGGAAGCGGCGGATGAACCAGGCCCTCGACGGCCTGGCCCAGCTCCGCGAGTGCGTCGACTCGGTGATCGCCATCCCCAACGACCGGCTGCTCCAGACGGTGGCCCGCAACACCCCGGTCTCCGAGGCCTTCCGGGTCGCCGACGACGTCCTGCTCCAGGCGGTCCAGGGGATCAGCGACATCATCACCACCCCCGGCCAGATCAACCTCGACTTCGCCGACGTGCGGGCGGTGATGAAGGGGATGGGGCCGGCGGTGATGGGCACTGGCATCGGCGAAGGAGACAACCGGGCGCTGGAGGCGGCGCAGCGGGCGGTCTCCAACCCGCTGCTCGAGGACAGCTCGATCGAAGGGGCGCGCGGCGTGATCGTCAACATCACCGGCGGCTCCGACCTTTCGCTGGCCGAGGCCGCCGAGGCCACCGCCCTGGTCACCAAGGTCGCCGACCCCGAAGCCAACGTGATCTACGGCATCGTCACCGACGAGAGCATGGGCGGGGCGGTGAAGGTGACGGTGATCGCTACCGGCTTCGCCAAGCACGCCCGCAAGGTGCCCCCCACACCCGTCGACCTGACCAATTTCGTGGGGCCGGCAGCGGCCAACGCGGGGTTCGGCGAGGCACAGGCGCCGGCCGGCGAGTTCTACCGCAAGACCCCCAACCCCAAGGCAGCGGCGGCGGGCGGGGGCCGGCTGGACATCGACGTGCCGGCGTTCATCCGCAAGCAGGGCGGCTCGGGAGCGGGCGGGGGCGGGATCGACTAGGATAGGCGCGAGCTCAATCCCCGGAGGCGTGCCATGGAGACCATCCCTCTCCTGCTTGTGATCGCGGTGATCGCGGTGATCGCGGTCTACGTCTGCGTCCGCTTCCTCTACAAGAAGGCCGGGCCCGACGAGGCGCTGATCGTCTACGGCCGCCGCAAGCTCTTCGGTCCCAAGGTCCGCGACGAAGAGGGGCGGGTCGAGGGCTTCCGCATCGTCAGCGGCGGCGGCACCGTGGTTTTCCCGGCCTGGGAGGCCAGTGAGTACCTCTCGCTGCGGATGATGACGCTGGACGTCGACCTGCAGCACGTCTACACGGTGCAGGGGATCCCGATGAACGTGCGGGCGGTGGCCCAGGTCAAGGTGAAGGGCGACACCGCGCACATCAGCCGGGCCGCCGAGGGCTTCCTGGGGCTGCCCGCCGATCAGATCCAGTCCACCATCAAGGAGACGGTGGCCGGCCACCTGCGCGGCATCATCGGCACCCTCACCGTGGAGGAGCTGTACCGCGACCAGAAGCGCTTCCAGGACAGCGTGCGCGAGGAGGCCCACCACGACCTCGAGGGGATGGGCTTCGAGTTCAAGAGCTTCGTCTTCCGCGAGATCCAGGACGACGAGGGGTACCTGAGCGCGCTCGGCCAGCCCAAGATCCAGGAGGCGCTCAAGAACGCCCGGATCGCCACCGCCAACGCCGACCGCGACGCCAAGATCGAGGAGGAGTCGGCCCGCCAGCAGAAGGAGCAGAAGCGCTTCGCCGTCGACACCGAGGTGGCGCAGTCGGAGAAGTCGCTGAGCCTGAAGCGGGCCGAGATCCGCCGCGACGTGGACGTGGCCAACGCCCAGGCCGAGAAGGCCGGCGAGATGGAGCTCAAGGTCCAGAACATCGAGATCGCCAAGAAGGAGGTCGACCGCCAGAAGCTGGAGCTGAACGCCACCATCCGCGAGCGGGCCGACGCCAGCAAGTACCAGACCGAGCGCCAGGCCGACGCCGCTCAGTACCAGGTCGAGCGGGAGGCGGCGGCCGAGCGCAAGAAGCGCGAGGAGGCGGCCGAGGCGGTCAAGGCCGAGGGAATCGCCCGGGCCGAGGCGGAGTCGGTGCAGCGGCGCCAGATCGGCCTGGCCGAGGCGGAGGCGATCCGGGCCAAGGGCGAGGCCGAGGCGGAGGCCCGGCGGCTGCTGGCCGAGGCGCTCAAGCTCTACAACGAGGCCGGGCTGTCGATCGAAGCGCTCAAGGTGCTGCCCGAGATCGCGGCCGCCGTCTCCGAGCCGCTGTCACGGGCTGGCGTCACCACCATCATCAGCCAGGGGGGCGCGGAAGGAGCCGGGACCGGGGCCGCCAAGCTCACCGAGGACGTGACCCGGGTGCTGAGCCAGCTCAGCCCGATCATGCAGCAGCTCGCCGGCGTCGACCTGCAGCGCTTCCTGCAGGACGTCTCGCGACTGCCCGGCGCGATCGGCGACACCCGCCCCACCGACAAGCCGGCTGCCGGCAAGCCCCCCACCAAGTAGGCGGGAGCCGTGATGGTGGGAATCTCGCCGGAGCTGTCGGCGCTGCTGCTGGCGCTGCGCAGCGCCCCCTCGCCGCGGGCCCGACTCTCCCTTCTTTTCCGTGCCTACCGCCAGGTGAAGAGGCTCTCCGCGCAGGAGCGGGCCCAGCTCGCCCTGCACCTCGGTGTCGAGGGCGCTGGTGACGTGGTGGAGCGCCTGGCCGAGCGTCACGAGACGATTCCCGTAGAGCCGATCCTGGGGCTGCTGCACCGCGTCGAGGAGAACGACCCGGCCCAGCTCCGGCGCCTGGTGGGGCGCCTGCGCGACCGCCGCCAGTGGCCGGGGCTGGTTCAAGAAGGGCTCGCCGCGGCGGCGAAGGCGGCTGCGCCGCCGTTCCCACCGAGCCCACCGCCGCCACCGGGGAGCCCGCCGGTCCCCGTGCGCGGGCCCGGCCCGATCGTCGCCCTACCCCCTCCGGCCCCGCCACGGCGGTCAGAGCCGCCGCCCAGGTCGCCCGAGGTGTCGGAGCCGTCCCCGGCGGGCGCGGCGCCGGACGCACCCGTCACGCCCGCCCCAGCCGCGAAGCCGGTGTCGACCCCACCTGGGCCGCCCAGTCCTCCGCCGCCCAGGCAGGTGCCGCCCAGTCCCCCGCCGGCCAGCGCGCCGCCCCCGCCGGCGTCTCCCCGCCCTCTCGCCGCCAGCGAGCTGGCCGTGCGCCTTCGCGCGAGCCGCTTCCTCACCCGCCGCTTCCTCGCCCTGCGGCAGGGGCTCGCTGACCTCGAGGGCGCCAGCGCGGCGCAGCTGGGCGAGGTGCTGTCGGCCTTCCCGGACGGCTGGGCCCGCCGCCGCGCGCTCCAGACCTTAGGCCGTGCGGGCCTTCCGGTCGCCCCGTTGGTGGCCGAGCTCCCGGCCCGCGACCGGCGCTGGTTCCGGGCGTAGCCCCGACGTCGGGCTGGCCTTTGGGTTGCTCCCTCCGGGTCGGTCCCCCACAATGCAAGGATGCGTCGAAGCGGGGATTCGCGCCGGCGTGAGCTGCGCGAGGCCGAGGTCCACCTAGGGGAGGTCAACCGATCGGGGTCGCTACGGGTGGCCCTGTGCTATCCGAACCTCTACTTCGTGGGCATGTCCAACCTGGGCTTCCAGGGCGTCTATCGAATGCTCGGGACGACCCCCGGGGTGGTCTGCGAGAGGGCCTTTCTCCCCGACGACGACGAGCGCCGTGAGCTCGAGCGGAGCGGGCGGGCGCTCAGGAGCTTCGAGTCGGAGACCGAGCTCCGACGTTTCCAGGTGCTGGCCTTCTCGGTCTCCTTCGAGAACGACTACCTGCATGTGCTTCAGATGCTCCGGCTCGCCGGTATCCCGCTGCGTGCCGCCGAGCGGGGGCCCCGGGACCCGCTGGTTCTGCTGGGTGGCTCGGCGATGTTCCTGAACCCGGAGCCGCTCTCCCCCTTCGCCGACCTGGTTGCGGTCGGGGAGGGCGAGCCGATCGTCCCCCGGCTCCTCGAGGCGTTGGCCGGCGCCAGCGAGCCGCGCACGGCGGTCCGGGGGCTCTCCGAGAAGGACGGCTTCTACGTCCCCTCCCGCTACGAGGTGCGCTACCACAAAGACGGCACCGTGGCAGGCTACGACGGGCCGGGTCCGGTGCTCCGCCAGCGCGCCCGGGCCGGCGGCTCGCCGCTGCCGGAGTCGGCGATCCTGACGCCGCACACCGAGATGTCCATGAAGTACCTGGTGGAGATCTCGCGCGGATGCCCGTGCATGTGCCGCTTCTGCTGGGCCGGCTACAACTACCTGCCGGTGCGAGCCATCCCCCGCCACGAGATCGTGGCCAGGGCCCGCGAGGTGCGGGCCCACACCCGCAAGATCGGTCTGGTCTCGACCGCGGTCTGCGACCATCCGGAGATCGAGGCCCTGGTCGACGACCTGGCCGGCCTGGGCTACGAGGTCTCGGTGGCCTCACTCCGCCTGGACGACCTCACGCCCCGGTTCGTCTTCAGGCTGGTGGACACGGGCGTGTTGGGGCTCACCCTGGCCCCCGAGTGCGGCAGCGACCGGATGCGCCGGGTCCTGAACAAGCAGTTCACCAACGCCGACATCCTGGACCGGGCCGGCTGGATCTTCGAGAACGGCGTGTCGAACCTCAAGCTCTACTACATGGTGGGCCTGCCCTTCGAAGAGCCCTCGGACGTCGAGGCGATCGTCCATCTCACCGAGCAGATCCGCGAGTCGATGCTCACCGTCGGCCGTTCCCGCGGCCGGATCGGCCGCATCCACCCCTCGGTGAACGCCTTCGTGCCCAAGCCCGGCACCCCCTTCCAGTGGCTGCCGATGGAGAGCCCCAAGGCGACCGACCGCAAGCTGCAGCAGCTCCGCAGGGCCTTCGGACGGATACCGAACGTCAAGGCGATCTGCAAGAGCGCGCGCAGCGGCGCCCACCAGTCGCTGCTGGCCCTCGGCGACCGGCGGGTGGCCGATGCCCTGGAGATCGCCTGCCGGGAGGGCGTCGACTTGGTCCGCGCGGTGAAGGCGGTCGGCCTGGACCCGGGCTTCTACCTGTTCCGGGGTCGGGCCCGAGACGAGGTCCTGCCCTGGGACGTGATCGACAACGGCGTCAGCAAGGCCTACTACCTGCGCGAGCTGGACAAGAGCCGGAAGGAGGGCTTCTCGCCCCACTGCCCCGAGGTCCAGGGCTGCATCCGGTGCGGCGTCTGCACAGACTCGCCCAACCCGGCCTACCCGCTCCCGACTAGCGGGGGACACGATCCCGATTTCCCGGCTAGCGGGGGACACGATCCCGATTTCCCGGCTAGCGGGGGACACGATCCCGATTTCCCG
>CAZNNH010000020.1:0-32151 GCA_964574335.1 uncultured Acidobacteriota bacterium | reverse complement strand
TCCCCAGCCGTGCGAAATCGGGTCATGTCGGCTAGCGGGGGACACGATCCCGATTTCCCGTCCTAGGGAGTGCGAAATCGGGTCATGTCCCCAGCCGTGCGAAATCGGGTCATGTCGGCTAGCGGGGGACACGATCCCGATTCCCCGTCCGAGGAGTGCGAAATCGGGTCATGTCCCCTCGTAACAAATCGTCGAACCCTGGGGGCCCGTCGAGCGTCATAGAGGGTGTCAGCGAGGAAGGAGTCGCCATGCGCAAGGGTTTGACGGGTCTGATCGTCCTGATAGTGGCCGCTGGGTTGTCGCTGGCCCTCTACAGTCGCACCAGCGCCAACGGCGAGGCGCCCTTCAAGACCGTCGCCGTCACCCGCGGTCCGGTGGTCGAGAAGGCCTTGGCGGTGGGCTCGATCAAGCCCAAGCGGGAGATCGCCGTCAAGAGCAAGATCTCGGGCATCGTCAAGACCTCCTATCGGGAGATCGGCGATCGGGTGAAGGCCGGCGACCCGCTCTTCGACATCCTGCCCGATCCCACCCCGATGGAGCTGACCGAAGCGCGTCGGGAGGTGGAGATCGCCCGCAACGTCTTCGAGCAGGCGCACAAGGCCTACGCGCGCATGCAGACCCTGAAGTCCCAGGGGATCGTCTCCAGCGAGGACTGGGAGCAGGCCGAAAAGAACGTCCAGGAGGCCCAGATCCGCCTCAACCTGGCCAACGAGAAGCTGGCCCTCACCGAGAAGGGGCGGGTGCGCAGCGAGAAGCTGACGGTCGAGTCCGTCATCCGGGCCCCCATCGACGGGACGGTCCTCGAGCTCCTGGTCAACGAGGGCGACCCGGTGGTGCCCCTCACCTCCTTCCAGGCCGGGACGGCGCTCACCAACCTCGCCGACATGTCGGAGCTGATGTTCAAGGGGACGGTCGACGAGATCGACGTGGGCAAGCTGCACGAGGGGATGCCGGTCCGGATCAAGGTGGGGGCGCTCCCCGACGCCGAGGTGCTGGGCCAGGTCTACAAGATCGCCCCCAAGTCGAAGGTGGCGGAGGGGGCGACGCTGTTCGACATCGAGATCGAGCTGACGTCGACCGCGGTGCCGCTCCGCGCCGGCTACTCCGCCAACGCCGACATCGTGGTCAAGGAGAAAAAGGACGCGCTGCTGATCCCCGAGCGGCTGGTGGCCTTCGACGATGGGGCCGCGTCGGTCGAGGTCCCGGGCGGGCCCGGCCAGCCGCCGACCAAGAAGTCCATCGAGGTCGGCCTCTCCGACGGCCTCAACATCGAGGTGGTCGACGGGCTCAAGGAGAACGACCTGGTGGTCGAGCGTCCGCCCAAGACCATCGAATAGCGCGAGCATCGCCCCGTTCGAGCGACCGACACCGAGGTGAAACGTGACCTCCCTGTCCTTCCTCCGGCAGATCCTGCACGACGTCCGGCACCAGAAGCTGCGCACCTTGCTCACCCTCCTGGGGATCACCTGGGGGACGGTCTCGGTATCGCTCCTGGTGGCCTTCGGTGAGGGGCTGGAGAAGCGGATCCGCAAGAACCAGCACGGGCTGGGCGAGAACATCGTGATCGCCTGGCCGTCGCGCACCTCGCTCGCCTACCAGGGGCTGGGGAAAGGCCGGCCGGTACGGGTCAACGAGGAGGACCTCGACCTGCTGCGCCGCGAGATCCCACAGGCCACGTTCTCGGGCGAGTACCACCGTGACAACAACGCCTTCCGCCGCGAGAGGGTGAGGATCAGCCCGCAGATGACGGGGAGCAACCCGATCTTCGCCGCCATGCGCAACGTGATCCCGGCCGAAGGCGGCCGCTACGTCAACGACCTCGACCTCGACCGACGCCGGAGGGTGGTCTTCCTCGGCAACGACCTGAAGAAGGACCTGTTCGGCGAGGAGGAAGCCGTCGGCGAGACGGTGATGATCGACAACGTCCCCTTCCTGGTGGTGGGCGTGATGCAGGAGAAGGCCCAGGACAGCAGCTACAGTGGGCGCGACAAGGACAAGGCCTTCATCCCGGGCGCCAGCTTCAAGGCCCTGTTCAACCGCCAGTACGTCGACAACTTCATCTTTCAGGCCCAAAGCGCCGCCAGCATGGCCGCCGTCAAGCAGCGCGTCTACGACGTGCTCGGCCGCCGCCATCAGTTCGACCCGAGCGACAAGGAAGCCATCGGGATGTGGGACACCACCGAGGCGGAGAAGTTCTTCAACGTCTTCTTCGGCACCTTCCGCGCCTTCCTCGCGATCATCGGCTCCTTCACGCTGATCGTGGGAGGGATCGGCGTCAGCAACATCATGTACGTGGTGGTCGAGGAGCGGACCCGCGAGATCGGCATCAAGCTGGCGGTGGGGGCCAAGCCGCGCTTCGTCCAGATGCAGTTCCTCACCGAGACCCTGACCCTCACCGCCGTCGGGGGGCTGCTCGGGCTGCTGGTGACGCTGGCCGTCATCGCGGTCTTCCCGGCCTCGCTGGACGAGTACGTGGGCACTCCCCAGGCCTCACCCCTGGTGGTCGGCACCACCACCCTGCTGCTGGGCCTGATCGGCCTGGTGGCCGGGTATTTCCCCGCCCGCCGGGCCTCGCTGCTCGACCCGGTGGCGGCCCTGAAGCTGTCATGAGATACGCGATCGGCGAGCTGGCGCTGGTGTGGAAGCTGTTCCGCTCCGACCTCGCCCACAACCGCAAGCGCATCCTGCTCACGGTGCTGGCGATCGGCTGGGGGACGCTGTCGATCGTGCTCCTGCTCTCCTTCGGCGAGGGGATGAAGCACTCCTTCGCCAAAGGCAGCCGGGGCATGGGCGAGGGGATCGCCGTGGTCTGGCCGGGGGCCACCACCAAGGCCTACGCCGGCCTTCCGTCCGGTCGCCACATCCAGTTCAAGGACCAGGACCTGGTCCTGCTCAGGGAGCGGGTGCCGGAGATCGCGGCGCTCAGCGGCGAGTACGCCCGCTACGTCCAGGTCACCCACGGCGAGAAGAGCGTCAACGTCCGGGTGCGGGGGGTGGAGCCCGAGTTCGGGCCGATGCGCAACCTGATCCCCGAGGCCGGGGGGCGATTCATCGACGAGCGCGACATCCTGGACAAGCGCCGGGTAGCGGTGCTCGGGCCGGAGCTGGCCGACGACCTGTTCGGCCGCCGAGACGTCGTCGGCGAGACGGTGGAGATCAACCGCTCGACGTTCCTGGTGGTGGGGGTGACGCTGGAGAAGATCCAGATGGGGATGTACGGCGGGCCCGACAGCAACCAGGCCACCATCCCCCTGACCACCTTCAAGACCCAGAACACCACCTCCGAGCTCTCCAACATCGTCTACAAGCCGGTGACGCCGGCGCTGGGGGACCAGGCCCAGGAGGGCCTCTATCGGATCCTGGGACGCAAGTACCGCTTCGACCCCGAGGACCGGCGCGCGCTCGGGGTCTGGGACACCCGCGAGAACCAGCGCCTGACCGACAACATCGCCTTCGGGATCCAGATCTTCCTGGGCATCATCGGTGCCCTGACCCTGTTCGTGGGCGGGATGGGGATCGCCAACATCATGTACGCGGTGGTCAAGGAAAGGACCCGCGAGATCGGGGTCAAGATGGCGCTCGGCGCCAAGATGCGCCAGGTGATGGCCCCGTTCCTGATGGAGGCCCTGCTGATGACCATCATCGGCGGCGTGCTCGGAACGCTGGTGTCGCTCGGCCTGATCGGCGTGATCGCGGTGCTGCCCCTCGAGGGCGAGGCCTTCAAGTTCCTGGGCCGACCCACCTTCTCCCCCGCGATCGCCGCCGCCACCGCACTGGTGCTGGGCACGATCGGAACCTTCGCGGGCTACTTTCCGGCCCGCCGCGCGGCGGCGGTGAACCCCGCGGTCTCCTTGAGGTACGAGTGATGATCCGCATGCGAGGCATCCGAAAGGTCTACAGCACCGGGCGGGTGGAGGTGGAGGCGCTCCGCTCCATCGACCTCACCATCGAGCGCAACCAGTACGTCGCCGTGGTGGGCCCGTCGGGCTCCGGCAAGTCGACGCTGATGAACATCATGGGGTGCCTCGACGCACCCAGCTCCGGCGAGTACGAGCTCTCCGGGGAGGCCGTCGCCGGTCTCGACCGCAACCGGCTGGCCGAGATCCGCAACCGCCACATCGGCTTCGTCTTCCAGAACTTCAACCTGCTCCCGTATGCCTCGGCGCTCGAGAACGTGGAGCTGCCGCTGCTGTTCGCCGGGGTCCCCACCCGCCAGCGCCGGGAACGGGCCGCCGCCATGCTGGCCAAGGTGGATCTGGCCGACCGGATGGAGCACAAGCCCACCGAGCTGTCCGGCGGTCAGATGCAGCGGGTGGCGATCGCTCGCGCCCTGGTCAACCGTCCGGCCATCGTTCTGGCCGACGAGCCGACCGGGAACCTGGACACCACTTCCGGCAAGGGCATCGTGTCGTTGTTCGGCGAGCTGCACGACGCCGGGCAGACCATCGTGATCATCACCCACGACCACGCCGTGGCCGACCTCGCCTCCCGGGTCGTCAACATCCGCGACGGCGAGATCGTCGAGGACCGGGCCGCCGCCGCCTGAGGGCCCGCCCTCACGTCACGAGCCGCTCCGAGCGGCGCTCCCTGCTCCCTGGGGCCCAAGTCGGGCGGGGTCGCTTCGCCCTCGCCAGATCCGCTCGTAGGCGGCCCACTCGGTGTCGTCGGTGGTCCACTCGGCGTACAGCGCCACCCCCTCGAACGTCCCGCCGGCTCCCAGACCGCGGAGGCCCGCCACGATCCCGAGCAGGGCGTTCTCCGGCGTCTCGACGTTCCCCCGGTGCATCAGCCCGGTGGCGTCGTAGGTGGGGATGCCGATCAGGACCCGCGCCCGAGAGCCCGAGCTCACCAGCGCCCGGGTGGCGCTGGAAGCCGCGTAGGCCATGTAGCGTCGGTAGGCATCGGGCGTGGGCAGCGCGGTATCGTAGGCCATCACCACGATCTGGTTGGCCACCGATGCCACCCGTGCGTAGTAATCGGGGGTCCAGAAGAAGTTGGGCGCGCCCGGCAGGGTCAGAGGCCCGGGCCGGATCGCCGAGAGCGACAGGATCGCGTCCGGCCCCACCGCCGTGCGCAGGGCCCGAAGCAGCGAGAGGAACTCGACGTTGCCGTTGTCGATCGGCTCGATGTTGACGTGGATTCCGTGGAACCCCTCGTCGATCAGCCCCCGACACTCGGCGACGATACGCTGTCGCTGCCCCAGGTCGCCCAGGTTCACGGTGCCGGGCCGGGTGCGGTGGTAGCCCACCCGTAGCCCTCCCACCCAAGGGAGCACCTTCATCTCGGGCGCCAGCCGCTGTGCCACCGACAAGAGAGCGCGCATCTGGTCGCGGTCGTGCGGCGGCAGACGGCCCGCCCTATCGAAAGGGATCAGGTGGGGGAACACGTAGAGGACGCCGTGCCGGCGCAGCGATCCGAGCAGGGCGACCATCTCCGCCTCGGGGTGAGCCCGCTCGAGCCACCGATGCTCCAGCCACACCGCGTTGCGGTCCTGGTTGAAGGGGTGCGGCCGGGCATCGCCCGCGGGCGCGAACGCCACGTAGCCGGCGCCGGCTCCCAGCGCGGCCAGCACCAAGGTCACCACGACCAGCGAGCGCCGGAGCCAGCCACGGCGCCGCTTGGGGCCGGGGCCTGGCGGTGGGGTAGCGGTCATCTCCGACACGCGAAGGAGTGTACCGCGGCCTTCTGCCCCGGACCTCGGGGGGGAGTAACATCCGGCGATGGGCCTCGAATCTACCCTCGTCACCGTCCCGGCGCTGTCGGCGGTTCCTGGCCTGGTGCACGGCTTCGAGCGCAAGGCCCCCGGCGCCGGCCACGAGACGCGGGACCAGTGGCGGCAAAGAACGTCCTCCGCGCTGGCCGCCGCCGGCCGACTCCTGTTCCTGAAGCAGGTCCACGGCGCCTCGGTGTGCACGGCTCCTTGGGGGGGGACCCCCCCCGCCGACGCCGCCATCGCCACCGCCCCCCGCCTGCTGCTCGCCATCGAGACGGCCGACTGCCTTCCGGTGCTTCTCGTCGACCCGGACCGCCGGCTGGCGGGTGCCGCCCATGCCGGCTGGCGTGGCACGGCGGCGGGGGTGGTGCGGGCCGCGGTCCTCGCCCTGGTCGAGGCCGGCAGCGACCCCGGTCGGCTGCTGGCGGCGCTCGGGCCGGCGATCGGACCCTGCTGCTACCAGGTGGGCGACGAGCTGCGGTGCGCCTTCGGCTCGGCTGGGGCCCGCTTCTTCCGGCCGGGATCGGGCGGGAGGCCGTTTCTCGACCTGCGTGCTGCCAACCAGGCGCAGCTCCTGGATGCCGGGGTCGTGGAATCCCACATGTTCACGGTCGACGAGTGCACCGCGTGCCTCACCGAGCGCTACTACTCGTACCGTCGGGATGGTGCCGGCGCTGGCCGGATGATCAGCTTCGTTGGATTCGCGGAATGAGCCGCGGATGCCGCGACGTCAAGGCTGCGGGGTGTCGGCGATGGGTATCGGCGACTCGTAGTAGAGGATCCGGCTGCACGACTGGCACTGCAGTATCTCTTCGTTGCGCTTGATGTCCACGAAGAGCTGGGGCCGAAGCAGCACATGGCAGACCAGGCACATGCCGTCGCGCGCCTCGGCCATGGCGACCCCTCCCCGCAGCTTGGCCACCCGCCGGAACAGGTCGAGCGGGTGCTCGCCAAGGCCGGCGGCGATGCCGTCTCGCTCCTCGACCAGACGTCTTCGGGCGTCGCGAAGCCCCTGCTCGTTCTCCTGAAGCGCCGCCAGGGCGGTCCGGTGACGCCCCTCGGCCTCTTTGAGGGCCGCTTCGGCCTGCTTCAGCGCCGACGCCAGCGTGTCGGCGCGCTCCAGCTCCTCCAGGATCTGGTCCTCGCGCTCGCCGATCTGCCGCTCCACGCCCTCGATCTCGTGGAGCTTGGCCGTGTACTCCTTGTTGGTCTTCACATCCATGAGCTGCTCTTTGTGGCGTGAGCGCTTGGCCTCGAGGTCCTGGAGATCCGCTTCGTGGCGCCGTCGGCCCTTCTGGCAGGCCTCGAAGCCCGCGCGGGCCTCCTCCAGCCGGGCTTGCTCGCCGGTCAGCTCGCGCTCCAAGGCGCTCCTCCTGCGAGGAACCTCGGCCAGCTCGTCATCCAGGCGCTTGAGCTCGCTCTCGGCCTTCTGGAGCTGGATCAGCCTCTCGAGCTCCGGGTTCATTCGTCCGCTTTTCCTGTCACCTTGTGAGGATTCTAGCACCCGCGGCCCCCTAGCGGGACGGGCACCGGAGGGCAGGGAGAGAGTGGGCCTGGAAGGATTCGAACCTTCGACTAGCCGGTTATGAGCCGGCCGTTCTGACCGCTGAACTACAGGCCCACGTGAGAGACTACCAGATCGCTGCAAGGGACCGGCCCGTGCTACAGTCCCAGGCATGAGCGGACGCGGTCTTCTCGCGCTGGCGCTTGCCCTGGGGATCGAACCGCTCGCCTGGGGCCAGGATCCGGCACCGCCCGTGCCGGTCGCCAAGCTCTCCTTCCTCGAGGGCCAGATCGAGCACGCCAGCGGTGACGGTGCCTGGCAGCCGATGGCGGAAGGCGCTCCGGTCCGCACCGGCGAGCGTCTGAAGACCGGGCCTGAAGCGCTGGCCACCCTGGAGTTCCCCTGGATGCGGATCCGTATGAGCGCGGCCACGGAGCTTTCGATCCCGAGCGGGCTGGTGCTGTCGATGGAGCTGGTGCGGGGCCGGATCGAGATCCTCTCCGAGGGCGACATCATCAAGCTGATCTCCCAGGGGGCCGAGGTGCGTGGCCAGGGTCGGGGGGTGGTCCGCCAGGTCGGTGGCACCACCACCGTGGCGGCCGTGGATGGGCGCTTCCGCGTCACCGCCCGGGACAAGCGGGTGAGCCTGACCACCGGCCAGGGGACGGTGGTCGCCAGTGGCCGGCCCCCCACCTCCGCCACGCCGCTGCCCCAGGCGCCCGAGACCGTGGAACCTGGCTCCGACCCCTTCTACGTCAGGAGGGGCCGGGACCTTCGCCTGAGCTGGAGCCCCTCGCGGGGCGCAAACCACATCCAGGTGCTGCCGATCGACTCCGACGAGGTCCTGATCGACCGGGATGTGGGCGCATCCCCACAGTCGGTCAGGATCCCCTGGCCCGGCACGTTTCGCTGGCGGGTCTCGGTGAGCGACGACCGGGGTCTCGAGGGGGCGCCTTCGGCCGAGGGTCTGATCTGCGTCGTCGATGAGTGAGCCGCCGGGGGCGGCCGCCAGCGGTGGGCGCGTGCGTTTCCGCATCCTCACCTACAACATCCATCGCGCCATCGGCGTCGACCGGCTGTTCCGTCCGGGACGGATCGCGGAGATCCTCCTCGCCTACGACGCCGATCTGGCGCTGCTGCAGGAGGTGGACGAAGGCGTGCCCCGCTCGCGGGAGATGGACCTGGCCTGGGAGCTGGCCGATCAGGCCGGCTACCCGTTCGTAGCCGTCGGGCACAACGTCAGCCTCCGCAAAGGACGTTACGGGAACGCCACGCTGAGCCGCCACCCGATCGGCTCCCAACGCAACATCGACCTCACGATCGGTCTGCGCAAGCGGCGCGGCTGCCAGCACACCGCGATCCGGCTCGAGATCGCCGGCCACGGCCGGACGCTGGAGGTCTTCAACCTCCACCTGGGCCTGTCGGCGCGGGAGCGCCACCAGCAGATCGGGCTGCTGCTAGGCTCGCGGGAGCTCTCGTCGATCCCGTCACAGGCCCCGTGCCTGGTGGCCGGCGACTTCAACGACTGGCGCTCGCTGCTACGGCCGGTGTTCACGGACCTGCTCGGCTTCAGGTGCGCCACCGAGTCGAAGCCCGGCCGCCCGATCCGCACCTTCCCTTCCTTCTTCCCGAGGGGTGGTCTGGACCGCGTCTACTACCGGGGCTCGCTAAGCCTGCTCGCCACCCGCACCTGCCGGATGCAGCTCTCCAAGGTGGCGAGCGACCACCTGCCGGTGATCGCGGACTTCATCCTGGGCTAGATCCGGGAGCCCTCCAGGAACGCCTTCAGCTTGCGGCTGCGGCTGGGGTGGCGCAGCTTGCGCAGCGCCTTGGCCTCGATCTGACGGATCCGCTCGCGGGTGACCGCGAAGCTCTGGCCGACCTCCTCCAGGGTGTGCTCGCTGCCGTCGCCGAGCCCGAAGCGCATCTTGATCACCCGCTCCTCGCGGGGGGTGAGCGTCTTGAGCAGCGCCTCGGTCTGGTCCTTGAGGTTGATGTTGATCACCGCCTCGGCGGGCGAGACCACGTTGCGGTCCTCGATGAAGTCGCCCAGGTGCGAGTCCTCTTCCTCGCCGATGGGCGTCTCCAGCGAGATCGGCTCCTGGGCGATCTTGAGCACCTTGCGCACCTTGGAGACCGGGATGTCCATCCGCTTGGCGATCTCCTCGGACGAGGGCTCCCGGCCGAGCTCCTGCACCAGGGCGCGGCTGGTACGGATCAGCTTGTTGATGGTCTCGATCATGTGCACCGGGATGCGGATGGTGCGGGCCTGGTCCGCGATGGAGCGGGTGATGGCCTGCCGGATCCACCAGGTGGCGTAGGTGGAGAACTTGTAGCCGCGGCGGTACTCGAACTTGTCGACCGCCTTCATCAGGCCGATGTTGCCCTCCTGGATCAGGTCCAGGAACTGCAGCCCTCGGTTGGTGTACTTCTTGGCGATCGAGACCACCAGCCGCAGGTTGGCCTCGACCAGCTCCTTCTTCGCCTGCTCAGCCAGCGCCTCTCCCTGCAGGATGGTGTCCAGGGCACGCTTCAGCTCGCCGGGCGCCGAGTCGAACTCCTGGTGGACCTGCTTGAGCACTTCCTTCTGCTCGTGGATCATCCGGCGGAGCTGCTTCTTGTACTCGTCGCTGACCTTGTGCTTGAGCTTCGGCTCCAGCCGCTCGATCTTCTCCTCCACGATCAGGATCTGGTCGACCGCGTCGCGAATCCGCTCGGTCAGCCGCCGCTTGACCGCCTCCGAGAAGTCGATGTCCCGGATCGCCCGGGACACGTCCACCCGCAGCCGGCCCAGCTTCCACTTGGAGCGCACGTAGCGCGGGTGTCGCTTGCCGATCCCGTCGACCCGCTTGCGGTAGGCGAGGAAGTCCTTCTGGGCCGCCGCCACCTTCTCCATCAGCGCCAGCGTTTGGCGTACCTTGGCCTGGAGCTTCTCCTCGGTGATCTCCTCCTCGTTGAAGACCACCACCTCCCGCACGCTGATCTCGCTGGCGCGCAGCCGATCCGCCATCTGGGCCACCTCGTGGGCGGCCATCGGGATCCGGGTGACGGCCCTGAGCACGGCGTTCTTGCCGCGCTCGATCCGTTTGGCGATGGCGACCTCACCTTCGCGAGTGAGCAGAGGGACGGTGCCCATCTCGCGCAGGTACATGCGCACCGGGTCGTTGGTCTTGTCGAGGGCCCCCGGCGTCAGGTCGAGCTCGGCGCCGTCCTCGGTCTCGGCCTTCTCCCGGAACTTCTGCTCGGAGTCGACGACCTCGATGCCCATCGACCCGAACATTGAGAAGATGCCGTCCAGCTCGTCCGAGGAGGTGATCTCGGACGGCAGCATCTCGTTGACCTCCTCGTAGAGCAGGTATCCCTTCTCCTTGCCCAGGGTGATGAGCTGCCGGAGCTCGTCGTACTTTTCCTCGATGGACAGGGCCATCCTCGTGTCTCCCCTTCTCGAATCTAGTCCGTTGCCGTCGGGTTCGCCATCTGTCGTGAGAGGGCCAGCTTCTCCTGCAGCAGAGCCTCCATGGCCGGACCCTCGGAAGCCGCCTGAAGCTCCCGCTGGATCTCCGCCAGCCTCCGCTCGACCACCAGCCGGCGCAGCGCCAGCACGCAATCGGCCGGCTGGGCGGCGTCGACCGGCGGGTCTTCGATGGCGACCTCTCGCACCAGGCGCCGCTGCTCCTCGCCTTCGACCGCCGCCTCGAGGGCGGCGGCGGTCACCCGCTCCCCCCGGCGCCGTAGCCGTCTGGCGGTCCGCAGCACCGCCTCACCGCGGAGCCCGCCGAGGTCCTCGTCCTGCAGCTCGTCGAGCGCCTGCTCCGCCCCCTCTGCCCCCGTCAGGACCAGGGCCAACAGCCACCTCTCGGCAGGCCGCAGGCCCCGCATTGCCCGCGGGACCGATGGCTGCGGGGCGGCGACCGAGGTCGGTCGTTTGCCCAGCGCCCGGGCCAGCTCCTCCTCCGCCGCGGCCCGATCCAGGCCGCCCGCCGCCACCACCCGTGGCAGCCAGGCCGCCCGCTCCACCGCGCTCTGTACCCGGACCAGGGAGGGGAGCAGGCTCTTCAGGTAGGCGGACTTCCCCGCCGGGGTGGCGACGTCGTTGAGCGCCGCGGCGCGCCTTATCAGCCACTCCATGTGGACGGGCGCCTCAGAAAGCCGCTCCCGGTAGGCCTCGGCTCCGTGCTCCCGGAGGAAGGAGTCGGGATCGTGCCCTTCGGGAAGCTCCACCACCCGTGCCACCAGGCCCTCGTCGGTCAGCACCTCGAGACTCTTGTACGCGGCGCGCTGGCCGGCCTCGTCCTGGTCGAAGTTGACGAAGACCACGTCGGCAAACCGGCGGATCAGCCGGGCATGGCCGGTGGTCAGGGCCGTCCCGCAGGTCGCTACCGCCTCGGGCACGCCGGCCTGGATGGCTCGGGCCACGTCCAGGTAGCCCTCCATCAGCAGCAGCCGCCGCTCCCGGCGGGCGGCCTCCTTGGCCCAAGACAGCCCATACACCGAATGGCTCTTCTGGTAGACGGCGGTCTCCGGCGAGTTGAGATACTTCGGCTCCGAGCCGTCCAGGCTCCGGGCCCCGAAGCCGACCACCTGGCCGCGCTCGTTCGCGATCGGGAACATGGCGCGGTTGCGGAAACGGTCGTAGTGGCCGCTTCGGTCTTGTCGCTCCAGGCACAGCCCCGCCGCCAACAGCGCCGCCGGCGGGAAACGGCGGCCCAGAGCACCGAGCAGGTCGTCCCACGAGTCGGCGGCGGCGCCGGCCCGGATCGTCTCCAGGGTGGCCTTCTCGAAGCCGCGCCCGAGCAGGTACTCGCGGGCGCGGGTGCCGAGGCCCTTCCAGAGGTTGCGGGTGAAGTGCTGGGCGGCGGCCTCGAGCAGCTCCAGGATCTGCTCGCGCTGCTTGCGGTCCGGCCCCACATCGTGGTGGCCCTCGGGAACGACGATCCCGTGCCTCTGCGCCAGCGCGGTCACCGCCTCGGGGAAGCTCAGCCGGTCGTGCAGCATCAGGAACTTGAAGACGTCGCCCCCTTCGCCGCAGCCGAAGCAGTGGAAGATCGGCGGGTCGGCGCGCACGTTGAACGACGGCGTCTTCTCCTTGTGGAAGGGGCACAGGCCCTTCCAGGAGGCGCCCGTCTTCTTGAGCGAGACGTGCTCGGAGATCACCCGCACGATGTCGGCGGCGTGCCGCACCTCTTCCACGAAGCTGTCCGGGAACCCCATCAGCGAGTCATCCCTTCAGCTCCACGATCGTCACGCCGCCGCCGCCCTCGTTGGTCCGGCCCATCCGGAACGCCGCCACGTGGGGGTGGTCCTCCAGGAGACCCGCCACCGCTCGTCGCAGCCGGCCGGCCCCGAAGCCGTGGATCACCCGGATCTCGTGCCGCTCGGAGAGGGAGGCGTCGTCGAGCAGCTTGTCGACCCGGGGCAGCGCCTCGTCGACGGTGAGACCCACCAGGTTGATCTCGCCCGGGGCCTCCCGCGGTGGCAGCGGCGGTCGCGTGTTCGGGGCGGGGCGGGTGTTCGCCCGCGCCGCGATCGGCGTCACGGCCGCGCTCGGGACGCGCATCCGCTTCCCGTTGACCGCGACCTCCACCATCTCCCCGTGGGTCCCCATCACCTCGCCGACCAGGCCCAGCTCCCGGACCCGCACCCGGCCTCCCACCTCGATGGCGGCGGCCGGGAGCTCGACCTCGGGCTCGGGCTCGAGTCCCAGCGCAGGGTCCCGTAGCACCTCCTGCTCGACCCGCCGGATGGCAGCGGTG
Source organism: uncultured Acidobacteriota bacterium (assembly GCA_964574335.1). Classification (GTDB taxonomy): domain Bacteria; phylum Acidobacteriota; class Vicinamibacteria; order Fen-336; family Fen-336; genus CAZNNH01. The sequence continues at coordinate 19,181 of CAZNNH010000020.1, read as the reverse complement.
GCGGCCGAGCGCGCCCGGGTGGCCGCCGCGGCCGAGGGCTGCCGCGAGCGCTCCACCCTCCTGACCGCGCTCTCGATGGCGAGGGCGGCCTTGTGGGCGGCCTCCTCTCCCTTCCGGCGAAGCTCCCGGGCGAAGCTCTCGGCAGCGGCGCGCTTGCGGGTCGCGATCTCGGCCTCGGCCCGGCTCAGGCCGGCCTGCTGCCGAGCCAGCTCCTGTCGGTCCCGGGACAGCCGCGCCCGCTCGTGGTCCAGCTCGCGCCGCTCGTCCTCCAGCCGCTTCAGGAGGGCCTCGGCCTGGACCGCCTTGTCGTCCAGGCGGCCCCGCGCATCGGCGACGATCGGCTCCGGCAGCCCCAACCGCTCGGCCATCTCCAGCGCCAGGCTGCGTCCCGGCACCCCCAGTTGGAGCCGGTAGGTGGGCTCGAAGTTATGGGGGTCGTAGCCGAACGAGGCGCAGGCCACCCCTTCGGTAGCCTGGGCATAGGCCTTCATCAAGCCGTGGTGGGTGGTGGCCACCACCATCGCCCCGGCCTGGCGGAAGTGATCGACGATCGCCACCCCCAGGCCGCCTCCCTCGGTGGGGTCGGTGCCGGCCCCCACCTCGTCGAGCAGCACCAGCGCCGGGCGCGCCAGGTCCCGGGTCATCTCGACGATGGTGGCGAGGTGGGCCGAGAAGGTGGACAAGTCGGCGGTGATCGACTGCTCGTCGCCGATGTCGGCGAACACCCGGCGGAAGACCGGCAGTCGGCTGCCGGGCGCGGCGGGCACGTGCAGGCCGCTCTGCGCCATCAGGGCCAGCAGGCCGATCGTCTTGAGGGCCACCGTCTTCCCGCCGGTGTTGGGTCCGCTGATCACCAGCACCGGTGCTTGGCGGGCGATACGCAGGGTGACCGGGACCGGCGATCGAGTCGACCGGTGAGGCAAGCCGAGGCGCTCGCAGAAGCTGGCCTCGAGCAGGGGGTGGCGGGCGTCCTTCAGCTCGAGCTCCGGCTCGGTCACGATCTCGGGGGAGCTGGCGCCCATCTCGCGAGCCAGGAGAGCGCGAGCCTGCGCCGCATCCAGCTCGCCCAGCAGCTCGGAGGCGCGCTGCAGCTCCGACACCGCCTCGAAGACGCGCCGTGAGAGGTCGCGCAGGATCCGGACGATCTCCTGACGCTCCTCCTCGCCCAGGGCCACGATGTCGTTGTTGAGCTCCACGGCCGGCATCGGCTCGACGAAGAGGCTGGCGCCGGAGCCCGAGCTGCCGTGCACCACCCCCTGGAGGTGACCGCGCTGCTCGGCCCGGACCAGCAGCACGTAGCGATCGTTGCGGGTGGTGATCAGCTTCTCCTGCAGCAGCCGGTCGGCGTCCTTCCCGCGCAGGTAGGACTCCATCACCGAGTGCAGCCGGAGGCGCAGTCGGGCGATCCGGCGGCGGATCTCGAGGAGCGCGGGGGACGCGTCGTCGGCCAGCTCGCCGCTCGGGAGGACGGCGCGGCGAATCGCGGTGGCCAACGGCGAGGCGTCGCGGACCTCGGAGGCCAGGCGCGACAGCCGGGGCGCGCCTTCGGCACGGGCCACCACCCGGGCGATCTCGCCCGCTCCCTCGGTGAACGAGGCGATGTCGAGGAGCTGCAGCGGTTCCAGGAGGAACCCCTCGATGCGGGCCTTGGCCAGCGTCCCGTCGACCTCAGGCAGGTCCTGGTAGGGCTGGCGCCCGACCTTCTCGAGCAGGGTTCGCCCCTCGGAGGTGACCGCGAGCCCCTCTCGAACGGCGGCCGGGTCGCCGCTCGGCGCCAGGGCCTCGATCCGCCGTCGACCGGGCGCAGATCCGGCGTGCCCCAGCAGCAACGCACGAATGGCTTCGAACTCGAGGGTCCGGAAGGAGTTACCGTTCACAGAGCTAGCAGAGACGGCCTCCCAGCGGGAGGGCGAGACAACGCCGGCCCGATCCGCACTTCGACCCCGGTCGTCGACGTAAGTAGCTCATGGATTGTATCTTCGGGACCAGGGACACGGGTGCCGCCCCGCCCATGACCCTCGCCCGCCGCCCGGAGCTGAGAGGCCGAGCAGGACTCCTAGAAGATGAGTAGCATCAACGGTTTTGTCAAGTTTGGGTCATCTGGGGGTCGAAAGCCCGGCGGCCGGGCTGGCCGGAAGCCCCGGCCCGCAGTAGGATTCTGGGGCGGAGGCCCCCATGTCCTGGAAACCCTTTCGAGTCATCCTGCTAGCCGCCGCCCTGGGCGGCTTTGCCATCGGCTGGGGCCTGGCCCGCCCCTGGCCGTCGACCGTCCATTCTGAGGACGCGTCGCCGAGGCCGGTCGCGGCCCGTGGCCGCCTCGAGCCCGACGAGCAAGCCACCATCGGCCTGTTCGAGCGGGTCTCGCCGTCGGTCGTCTACATCACCAGCGTGGCGCTGCGGCGAGACGCCTTCGGCTTCAACGTCTTCGAGATCCCCCAGGGCACCGGGTCGGGCTTCATCTGGGACTCGCGGGGCTACGTGGTCACCAACTTCCACGTGATCCAGGACGCCCAGCGCGCCGAGGTGACGCTGGCCGATTCGTCGAGCTGGCCCGCCCGACTGGTGGGTTACGAGGCCGACAAGGACCTGGCCGTGCTGAGGATCGACGCGCCCGGCGAACGGCTCCCGGCCATCGATGTCGGGACCTCCAGCGACCTCAAGGTGGGTCAGAAGGTGTTCGCCATCGGCAACCCGTTCGGCTTCGACCAGACCCTCACCACCGGCGTCATCAGCGCCCTCGACCGCGAGATCGCCTCGGTCACCAACCGCCCGATCAAGGGCGTCATCCAGACCGACGCCGCCATCAACCCCGGCAACTCGGGAGGCCCGCTGCTGGATAGCGCGGGCCGGCTGATCGGCGTCAACACCGCCATCTACAGCCCGCGAGGGGCCTACATCGGCATCGGCTTCGCGGTCCCGGTGGACACGGTCAACAACGTCGTCCCCCAGCTCATCGCCCACGGGAAGGTAGTGCGGCCCGGGCTGGGGGTCTCGGTGGCCACCGACTCGGCGATGCGGCGGATGGGACTCGAGGGCGTGCTGGTGCTCCAGGTCTCGCCGGGCAGCGGCGCCGAGAAGGGCGGGATCCAGCCCACCCGGCGCGACGCGGCAGGGCGCATCGTGCTGGGCGACGTGATCGTGGCGGTCGACGGCGAGCCGGTGCGCACCGGCGACGAGCTGACCAGCGTGTTGCTGGATCACCGGGTGGGCGACCGGGTGACGGTGACGGTGCGGCGGGGCGAGGGCACCGTGGACCTGCCGGTCGAGCTCCAGCCGCTGCGCGACTGAGCGCCAACGCGCTCCGCGGCTAGGCGCTGGGCGTCGCGCCTGGCGCGCGGTCCCGCAGGCCGGTACGCAGGATCATGGCGGCCAGATGGCCGGCGCCGAAGCCGTTGTCGATGTTGACCACGGCGACGCCCGAGGCGCACGAGTTGAGCATGGCCAGAAGCGCCGCCAGCCCCTGGAACGCGGCGCCATAGCCGATGCTGGTCGGCACCGCGATCACCGGGGCTTCGACCAGCCCCCCCACCACCGACGGCAGCGCCCCTTCCATGCCCGCCACCACGATCACGGCGTGGGCCTCGCGGATGGCGGCGGCGCGGTCCAGCAGGCGGTGGATGCCGGCCACGCCCACGTCGTAGTGACGGTCCACCCGGGCGCCGTGGAACTCGGCGGTGACGGCGGCCTCCTCGGCCACGGGCACGTCCGAGGTGCCGGCACAGACCAGGGCGACGCGGCCGGGCAGGGGCTCGGTCGGCGTCACCAGCAGCGTCAGGCAGCGCGCCTGCTCGTGGAGCTGGGCCTCCGGGCGCTGGGCCGAGACCAGGCGGTGCGCCTCGGTGCCGGTGCGGGTCACCAGCACGTTGTGTCCGCGCTCGGCGATCCGGTCGACGATGGCCGCGATCTGCTCCGGCGTCTTTCCGGCCCCGAACACCGTCTCGGGGAAGCCGCGGCGCAGGGCGCGGTGGTGGTCGACCTTGGCGAAACCCAGGTCCTCGAACGGCAGCAGCTTGAGCCGCTCGGCCGCCGCCTGCGTGCTGAGCGAGCCGTCCTTCACCTGCCGCAGCAGCGTTTCCAGGTCCTTGACGTTCACGGACGCGCCTCCGGTTGACTTGGGCAAGCCCCCGTATAGACTGCCCGGGCGGGCACGCCCAGCCCTCATCCTGTCTCCGTCTTCCCGCGACGGCAAGCACAGAAGGCGCCCGCAGGAGGCGCAACCGTGGACATCAAAGGCAAGAGCGTCCTGATCCTCGGCGGCTTCGGCCTGGTCGGACAGGCGGTGGCCCGGCGCCTGATCGTGGAGCGCCCGGCACGGATGATCCTGCTCTCGCTCAAGCGGGAGGAGGCCGACGAGGCGGTCACGAGCCTGGTGACGGAGTGCCAGGGGATCGGACTGCAACCCGCCTGGGGCGACGTCTTCGCCTTCGCCGACGTGAAGGATCGGCCCCGGACGGAGCTGTTCCAGGACGTGGATCAGCGCGCCCGCCTGATCGAGAGCCTGATTCGGCCGCTGACCGAGGAATCCGCCTCCCAGTACTACCTCTACCAGCTCGTCACCCGCGAGCGCCCTGACGTCATCGTGGATGCGGTCAACACCGCCACCGGGATCGCCTACCAGGACGTCTACCGCACCAGCCAGATCGCCTACCAGGCGCTCCAGACGGGCGCCGACCTGCGCCGGAGCCTCGAGACCCTGCTGGCCACCGACTACATCCCCCAGCTCATCCGCCACGTCCAGGTCCTCTATCTGGCCATGGTGCGGGCCGGTACCCACGCCTACCTCAAGATCGGGACCTCCGGGACCGGCGGCATGGGCCTCAACATCCCCTACACCCACTCCGAGGAGCGCCCCTCGCGGGTGCTGCTCTCCAAGAGCGCCTTGGCCGGCGCTCACACCCTGCTGCTGTTCCTGATGGCGCGAACCCCGGGCGGCCCCATCACCAAGGAGATCAAGCCCGCCGCCGCCATCGCCTGGAAGCGGATCGGCTTCGGCGAGGTCCTGCGGCGGGGCCGTCCGGTCCTGCTCTTCGATCCGGACGACGCCCAGGGCGAGGAGCTTCGGCCGGGCGAGCCGTTCCAGCCCATCGACCCGGAGCGCGGCCGCCCCACCGGCGAGACGTTGAAGAGCGTCTTCATCGACACCGGCGAGAACGGGGTCTTCTCCCTCGAGGAGTTCAGCGCCATCACCACCGGCGAGCAGATGGAGTTCGTCACCCCGGAGGAGATCGCCGACGTGGTGGTTCAAGAGCTCAAGGGGGGCAACACCGGCCACGAGGTGATCAACGCCCTGGACAACGCGGTGATGGGCCCCACCTACCGGGCCGGCCTGATGCGTCACTGGGCCCTCGAGAAGCTCCGCGCCCTCGAGGACCAGCACCAGGTGCACAGCGTCGCCTTCGAGAACCTCGGCCCGCCCCGGCTCTCCAAGCTGCTGTTCGAGGCCGACCTGCTGCGCCGGGCCTTCGGGACCATGAGCCGGGTGCGCGAGACCCCCGCCGCCGAGCTCGCCCGCTGCCTCGGAGAGCTGGCCGTCCAGCCGGAACGCTGCCGCGAGATCATCTCGATCGGGATCCCGATCCTGCTGCCGAACGGCCGCCTGCTGCGCGGCCCCGAGATCAAGATCCCGCCCGTGTCCTCGCCCGAGCAGCGGCACGCGACCACGCCGGCGGCGCTCGAGGCCTGGGCGGAGGCGGGCTGGGTCGACCTGCGGGAAGCCAACATGTCGGTGTGGAAGCACCGGCTCGAGCGGATCGAGGCCGCCCTCGAGGCGATCCCCCGGCGGGACAGCTCGTCACGCTTCCTGCGAGACCGGCCGTTCTGGGGCGAAGGCGGCCAGATCCAGCCCGGAAAGGTGGTGGGCTGGATCTTCTCCACCGAGGAGAAGGGCGCGCGGATGAAGTGAGGGGGGCTAGCGCTTCGGCCCTCCGCAGTCCGGGCAGCCGCACAGGTCCCTCAGGAACCGAAAGGAGTAGATCCCGGTGTCGTGGCCGTCGCCCCAGGTCATGGAGAGGGCGTAGTTGCCCACCGGCTCGAGGCGGACCAGCTCCTGGTCCCGAAGGCCGAGGTGCTGGGTGGTCGGGCCGTGCCCCTGGCAGAGGGCGCAAGGGCAGAAGCTCCTGAGATCGTCGACCGGGTAGGCAGAGACGTGGCCATCGTCCCAGGTCACCACCAGACGCCGGGCGCCCCGCTCGTGGCGGACCTCGACGGGCTCAGGGAAGTCGGCGCTCAATGTCTCATTCGCCGGAGCGGGCCTGTCCTCACTCCGGGCCCGCCACCTGGCCGTCGATCTCGATCGACGTGATCTTCCAACCCCCACTCCGGTGGCGCAGCTCGAAGCGGGCCTCCTCGCTCTGCTCGGAGCTCGAGGTCAGCACCCCGGCCAGCATGGCGCGGTCGTTGGTCATGGTGCGCTGGTTGAAGCTGGCATCGACGTTGTCGCGAAGTGCCGGGTGCGAGGCCACGAACTGCTCGAAGCCCGGCAACGACAGCTCGACCTGGTACGGCGGGTCCAGTCGCTGAAAGGCGGCTTCGAGCTCGCCGGTGCGGATCTCGGCAAGCTGCGCGCGCACCGCCTTGGCCGGCTCCTGGCTCGCGAAGTAGACGAAGCCGCCGATGACGCCGGCCACGATGGCCATCAGCAGCAGGCAGCCGCAACAGCCTCCGGCCACCCACATCAAGGGCTTCTTCATCGATCCGCCCGGCGCCGGGCCGACGGGACCCTCCACCGCCGACGAGACCCCCGGCGGCGGGCCGAGGCCCACGGCCGGCGGCGGCGGGGGGGGCGACGAGGGAAGCGTGTAGCGTGGCTCGCTCGGCGCCACGTACGGCGGGGTCTGGTCCAGCACGTCCTCGAGCTCGCTGATGGGCGCCTCGGCGACCACGGTGGCCTCGATGTCCGCCTCGGACGCGGCCACGGTCGCCGCCAGGTCCGGTCCGTCGGTCTCGATCTCGACCCGCAGCGGGACCGCCCCCACCCGCAGCTCGTGCCCGTCGCGCAGCCCGGCGTCCGCCACCCGCTGGCTGTCGAGGAAGGTCCCGTTGGCGCTGGCCTGGTCGACCACGGCCCAGCCCCCCTCCCGGCGCTGGATCCGGGCGTGGCGGCGGGAGACCGAGCCGTCGGGAAGCACGATGTCGCAGCTCGGGTCGCGGCCGATCAGCGTGTCGTCGCCGGTGATCTCGAGGGGTTCCCCGGAAGACGGAATCAACCGCAGCTTCGCCATCAGCGAGCCTCCTGGCGGTTTCGGTGATGATCTGATCCTGATGGTCCGGAACGGATTCTAGCATGCGGCGGTGCGGCCGCCGCGTTTGACGCTGCTCCAAGACGCGGCGAAGATCGAGGGTGATGTCAGAGCCGGCAGTGGCCGTCGAGGCCGAGGGGTTGTGCCGCCGCTACGGGCGCCGCTGGGCGCTTCTGGACGTCGGGTTTCGCGCTCGCCGTGGCTCGGTCACCATGGTGGCCGGGCGCAACGGCTCCGGCAAGTCGACCCTGCTGCGGATCCTGGCCACCGCCATCCGAGTCGACCACGGCTGGGCGCGCATCGAGGGCTTCGACCTGCGTCGCCAGAAGGCCGAGGTGCGGCGCCGGATCGCCTTGATGACGCATCGCCTCCACCTCTACGACTCGCTGACCGCCCTCGAGAACCTGCAGGTGGCGGCGCGCTTCCTCGGCCGGCCGGCGGACCGCACCGGGCTCTTGCCTCTGCTCGACGAGGTGGGCCTGGCCGATCGCGCCGACGACGCCCCCGCCACCTTCTCGGCGGGCATGCGCAAGCGGCTGGGCCTCTGCCGGGTGCTGCTCCAGGAGGCGGCGGTGGTGCTGCTCGACGAGCCCTACGGCCAGCTCGACCCGCCGGGGTTTCGGCTGGTGGACCAGTTCCTCGAGACGCTCCGCCGACGCGGCGCGACGGTGCTGCTGGCCACCCACCTGCTGGAGCGGGCCGGTCCCCTGTGCGACGACGCCATCGTCCTGGAGGCCGGCCGCCGTGTCTGGAGCGGGCCCGCCGCCAGGCTGGCCCAGGCCGGCATCCTCGACGTGGCCGGGCTGCCCGAGGGCTCGGCCTGATGCGTGGGCTTTGGACCGCACTTCGAAAGGACGTGCTGCTCCAATGGCGCGGTCGCGCTCAGGTGGCGGCGATACTCATCTTCGGCGCCACCTCGCTGCTGCTGTTCTCCTTCGCCATCGGACCCGAGACGGAAGCCCTGCGCCAGTACTCGGCCGGCTTCTTGTGGCTGGGGCTGCTGCTCGCGTCGACGCTGACCCTGGCCGAGAGCTACCAGAGCGAGATGGATGACCGAGCCCTGGAGGGGCTGCTGCTGCTCCCCGCCGACCCGCGGGCCCTCTACTATGGAAAGGCGTTGGCCAACACCCTGCAACTGGTGCTGGTGGGCGTCGGCCTGGTGCCGCTGATGGTGGTGCTCTACGACGCCGGGACCTTGCGCCTGCTGCCGCTTCTGGGCGTCATCATCCTCGGCTCGGCCGGCCTCTCGGCTCCGGGAACCCTGTACGCGGCCATGACCTCGCAAGCCCGAGCCCGCCAGACCCTGCTGCCGCTGCTGCTGTTCCCGCTGGTGGTCCCGGTGCTGCTGTCGGCGGTCAAGGCGACCTCGCTCCTGATCCTGGGAGACCCGATGGGGCAGGAGGGGTCCTGGGTCGGCCTCCTGGTCGCCTTCGACCTGATATATTGGTCTCTTTCCGGCTTGCTATTCGAGCGGGTGGTGGAGGACTGAGTGTCCGCATCCAGAGCCAGTGACAGCCCCAGGGCGGCGTACGCCCTGGCGGCGTTCGGGACGCTGCTGCTCGTCTGGGGCTCTGTCTGGGGGCTGTTTTTCGCCCCCCGCGAGACCCACATGGGGGACGTCCAGCGGATCATGTACGTGCACGTTCCGACCGCCTGGAACGCCATGCTGGTGCTGACCTTCACCTTCGGCTGTGCGCTCGCCTACCTGCTGCGCGGGGGGTGGCACTGGGACGCCCGCCTGGAGGCGGGCATCGAAGCGGGGGTGGTGCTCTCGGCGCTCTTGTGTGCCCAGGGCGCCACCTGGGCCAAGCCCACCTGGGGCGTGTGGTGGGACTGGGACCCGCGGCTGACCACCACCGCAGTGATGGTCTTCGCCTTCCTCGGGATCCTGGCGCTGCGCCAGTTCGTCGACGACCCGGTGAAGCGGGCGGTCTGGTCCTCGGTGGCCGTGATCATCGCCTACGTCGACGTCCCGATCGTGTACTTCTCCGTCAAGTGGTGGAACACCCTTCACCAGGGGCTCTCCACCCCCGAGACCGTCTCGCGGGCGTTCCACTGGCCGCTGCGCATCAACGCGTTCGGCGTGCTGTTCCTGGTCTCCGGGATGATCCTGCTGCGGGCACGGCTCGCCCGCCTGCGCCGAGAGGCGGAGCTTGCGCCCCCACCGCTGCTCACGCCGTCGATCCCCGCGGCGATGCCGGGAGGTGCCCGGTGATCACGGGTGTGCTGACCGGGGGCTGGGAGTTCGTCTGGCTCGCCTACGTGGTGAGCGCGTTGGTGCTGATCAGCTATGCGGCCTCGATCGTCGTCCGCTATCGTGCCGAGCTCCGAAGGCGCGAGCGCGAGGCCCGCCGTGAGACCGAGGTCTGAACCCATGAGTGACGTCAACCCGGCCGCCGAGACGCGGCCCAATGCCGTCCCCGTCTCCTCGAGCCGCAACCGGTGGTTCGCAGTGGGGGCGCTGGTCGTTGCCGGCCTGGCCTTCGTGGTGATCACCTATGGCGGGATCGGCGAGAACCTCGTCTACTACTGGGGTCCCAGCGACCTGAAGGCCGCCGGCGACAAGGCGATCGGTGCCACCATCCGCCTGGGCGGTCTGGTGGCGGACGACTCGGTCCAGGAAGGTGCCGGCGCTTCGAGCCTGGAGTTCGACGTGACCGACGGCCAGGCCTCGGTCCACGTCAAGGCCAGCGGCGTCCCCCCGCAGATGTTCCGCGAGGGGATCGGCGTGGTGGTCGAAGGCACCATGAGCCGGGCCGGCTACTTCGAGGGCCGGCGGTTGATGGTGTCGCACGACAACGAGTACCGGGCGCCGGACGAGGCCCGCACCAACACCGACATCAAGATGCTCATCGAGACCACCAAGGGTCTGGACGACAAGCCCTGATGGTCCCCGCCCTCGGCCGCGCCCTGATCCTGCTGTCGCTGCTCGTGGCCAGCGCCGGTGCCCTGATCGCGTTCGCCACCGGCCGCCGTCCGCTGGCCCTCGCCTGGACCTTCACCCGCCGACTCGCCTACGCCTATGCCGCCACCATGCTGGCCGCCAACCTGCTGATGGTGTACGCCCTGCTGAGCCACGACTTCAGCGTCAGCTACGTGGCCCACGTCGGCTCGCGGCTGTCGCCCACCTGGGTGAGCGTGGTCAGCCTGTGGTCGTCCCTCGAGGGCTCGATCCTGTTCTGGGGGGCGGTGCTGGGCGTGTACATCGCCGCCGCCACCTGGCTGGAGCGTCACCAGCACCTCCAGCACATGCCGCTGGCGGTGGGCGTCTGGCTGGCCACCGGCGCCTTCTTCAGCTTCCTGCTCTCCGGTCCGGCCCAGCCCTTCCTCACCGTGCAAAGCCCCCCGCTCGATGGCCCAGGCCCCAACCCGCTGCTGCAGAACCACCTGCTGATGGCCATCCACCCCCCCTTCCTGTACGCCGGCTACGTCGGGATGACGATCCCCTTCGGCCTCGCCTGCGCCGCGCTGTGGGTAGGGCGGCTGGGCCCCGACTTCGTGCGGCCGCTGCGCACTTGGCTGCTCGTGCCCTGGATCTTCCAGACCATCGCCATCGTGCTGGGCGGCTGGTGGGCCTACGAGGTCCTGGGCTGGGGCGGCTACTGGGCCTGGGACCCGGTCGAGAACGCCTCGCTGCTGCCCTGGTTGACGGCCACCGCCGCCCTCCACTCGGCGATCCTCACCGAGCGCAAGGGGGTGCTGAAGGGGTGGACCAGCACCCTGGTGCTGGCCACCTTCCTGCTCACCATCCTCGGCACCTTCATGACCCGCTCGGGGGTCTTCAACTCGGTGCACTCCTTCACCCAGAGCGCGATCGGCCCCACCATCCTGGTCTTCCTGGCGGCCAGCCTGCTGTTCTCGGTGGCGCTTCTTTCGCTGCGGATCGACAGCCTCCAGGCGGAAGGCCAGCTCGAGCACCCGATCAGCCGGGACGGCGCCTTCCTGCTCAACAACCTGGTGTTCGTGCTCCTGACCTTCACCGTCTTGATCGGGACCGTCTTCCCGCTGGTGGTCGAGGCGCTGCGCGACGTCCAGATGAGCGTGGGGCGCCCCTACTTCGATCGTATGGTGGTGCCGCTCGGCGTGGCCCTGCTGCTGCTGATGGGGGTGGGTCCGGCCTTGCCCTGGGGCCGGGTCACCGGCGCCCAGCTTCGGCGGGCGCTGGTGCCGCCGCTGGCTGGGGCGGCGGTGCTGCTCCTGGTCGGTGCCGCCCTCGGGGTCCGCAATCCCTGGACGCTGGTGACGCTGGCCATGGGAGGGTACACGCTGCAGGTCACCCTGGCCGAGCTCTGGCTGCCGGCGCGGCAACGTATGCGCGGCTACCAGGAGGGACTGGGCCGCGCGCTGTGGACGGCGCTCCTCCAGCGGGGCCGGCGACGGCTGGGAAGCTACCTGGTCCACGGCGGCGCCGCCGTGGTTTTCATCGCCATCGCCGTCAGCAGCACGATGGGTGCCTCGACCGAGGTCCAGCTTCGAGAAGGAGAGTCGACCGAGCTGGGACGTTACACGCTGACCTTCGTCCGAGTCGAGGAGCGCGCCGAGCCGCACCGGGTGGCCCAGGTGGCCGTGATCGAGGTGGCTCGTGACGGCCACAGCCTGGGAACCATGTCGCCCTCCATGAACCAGTACCCGACCCAGCGCGAGCCCATCGGCACACCGGCCGTCCGCACCTCCTTCGGCGGCGACCTCTACCTGTCGATCCTGAGCATCGACCCGGCCCGCGGCCGCCTGGGGCTCCACGCGCTGCTCAAGCCGATGGTGGGGTGGATCTGGGCCGCCACCCTGGTGATGGGTCTGGGCGGGGTGATCGCGCTCTTTTCGGGCCCGAGGTTCCGCCCTGCCCCGACGGTGGCCACGCCCAGCCCGGCGACGGAGGTCGCGGGGTGAACCGCAAGGTGCTGGTCGTAGGCCTGCTGCTGGTGCTCCCCCTGATCGGTCTCCTGCTCGCCAATCTGGGGCGCAACCCCGCACAGGTCGACTCGCCGCTGATCGGGCGTCCCGCGCCGCCGTTCTCGCTCTCGCCCATCGGCGGTGGGGAGCCGATCTCGCTGGCCGGGCTGGCCGGTCGACCGGTGGTGATCAACTTCTGGGCCACCTGGTGCGTGCCGTGCCTCCAGGAGCACCCGGTGCTGGCCCAGGCCGCAAGGGCGGTGGGCTCCGACGCCCACTTCCTGGGCGTGATCTACGAGGACCAGGAGCCCCAGGTGCGGGCGTTCCTGAGCGCGCGCGGCAGCGCCTACCCGACGCTTCTCGACCCGGAGGGAAAGGTGGCCATCGCCTACGGCGTCTACGGCGTGCCGGAGACGTTCTTCATCGACGCCCAGGGCACGATCATGGCCAAGCACGTCGGGCCGCTCGACCCGGACTCGCTCTCGGCCCAGCTCCGCCAGGCCATGCGTGGGGCAGAGGAGGGACGATGAGACGGATCGGCCGAGCCGGGCTCCTCGTCTCGACCTTGGTAGCGGTCGCGGTCGTTTCGGTGGCGGCACCCCAGATCGACGTGCCTGCCGCCCCCGACCTGGCGGCGGTGGAGGCGGCGGTGGGGCCGCCGCACGTCGGGCCGCTGGCCGGGGACGCGCTCGAGAAGCGCACCCACGAGGTGACCGCCCTCCTGCGTTGCCCGGTGTGCCAGGGCCTCTCGGTGGCCGACTCCCCGGCCGGGATGGCCCAGAACATGAAGCACCAGGTGCGCGAGCTGCTGGCGGCCGGCTACGACGAGGAGCAGATCCTGTCGTACTTCGAGAAGTCGTACGGCGAGTTCGTCCGCCTCGAGCCACCGCTGCGCGGCGTCAACTGGCTGGTCTGGCTGGCGCCTCTCGCCGGTCTGCTGGTCGGCGGCGGGATCGTGGCCTGGGCGCTTCGTGCCCCGCGCGCCGCCGCCCGTGCCCCGGCCGTCGAGGCGCCGGCTTCGAGCGCCGGTGCGCGGCACGACGAGGGCTCGCCGGGACCCGACACGCTGCCGGACGATGCCGAGCTGGCGGCGCACCTGCTGAAGGTGCGCGAGCTGGCCTACGGCTGGCCGGGCGGCCTCTCGCCAGAAGGCAGGGGCCGCCGATGACGGGCCCGCCCATCGACTGGGTTACCAGCCTGGGCGTGTTGGGGGCCGGGCTGGTCCTCGGCGCGCTGCTGGTCTTCCGGCTGCTCTCGAAGGGCCGAGAGGCGGCCAAGACCCTCGACGAGCCGCCCGCCCTGGACCTCGAGGCCCGCCGCGACGAGCTGATCCAGCAGCTCCGGGAGCTCGAGGATACAAAGGCCAAGCGAACCCCGCAGCAGCTCGCCCGGGAGCGCTATGCGCTCGAGCTCGCGGCAGCTCGAGTGCTGCGCGACCTCGAAGCCCAGCGTGCGACGGCGGCGCGGTCCGCGCGTAGGAAGAGGGCCGCCGACGAGGTGCCGGAGGGCGAGGCGGGGTGGCTGGCCCGGTACCCGGCGCTCAAGGGGTTCGTGTGGGGTGCCGGCTCGGTGGTGGTCCTCGGGCTGATGCTCCTCTTCGTCTCGCGCTCGGCCGAGGAGCGGGTGGCCGGCAGCTCGGCCACCGGCGGTCAGACGCCCGGGGCCTCGTCGGGGATGGATGAAGCCGAGGAGGCCGAGATCCGCGCCTGGCTGGACCAGCACCCGGACGACGTCGAGGCCCACCTGGCCCTGACCCGGCTGATGCTGACCCGCCAGGACCTGATGGGGGTCTGGAACGAGACCAAGAAGGTGCTGGAGCTGCAACCGGGGGAGCCCCACGGGCTCACCTACCAGTCGTTGGTGAGGCTGGCGATGGGGCAGCCGGACGTGGCCCTGGAGATGCTGGACCAGGCGCTCGGCGCCGCCCCGGATCTGTTCGACGCTCACGTCCACCGGAGCCTGGTGCTGCTCCGCCTGGGCCGGCGGGAGGAGGCGAAGGCCAACATCGAAGCCGCCAAGCAGCGCTTCCCGGACCAGAAGGACGTGCTCGACTCGCTCTGGCAGCAGATGTCGAGCAGCCCGATCGCCGAGGCCGAGCCCGCCACCGGCGACGAGAACCCCCACGCGGCGCTGCGCCCGGACCCTGCGGCCGAGGCGATCGCCGATACGGCGCCCGCCGCCAACCCGGCGGACGAGGGGCCAGGGCTTTCGGGTGTGGTGGAGCTAGACCCGGCCCTGGCTGGCCAGGTGGCGCCGGGGACCGTGGTCTTCATCACCGTGCGCGAGAAGGGGGCCGAGGGACCGCCGGTGGCGGTGAGCCGGATGGTGGCCACGTCCTTCCCGCTTCCCTTCCGGATCGGTCCCGCCCAGTCGATGATGGGCGAGCCGATTCCCGAGCGCGCCCACATCGAGGTGCGGGCCGACGCCGACGGGGACGCGGGAACGCGCGACCCCAACGACCCGCACGCCTCGCTCGACGACATCCCGGCCGGCAGCTCCGGGCTGCGTCTGGTGCTGAAACGCTGACGCCGTGAGCGAGAGGGAGACGAGGGCCGGGGGGAAGAACGGCTCGCCGCCAGAGGCAAGGCGAGCGGTGAGCCCGGCCTCGCTTGCGGCTGCCACCGCCCTCGGTGCGCTGAGCGCGCTGTGGGCGCTGGTGCTGTGGGCCGAGCTGCTGCTGAGCCGCAGAGGCGGTGTCCCCTTCTGCACCCTCGGCGCCACCGCCGACTGCGCGCGGGTTTGGGACTCCACCTTCGCCTCGGCGATCCACCGGTGGAGCGGTCTCCCGGTGGCCGGCTGGGGTCTGGCGTGGGGGCTGGTAGCGGGCGCCCTGCCGCTGCTCGGCCTCTGGCGGCTCGCCGAGCATCGCCCGATCTCGGGGGCGGTGGTCTCGGCGATCCGGATGGTGGCCGCCGCCGGTGTGGTGACGGTGGTGGTGATGCTCGCCGTCAGCGCCTCGGAGCGGGCCGTGTGCCTCGGCTGCTTCGGCACCTACGTGCTGGTGGCCGGCTACGCCGGGATCACCCTCTTCGGCTGGCAGCAAGCCGGCCTGCCGGACGCCCCGCGGGGCCTGGCGACAGCGGCCTCGGCCACGGTCGTGACCTACCTGCTGCTGCTCTACCCGGGCCTCCACACGCCGGGGCTCTCGGCGGCGGCGGGCCGGGCGGCCGTCCAGGAGGCCGCGGCCTCGGCCGGCGCCGGCGACCCGGAGACCGACCGCCACCTCGAGCAGTTCGTCGACTCGCTCGCCCCGAGCCTCAAGCAGACGCTGAGCGACTCGCTCTACATCTACCGAAACGCCACACCCCAGGAGCTGCCGCCCCCCCGCAGCCTCGACGGCCCCGCCTCGGCGCCGGTGCGGATCACCGAGTGGACCGACGCGCTGTGCGGCCACTGCGCTGACCTCCACGAGACGTTGGACCAGTTGCGCGAGCACCTGCCCCCGGGCAGCTTCAGCGTCGACTCGCGCCAGTTCCCGCTGGACGGCGCCTGCAACCCGATGATCGCGGCCCAGGGCGAGCCCACGGTTCGCTGCCTGGCAGCCGAGGTGCGGATCTGCCTGGAAGGTCGCGAGGGCTACAAGGACCTCTCCCGGAAGCTGTTCGAGGATCAGGAAGGGCTCACCCCGGAGCGGGTGTTCGAGCTGGCCGCGCCGCTCGAAGGCCGGCATCCGCTCGAGGCGTGCGCCGCCGCCGATGAGACCCATGCCCAGATCGACGAGGACGTGGCGGCGGCCGCGCCTTACGACCCCGACGGCACGCCGATCGTGGCCGTCAACGGTCGCCACGCCACCAGCTTCGCCCTGTTCCTCTACGCGATCGTGCTGACCCGCGGGTCGCCCGACCACCCTGCCTTCGCCCGGCTCCCGCCCCCCAACCCGAACGCGCATCTGCACTGAGGCGGAGGCGGCGCGTCTTCCCGTTCCCTCAGGCGACCGTTCATTCCCCAGGACGACCGCTCATTCCGTGAACCGACCGCCTGTTCCCACCCCCTCGACTCACAACTCCCGAGGGAAACAGAGCCGGCGGAAGTTGCAGCGGCGGCAGATCCGGCGAGCTCTACTGGTGGGGTTCCGGGCACCTGAAGACCAGCGAGGTGGGCGACGTGCTGCGCCCGCCTATCGGGCAGGAGCGGCTGGAGCATCGCCCGGACGGTCTGGTGCGGATCATCTTGAAGAAGGCGTGCAGCGACGGGACGGTGGCGGTGGACATGGACCCGCCATCTCTGCTGTGGCGGCTGGCCACCGGCGTGCCGCCACCACGCCCGCACACGGTTCGCTACGCGGGGGTGCCGGGATGTTCTATCTTGCCCCTCCTGCGGGGGGCGCATGAGGCTGCTGGGGGTCCTCGAGGAGCCCAGCCGGATTGCCCGCTACCTGGCCGCGCTGGGCGAAGCGACCGAGGTGCCCCACCGCTCGCCGAGCCGGGGTCCGCCGTACTGGAAGAGCTCGAGCTGGGCCTGACGCGCGGCCTAACGGAGCCGGTAGCGCAGGTCCTGGGCGTCAAGCAGCCATGGAGTCGGGCGCAGCCACGTGCTGCCAGCGAGCTGCGGTTGATCCGCGTCGATGATGGCTCGAGCCACGCGCGGGACATCGCAGATGCAGTCCGGAAACGGCAGGTCGCTGGCAAGCACGAGCATTCGAGCACCAGGAGTGCCTGGTCCACATCCCGACGAGGAGGGGCTTGACGCACGACGATTCCATGTGCAATCGTCGTGCATGAAGACCGTGGCGTCGAGAGTGCTCGCAGCGAGCCCCGGAAGAGTCTGGAAAGACCTCGAGCGGGAGGGCGCGATCGTAATCACCAAGGATGGGGTCCCACGGAGCATCATGGTTCCGACCAGCGATGCCACCTTGCTCGAGGACATGCAGGAGCTCGTGTTCGCACGGGCTCGCAAGGCAGTCCGAGCCATCCGGACCCAGGCCAGGGACCAAAGCTCGGACGGCCTGACGCGGGCCGAGATCGACAAGGAGATCAAAGCGGCGCGTCGCGCCCTTGCACGCAGGACACAGCGTGGCTGACGCACCCGTATGGGTGCTAGACACGAACGTCCTGGTATCAGGTCTGCTGTCGCCCTTGGGGCCACCGGGACGACTGGTTGACCTGCTTCTGGGGCGGCGGCTGCGACTCGGCCTCGACGACCGGGTCGAGCTCGAGTACCGCGAGGTGCTGGCGCGACCCAGGCTGGGAATCGAACCAGCGCGGCGGGAGGCGTTCCTGGCCATCCTGCAGTTCCAGGAGCATGTCACCGCCATGCCCTGGGCCCATCGATCTCCCCCCGACGACGATGACGTGATCTTCCCGGAGGTCGCCCTTCGCGCCCCTTCGGCGACGGTCGTCACCGGAAACCTCAGGCACTTCCCGGCGGCTTGCCGGGGGCCAGTGACCGTCCTGTCGCCACGGGCGGCCTGGGAGCGCTTCCTCGGTCTGGAGCGCTAAGAACCGGATCGAGATCGGCCTCGTCGAGTGGAATCGCTCGGAGGGCTACCCGGCGCGACGGCCTCTTCACCCAGCCGTCGCGCGTCCTGGTATCGCAGCATCACTTGGTGACATCTCGGGCAGCGCAGGTGCGTGGCCGACGGAAGGGCGATCTCTCCGTTCACGGGAAGCTGCACGGTTCACCGCTTCTCGACCATGGCCGCACCACATGCGGGGCAGCCATCACTGTGTACGGCTGGCCGGCCACGCCGGCATCACGCTGTTCGGCTGGCAGACTGCCGGTCTGCCGGACGCCCCGCGGGGCCTGGCGGCCTCGGCCTCGGCCACGGTCGTGACCTGCCTGCTGCTGCTCTACCCGGGCCTCCACACGCCGGGGCTCTCGGCCCAGGCGGGTCGTGCGGCGGTCCAGGGCGCCGCACCCTACGACCCCGACGGCACGCCGATCGTGGCCGTCAACGGTCGCCACGCCACCAGCTTCGCCCTGTTCCTCTACGCGATCGTGCTGACCCGCGGGTCGCCCGACCACCCTGCCTTCGCCCGGCTCCCGCCCCCCAACCCGAACGCGCATCTGCACTGAGGCGGAGGCGGCGCGTCTTCCCGTTCCCTCAGGCGACCGTTCATTCCCCAGGACGACCGCTCATTCCCTGAACCGACCGCCTGTTCCCACCACCCGGGTCAGCGAGGTGGGTGACGTGCTGGAGAGGGCCGTCAGGCGTTTCGAGCGGTACCTGTGCCGATGGGGCCCGGACATCCCTGGCGATCCCGAGGACAACCTGGTGGCCTCCGCGGTGTCGGGCTGCGTGCCGCCGGCCGGGCCGCAGTGGTCGAGGGGGTTGGCGCCGCTCGGGGCAGAGCAGATCGCCTACGACTAGCCACAGAGCGCGGCCGGCGCCGCGGCCACAACGCCGCCTACATCCGCTTGCCACGACTGCTCCAGCAGCTCGCTGTGGCGCGCGGCGACGGATCCTACGTCCGCACCTAGGACCGCATCGCACGCCTCGAGCTGACCGCCATCGACGACTGGTTGCTGGCGCCACTGCGCGACAGTGAGCGGCGCGACCTGGCCGAGATCGTGGGCGGAGGGCCGCCTCGACCGGCCGCCCCGTGGCCCGCCTGGCCGCGTTCGCCTGACGCCTCACCATCCGGCCCAGAGCCTCCACCAAGGACCTCGCGCAGAGCCGCCACAACCCGAGCCCGGGTACCGTCGTCCATCCCCTGGGTCGCCGGGTCGCTCTCCGGATCCCCCGACACCCCCTTCGATGAGACCAAGCCCCCGCCCATCGGGTCCGGCTCACCCGCCTCGAGGGCCTTCACCACCGTCTCCGCTGGTGAAGGGCTTCCGGTTCAGCCCCTACGGTCCTTGCCGAAACGATGCGCCTGGGCGAGCCGAGAAGTCCCAGCGGAGATCCAAGGGATTCGCAGGAACGCTGGTACTGCACGCTGATGATGTCGACGGGCCTCACCTTCGGCACCATCTCGGCGCGCTTCGGCCTCTCGCACGAAAGCTCTTGACACACGTGTAATCATATGATTTCATCAATGACATCGCATGAGTGCACGCACCACCCACGGCGCCCGCCGGCCCAGGAAGGGCCGCCCGAGGAGGGTTGGCGAG